>JALGVA010000047.1 GCA_029820295.1 Candidatus Zipacnadia bacterium
GGTGACCTCCTCGGCCAGCTCGCTGTCGGGATCGACGAGGAAGAAGCCCCACTGGTTGAGCATCCCCCGGACCTCGGCGCCGGCGGGGTGCGCCGTCGCGGTGGTGCCCAGCACTCCGCGCGTGCAGCCCACGTAGCGGAACGGAGGCCCCACCTCAGTGTCGGTGTACTGGATGATCTCGTCGCCGATGCGCAGGAAGTACCCGGGGTAGGCGCGCGAGCGCGGCGTGGCCGGCGGCAGCATCTGCGGCTGTTCGGTGAGGGTGAGTGTGGTCGCCACCTCGTCGATGGCTTCGGCCAGCGGCGGGCACGGGGCGTAGGCGAGGTCATCGTGCGGCACCGGCGTCACATATGGGTCATTGGGCGAGATCGACGGGCCGAAGACGTGCACGCCGGCGGTCAGCCCGGCGGCGTGCACGCGGTCCACGAAGCGCTTCACGCTGTCGAGGCCATCGGGGTAGCGTTCGGTGTTGATGTCGTAGTGCCCGTGGTTGGCCAGCCAGTCATTCTTCAGGATGATGATGGTCCCGAAGCCCCCCAGCCTGGCGTACTCGATGAGCGTGTCGATGTCCGCCTCGGTGCTCTGCGTTGCGAAGAGATAGGACTCGCGGGCCATGTCCGAGAAGCGCGCCCACTGGCCGTCGAGCATCGGGCAGGGCAGGCCGTTGGCGCGCTCGGCGCCCATGATGGCCTCGTTGAAGCGGTCCCGCGGCGCCACCACCAGCGCGAAGCCGGCGCCCGCGATGCCGTGCTCGGCCACGGCCGAGCAGCGCAGGGCGCGGATGGTCGTCCCGTGGTCCGCGCCGGAGTTGAAGGTGTTGATGGTGGTCCCGAAGAGCGAGAGACCGAACCGGTCGTCGTAGGTCGCGTTGAACGCGGGGGCGACGTTCTTGCGGCGCTGTACCGGGAACTGGATGGTGAAGGTCGCGACGTCGGCGGGCTCGATGTCGAGCACCTCGAAGAAGAAGTGCCCCTCGCGCGCCTCGGCCCGGATGCGCGCCCGCACCTCCGGGTCGAGGAACTGCACGGTGAGCACATCGCCTTCCTGCGTGATCGAGTGCACCGGGACGCTCATCCCCGCGCGCAGGGCCGTGAACACGTCCAGCGGCGTGTCTCCCGCGGCCAGCTCCTCGCCACTCGCCAGGTCCACCAGGCTGGTGAGCCGCCCGGCCGCCGAGATGGTCATGCGCGCCAGCGTGGTCTCGAGCACGATGTCCGGCCCCAGGTCGGCCTCGACGGGCAGTTCCAGCGGTTCGAGGCGCACGTCGTCCACGTCCACCGACCGGCCGGTCGGGACCGCGATCGCCGCGGCCGAGTTGCGGTAGCCCTCACCGCCGGGGCGGTAGTAGCCGTAGATCTCGGTCCACTCGTCCTCGGCCACACCCTGCGCGATGGCGGGCGCACTCATCCAGTCGGTGTAGTACTCGTAGACGTAGAGGACCGCCGCGCCGCCGCGGATGCGCGCGGAGAGCCGGTACCACTGCTCGGGCACGAGGTCGTTGCGGACCTGGTAGATGTGGCTGCCGCGCTCGCCGGCGGTCAGGCGCACGTAGCGCTCGCCGTCGAAGGCGCCGTCCTCGCGCACCTCGATGGCGCCGAGGTAGGCGGTGTTGAGCGTCCAGCGATCGGGCACCAGCGGCGGATCGCCGAGCGTCCAGCCCTGGTAGAGGCCGTCTTCGCCGGGCGTGACGGCGGTCGCGGCCTCGAAGCTGGCGTTGGTGAGGGGCATCTCGGCCTCCTGCGCCTGCACGGCGCCGGCGAGGACGATGACCGCCGCTGCGCTCAAGAGCAACGTGCTACCGCTGCAAGCCATGTCGAGTCTCCCTGTGGGGCGTCGCTCAGCGATCAAAGGTGTGTTCGGCCCCCGGCGCGCCAGGTCCTTCGTGACCAGGGCGCGCAGAAGTCGAGAAGCGCACTGAGCCGACCGCCGGGAGGTGGGCGGCGCCTCCGGGCGGAACTCGCGCCCCACTATGCGCACACCCCCGGGCAGCGCGCCCGGAGCGACGGGAGGTCGCACCATGGCTCAGCAGATCGGCTACGACGACACCCCCATCCTGCCCGGCACCAACTGGCACGTGCATGACGGCAAGCGCCCGCAGCCACCCGTGGTCACGCCCGGCACGCCCGGCACCCAGGAGGCGCCCGGCGAGCCGCCCTCGGATGCCGTCATCCTCTTCGACGGCACCGACCTGTTGGGCTGGGAGAGCCGCGACGGCGGCCCTGCCGGCTGGAAGGTCGAGAACGGCTACATGGAGGTCGTGCCCGGAACCGGCCCGATTCACACCAGGGCGCAGTTCGGCGACTGCCACCTGCATGTGGAGTTCCGCTGTCCCGAGGAGATCAAGGGCGAGGGGCAGGGCCGCGGGAACTCGGGCGTGTTCCTCATGAGCAGGTACGAGATCCAGGTGCTGGACTGCTACGACAACCCGACCTACGCCGACGGCACCACCGGCGCGATCTACGGCCAGTATCCGCCGCTGGCCAACGCCTGCCGCAAGCCCGGCGAGTGGAACGTCTATGACATCATCTGGGAGGCGCCGCGCTTCGACGGCGACGCGCTGGTGCGGCCCGGCTACGTGACCGTCATCCTCAACGGCATCGTGCTGCACCACCACCGCGAGCTGCGCGGCGTCACCGCGCACCGGGTCGTCACCGAGTATGAGCCGCACGGGGCCGAGGGCCCGCTGGAGCTGCAGGACCACGGCGACCTGGTGCGCTTCCGCAACATCTGGTACCGCCCGCTGGTGGGCTACGACGAGGACTGACGCAGTGTCGCAACCGAGGATGCCGCATCAGCGTCGCATCAACCGCGGGCGTTCCGGGGGGACCGGGGCGCCCGCGGTCGTGATATCGCGGGCAGGTGGAGGGACCAGCGATGTCCGTCCCGCTCAGCGCACTGCATCTCGCCCTGTGGATGGTGACCGTGATGGGCACACAGCAGGAACCGGCGTACCGGTGGACGGCGATGACCGAGGAGGCGGAGTTCGCTCCCCGCGATGGCGCCGGGCTGCTGGCATTTAAAGGCCGCATGTGGCTGCTCGGCGGCTGGAACCCGCACGACAGGGAGCATTTCCCGGAGATCTGCAACTCGGAGGTGTGGTCGTCGGCCGACGGGCGCACGTGGAGGCTGGAGAACCCTCAGGCTCCGTGGGAGGGCCGGCACTGCGCCGGCTACGTGGTGCACGACGGGCGGATGTGGATCGTGGGCGGCGACGCCAACCGGGGCCACTACCAGAATGACGTGTGGGTCAGCGACGACGGTGTCAACTGGCAGATGGTCACCGACGACGTGCCGTGGGGGCCACGCGTGCTGCATCACACCGTGGCCTTCGACGGCAAGATCTGGGTGATGGGCGGGCAGACGCTGCCGCAGTTCGCCCCTGCGGAGCTGGCCTACTTCAACGACGTGTGGTGCACCGAGGACGGGCGCACCTGGACGCGCGTGCTCGAACACGCGCCGTGGAGCGAGCGCGGGATGATCGGCGGGAGCTGCGTGCTGAACGGCCGCATCTGGTTGCTGGGCGGCGGCACCTACGACACCGAGGAGCGCCCGCAGCGGCTGTTCTACAACGAGGTGTGGAGCACCGCCGACGGGGTGAACTGGGAGCTGCACACCGACGCCGCGCCCTGGGAGCCGCGGCAGTACCACGAGGTCGCGGCCTGGGACGGGCGCATGTGGGTGATGGAAGGCTACGAGGGCCGGGGCAACCGCAATGACGTATGGTACTCCGAGGACGGCGTCACCTGGCACGAGCTGCCCGGCACGCCCTGGCTGCCGCGCCACGCCGCGAGCGTGTGTGTGTTCGACGATGCGCTGTGGGTGGTCGCGGGCAACAACATGACCTCCGACTCGTGGCGGCTGGACCGACAGTAGCGCGCGAAATCGTGTAATGGCGAGGGCGGCGGAAGGCACTTCCACCATGGGGAGGGCATCCCGCCGGCGCACGCGAAGACGATAGACGTGAGGGGGCATCGCAGTGCGCAGCTTCGCCATCGCGATCATGGTCATCCTGGCCGCCGGCCCGGCCTGTCGGGCGGACGGCGGTTTCGTGCGCCCGCGGCTGAGCGAGCGGGCCGAGGGTCGCACGGGCGTCTCCTCGGACGCGCAGAAGGGCGTCGTCATCCGGCTCGAGGACCGCACTGAGCTGCTGATCCTGCAGACCACCTACCGCGGCCCGGCCGAGGACTTCGGCTGGATCATCCCCGTACCTGGACTTCCCGGCAGCGGCGACGTCTTCCCCGGCTCGCGCGACTTCATCGACTGGCTGTTCTACGTCACGCAGCCGTGGACCGTCACCGAGATCGATGTCCAGCAGCCGCCGGACCCGATGCTGTTCGCCACCGCCGGCGCGCGTGAGAAGGCGCGGTCGGCGGCTGAGGGCGCGGTCGCGGACGGGGTGATCGTGCACCGGCGCATGAACGTGGGCGACTACGACGCGGCGGTGCTGTCGGCCACCAACGACCTGGCCCTGCAGAGCTGGCTCGAGCGCAACGACTTCACCATCCCCGACGGTGCCGCGAACGCCTTCGGCCACTACGTCGGCCGCGGCTGGTACTTCGTCGCGCTGCGCGTGCAGCCGGAGGTCGCGCGCGGGCGCCCGACCGTCGCCGACCTCGCGCCCATCGCCGTGCGCTTCCCGGCCGAGCGCCTCGTCTATCCTCTGTACATCTCGCGCGCCAGCTCGCCCGAACTGACGGCGCTATCGCTGGTGGTCATCGACGGCGCGCAGACCGCCCTCGGCTGCGACCAGCTCCGCTGGGCGTGGCCGCGCTTCGCGGCCGCCTACCCGCCCGGGACGTCGTGGGCCACGCTGCGCCGCGAGCTGGCCTCCGGCCCCGAGCCGCGCGCGGTCTGCGAGGGCGTGTGGCGGATGGCGCTGCCGGCGCGGCACCTGGACTACGCAGAGGGCGCCTGGGAGATGCAGGGCGAAGACGCACAGTTGATGATGGCGACCGCGACGCGCCTGTGGACGCTCCTGCCGCGCGACGCGATGCTCGATCTGACCTTCGGCAGGCAGGGAGCGCCCACGATCTCGCCGGACATTACCCGCCGGGCGAGCATCCGCGATGTGTTCGCCCGCTCGCCGTGGGCGGCGCTGCTCGCGGGGATCGCCTTCGTCATTGCCGCCGCGCTGGCGGCCGCCGGGCGGTGGCTGCCGCGCACGGCGTTGTGGGCGGTGGGCGCGGGCGGTGCGCTGCTGACCGCGGTCGGCGTGCAGACGGTCGCGGTGATCGTGGTGCCCCTCGGGGTGCTGGTGATGCTCGCCTCGGCAGTGCGCGCGTCGGGGGCCGCCACGGATTACGAGTCCCGGCCCTCCCCGCTGTCGCGCGTCGGCGCGCCCGAGTGGATCCTGTTCGCGTGCGTGCTCATCGTGGCCGGCCTGATCGTCCTGCAGGCACAGATCCCCGGGGGGCTGCGCGGGCTGCCGCCGGCGCTGCTGGTTGCTGCAATCGGCTCGGCGGCGGCGGTGATCGTGCTGGCGACGCAGGCTGCCCGGCGGTCGGCGGAGGGTGTGGGCGAGCGCGCGGCGGTCGGGGGATCGGTGCCGACGCCGGCCGAGGTCGCCGCGTGGACAGGCGTGACCGTGGGCTGGGCGGCGGTGATGGTCGCCGTGGGCACCCGCGCGCCCGCTCCGACGTTCGCCTCGGGCGATGGCTGGCTCGCGTCGGCGTACTACGCGCTCGCGTCGGTGGTGCCGGCGAGCGCGCTGGTGCTGTGTGCGGAAGTGGCGTGGATCATGGCGGCGCTGACGCTCATGGCGGGCGAGGTCCGGCGCTGGGAGCCGGCGGCGGTGTGGGCCGTCACCCGGACGACCGCGGTCACGGTGCTACTGGGCGCGCTGGGCATCGTGGCGGTGGTGCCGGTGCCCGGCATCTTCTCGAACCTGGGCAGCTTCCCTGCGGAGCTGCGGCCGCTCGTCGGCGTTCTGCACTTCATTGCCATCGTGGTCGCGGTCGGGCTGGTCGCGTTCGTGCTGGTCGCGTCGTTTACCACGCGCAGGTCGCGGCTGATCGGCCAGGGGCTGGCCACCGCGGCGGGGCTGATGGCGCTGCTGATGCTGGCCGGGCAGGTGCGCGTGCTGCAGCCGGCGGAGGCCGGCGGCACCCGCCCGGTCGCCACCCGCGCCGCGAGCCGCCTCGACAGCGCGCTTCAGCAGCTCGACATCGCCATCGCGGCCTTCGCGAGCGACACCGGCTGCTACCCCGCGCGGCTCGAGGACCTGACCGCCCGCACGCCGCCGCAGGGAGGGCTGGACGCCAGCGGCAACGCGGCTGCGGTGGCCGGGGAATGCGCGGGGCCCTATCTCGCCGTGCTCCCGATCGATCCGCTGACCGGACGGCGCGACACCTGGGTCTACGAGGTGACCGGCTCCCCCATGGTCGCTTCGGGCGGTTACAGCCTCACGATCATGCCGCGCGAGGACAAGCGCACCGTCGCCCGCAGAGCGCGCCGCTGGTTCACGACGCGCACACCCGCACCGCCGCCCTGAGGGCACAGGCGCTGCCCCGCTACCGAATGCGCGACTCGCTCTGCCACATGTCGGCGTTGGAGCCGAGTTTCGACTTCAGGGGCGCGGTCTCTTCGCTGAGCCGGGCGATGATCTCGGGCGGGAGGTCCAGCTCCGCGGCGGCGGCGTTGGCGTGCGCCTGCTCGGGGTTGCGGATGCCGGTGATGACGCTGCCCACTGCGGGCTGCGCCAGCAGCCATGCGATGGCGACCTGTGCCATGGGCGCGCCGACCTCGTCCGCGATGGCGCGCACCGCGTCCACCGCCGCGAAGGTCTCGTCCTCGAAGCCCGCCTGGCCGTGGCGCGCGTCGGGGCGGTCGTCCGAGAAGTGGCGGCTGCGCGCGCGACCGCGCGGCACGTCGTCGGGCGTCGCAAACTTGCCCGTCAGCAGCCCCTGCATCAGCGGGCTGTAGCACAGGATTGAGATGTTGTGCGCGACGCAGGCGGGCTGGATCTCGTACTCGATGGCGCGGAACAGCAGCGAGTAGCCGACCTGGTCCACGTCCGGGTGGCCGAACTGCAGGATCGCCTCGAGGTCCTGCGGGCCCCAGTTGCTGACGCCCCCCACGCGCACCTTGCCCTCGTCGATCAACTCCTGCATGGCCTCCCAGGTGTCCTCGAAGGGGACCGTGCGGTTCGGCCAGTGGAGCTGGTACACATCAATGTAGTCGGTCTGCAGGCGGCGCAGCGAATCCTCGCAGGCCTGCTTGAGCGCGGCGGGCTCGTGGTGGCCCGGCGAGGCCTTGGTGGCGACGATGGCGCGCTCGCGCAGCCCGCGCAGGCCGCGGCCGAGCAGCGCCTCGGACTCGCCACCGCCGTAGCCCTCGGCGGTGTCGAAGAAGTTCATGCCCAGGTCCACCGCGAGCCGGATGGCGCCGACGGCGTCCCGCTCGTCCTGCGGCCCCCAGATGGAATCGCCCGCGATGGCCCAGCAGCCGAAGCAGATGACCGGGACCTCGAGATCGCTGTTGCCCAGCCTGCGTGTGCGCATGGTGTCACTCCGTTCGTGAGCCGTGTGTGTCCCGGAGCGAAGGGTAGCCCCGCGTGGTACATGAGTCAAGGCGGAGGGCCAACCGACGGCCGCGGAGGAGAGCCGATGCCGGCGGGGAACGGTCTCGATGTCGCTCCGGTCTCAGCGCCCGCACTGGAAGGGGCACTCCCGATGGCTGACGAGCGCGGTGAGCCGCAGGCGACGTGGGCGTAGATGGAGGCGGCGGCGACGGCGTACCGGGGGCTGGTGGTGCTCAGCGCGCGGGCGACTGAGTGGATGAAGGCGTGCGGGGTGAAGGTGGGGCTGCTCGGGCCGACGCCCGCGGCCATCGCCAAGGTGAAGCAGAAGGCCGCGGTCAAGCGCGGTGCCGCGCCACCGGAGGCGTAAGGCTACGCGGCGAGACTCCGCCGACAGGAGTGTCGGCGGCACGGGACGGCGGGCGGCGGCGGATGCCGTACGCCGTGCGGAGGGGCCGCCGCGAGCCCCCGACACCCGACGCGGCAGCGTCGGCCAGCGTCGGTGCGAGCGGTGCGAGGTCGTGAGGCCGCCACGTCACGACCTCGCAGTCGCCTGACCGGCCCGCCGTTGCGCCAGGACGGCGGCGGAGGCCTGTGGCCGGCGGCAGGCCCTCAGCCGTCCCCCGATTGCCCATCCCCGACTGCCGATTGCCTGCCGTTCAGAACGGCCCCAGCGGCTCGCCGGTCACAGTTGACTTGACCATGCGGTCGTAGATGGTGAAGTAGCGCGTCACCGCGGTGCCCGGCGGGATGATCTCGTTGACCTTCGCCAGCTCCTCCTCGGTCAGCTCGATTTCCGCCGCCCGCAGCGCCGACTCGACATGCGCCACCGTGCGCGGGCCCGTGATCGGCGCGGTGATACCCGGCTGGGCCGCGCACCACGCCAACGCGAACTCCGCCAGCGACACCCCGCGCGCCTCGGCCAGCGGGATAAGCGCCTCGACCAGGTCGAGCGTCTTCTCGGTCAGGCGCTCGTGGCCGTCGCGCTGTCCGACCTCCTTGAACTTGTGGCCCTCGGGGATGGGTTGGCCCTTGCGGTAGACGCCGGAGAGCACGCCTCCCGCGAGCGGGCCGAAGGGCACAATGCCGATGCCGTAGCGCATCGCGGTCCAGACCAGCTCCATCTCGGCGCGGCGGTCGGTGAGGTTGTAGGGCGGCTGCTCGGCCACGATCTGCGGCCCGCCCATCCTGTCGGCCTTCCACAGCGCCTCCATGATCAGCGGCACCGGCCACTTGGAAGTGCCTACATAGAGGATCTTGCCCTGATCGACGAGCGTGTTGAGGGTGTCGAGCGTCTCCTCGATGGGCGTGGTGATGTCGGTGATGTGCAGGTAGAACAGGTCGATGCGGTCGGTCTCCATGCGCCGCAGCGAGTCCTCGACCGCGCGCGTGAGATGGTAGCGGCTGGCCCCGTGGTCGTTGGGGCCGTCGCCCATGCGCGCCACCGCCTTGGTCGCCAGCACCACGTCATCGCGCTTGCCGTTGGCCACCAGCGCGCGGCCGGTGAACTCCTCGGCCACGCCGCGCGCGTAGACGTCGGCGGTGTCGATGAAGTTGATGCCCCCGTCGATGGCGGTGTCGATGATGCGGTGCGCCTCAGGCTCATCGGTGGAGCCGCCGAAGTTCATGGTCCCGAGGCAGAGCTTCGAGACCCGCACGCCACTGTTGCCGAGCTGTCGGTATTCCATTCGCGTACCCTCCGCGTCAATACGTAGTCGAGCGCCCACAGAACCTTCGCTGCCCGCGCGCGCCATCCTCCGCGCGGAGGAATCGTCGCCGCCCTCGCGAACCTTCGCCGACCGCCATCATCGCCGGACCAGGGAGAGCCATGATCACAGCACAGGATGTGAAGGACTGCGCGCTGGAGATGGGCGCCGACCTCGTGGGCATCTCCTCGATGGACCGCTGGGAGGGCGCCCCCAAGCAGATGGACGCGCGCTACATCGCCCCGGACGCGAAGTCGATGATCGTGATGGGCTTCCGCATCCCGCGCGGCACGCTGCGCGGCATCGAGGAGGGCACCTTCTACGTGTCCTACGCCTCGATGGGCTACGCGGCCATCAATCACGTGCTGCAGCCGATGGTGCTGTGGCGCGTGACCGCGCTGATCGAGGACGCGGGCTACGAGGCGGTGCCGATCCCCAACAACTTCCCGTGGTGCAACACCGATGGCAGTGGCCAGGACCTGTCCAGGATCGGCGTGCACAACCCGGCGTTCTCCATGCCGGTGTCGCCCGACAAGCCCGCGCCGGACGTGTTCGTATCCATGCGCATCGCCGCCTTCATGGCCGGGCTGGGCGAGATCGGCTGGTCGAAGATGTTCATCTCGCCGAAGTTCGGCCCGCGCCAGCGCTTGGCGATGATCCTCACCGACGCCCCGCTCGAGCCCGACCCGATCTACGACGGCCCGCCGCTGTGCGACCGCTGCATGGAGTGCGCGCGCGAGTGCACCGGCGGGGCCATCCCGACCGACCCGAACGACTCGATCAGGATCACGGTGGCCGGGCACGAGCTGGAGTGGGCGAACATCAACTACGTGGACTGCAGCCGCTACTTCTGCGGCGCTTCGGAGGAGTACAACCCGTTCATGGTGACCAAGGCGGACCAGGAGGGCTTCCAGCAGCCGGTGAGCCAGGGGCAGCGCTACAAGGTGGGGCCGACCTATGACTACGGGCGCGCGCTGGAGGGCGCGAAGGGCTGCATCCGCGCGTGCATGATCCACCTCGAGGAGCAGGGCAAGCTGGGCAACAGCTTCGACCGGCCCTTCCGCCGGCGGCCGGAGTGGAAGCTGGCCTGGCCACGGGAGTAGCATCCCCCGCGATGACTGCACCGGCAACCTGCACCGCATGGCGCGCGCGGAACCGGGAGGCAGATTCATGATCAGGATCGGGATCGTGGACGCGGACAGCTCGCACGCGCCGGAGTTCACGCGGCGCATCAACCACGTGGGCATCGAGGAGGAGCAGTGGGTCGAGGGCGCGCGCGTGGTCGCGGCCTACCCCGGCTTCTCCGAAGCGGTCGCCGACGCGCGCACCAAGAACGAACAGTACACGCAGGCCCTCGTCGAGTACGGCGTGGAGATGGTGGATTCGCCCGAGGCGCTGCTCGGCGAAGTGGACGCGGTCATGATCGAGTCCGATGACGGGCGCAGACACTACGCGCCGGCGCGGATGTTCATCGAGCAGGGCGTGCCCACGTTCGTGGACAAACCGATGGCCTGCGCGCTCTCCGAGGCGGTGGAGTTGGCGGAGCTGGCGCGGGAGCGCGGCGTGCCGCTCTACTCCGCTTCATCGCTGCGCTACGCGCCCGAGGTGGTCGAGGTCGCCTCCGGCGAGGCCCTCGGCGCGGTGGTCGGCGCGGACGCGATCTCGCCCTCGAAGGTGGCGGTCGAGGACGTGCCGGGGCTCATGTACTACGGCATCCACGCGGTCGAGACGCTGTATACGCTGATGGGGCCGGGCTGCGAGTCGGTGCAGGCGATCGACAGCCCCTACGGGATACTGGTGACCGGGCGCTGGCGCGACGGCCGCCTGGGCTCAGTGCGGGGCTTCGTGAAGGGCGTGGCGGGCTTCGGCTTCCGGGCGGTGGGCGAGACCGGGACGCGCCAGGAGATGGTGAGCGCACAGTACATCTACCGGGAGCTGCTCAAGCGCGTGATCGCGATGTTCGAGACCGGCGAGCCACCGATCGACATCCGCGAGACGCTGGAGATCATCGCCTTCATCGAGACGGCGCTGCGTTCGGCGGAGACGGGCCGGCGCGAGCATCTGCCGGCGGTCTGACGTCGCCGGGGCGGGCGTGAGCGCCTTTCGCACGGCCGCTAAGGTTACGCATTTTCGTACCAGGGTCACGGATTCCCCTGCCACGGCCGTCTCGCCCGCGGGCGGTTGCCGTGGTCGCATGCAGCGCGGGTAGCGACACCCGCCGGTCGCCGGTGGCCTTGCGGAAGTCGCGCGTAGCCGCCTGCAGTGGCGTATCCCCGGGCACGGGAGTAAGCAGCGCTTATCTCCGCGCAGGTCGAGCATGCCTGCCCGACGCCGCTGCCGCGTCAAGCCACACAGCCGGACGCATCGACGCCCGCGGGCATGGCGTCCCAGGTGCGACCGAGAAGCTCGCGGCCGGCGGCCTTCTTGTTGACGCCGCCCCACTGCTTGAAGAAGAACGGGATGCGGCGCGCGTCGGCAGCGGCCTTGAGCGCCAACACCCACTCCTCGGCCATGGGCCGCGCGCCCGGCCCCGACTCTCCGCCCACGATCACCCAATCGATGCCCGTCAGGTCCACGTTGACAATCGGCCCGATGAGCGGCTCGAAGGAGACGAAGCGCAGCGCCGCGGGCACCCGGCGCAGGTGGTCGAGGCGGAAGGTGTAGTCCTGGTTCTCGACGCTGACGCCCGCCCAGACGTTGTCCGGCCAGTCGATGCCCGGCGCGAGTTGGGCCATGCGCCCGGGGCGCTTCGTGAGCACCTGGAAGATGTGGTGGTCGGCGGCGCGCATGGTGGCGAAGACGCGCCGGATGAAGTCGAGCGGCACGTGCCGGTGGAACAGGTCACTCATGGAGTTGACGAAGATGATGTGCGGACCGGTCCACTCCAGCGGATCGGCGAGGCACTCCTCGTGGGTGACGACCTCAAACTCGCGGGCGTACTTGGGCTGGCCCATGGCGCGCAGCCGGCGCGCCATGCGCTCCGCGTAGCAGTTGTCGCAGCCCGGGCTGATCTTCGTGCACCCGGTTACCGGATTCCATGTGCAGTCGGTCCACTCGATCTGTGAGAGCGTCATGACCATCCCTCCTTTCGAGGCGGGAACGTCACCATGACCTCATCAGCGAAAGTCCGCTTTCCTTCCCTCATGCGCCGCTGCTCCGCAGGCGGTTGAGCCACGATCACTCCCTCTTCCTCCATCTGGCGAAGCACATCCTTGTAGTTCTTCTTCACGAACGGAGTCCCCACTTGGTGCTTCTCGAAGACTTGCTTCATTGAGAGAGTCCGTCCGGCGAAGTGCTCTAGAAGCAGGTCCCGAAGATCACTAAGGGGCCGCGCGTACTCGAAGAGTATTCCGTAGCGCTGGTCGGCTGGGTTGTACTCGAAGCGAGGCACACCCTCCCCGGCGCCTGAACTCTCGCGTGCCATGATGTCTTTCATTATCGTGTAGCCCTTGACGTGTCGACAGACGTGGATCAGGTGGTGACTCGCGCGAGTGCCCTCTTGATTCCTCACGCGGAACGGCAGCCCAAAGTCCATGCCCCGGCGCCTCAATGCCTGGACGAATTCCTCAACCACGGCCAACTCCCTGTCCACGCGCCTGAACGCCTCAATGCGCGCGCGCACTGCGGGCCAGTCGGCCGCGCCAAAGAGGAACTCCATTCTTGGCTGGACGCCCAGATTCGAGACGGCGAGGTTGATGCGGTTGGTGTTGAAGAAGACGATGCACTCGCGCGCGAAGCCCGCAGTAAGAGTGCCGATCAGGTCCAACGAAATGCCGCTGTAGCCAAAGGGATCAAGGAAGGTGATCGTCGGAACTTCCGGCAGGGCTGCGAGGAGTTGTGCATCATCGCGGCCGACGGTGAGATTGAGGGTCTTCGGATGGTGGCGGAGTTGGGCGATACCGGGAATGGACGCGATGTTGTTGACCAAGTGCTTGTAGGTGTCGCTGTCGGAGTCGTTGAACACCGTGATGAGATGCTTGCGCAGCCGGGAGTCGCTGATCGCGCGTTGCAGGATCAATAGCGGGACCGAGAGCGTGCCGTCCTCGTACTTCCCGCGCCCCGCATAGAAGTCTGCGTAGCATACGTCTCCTGTGGTGCGTGACAGCATGACGTTTGACCAAGCATCGAAGTACTTGTCAACTATCGTGATCTTCACGCGCGACGCGTCGCTGGGCAGATCCCAAAAGTCGTTCTCTGTCATGGTTCCTCCCCCTGCACCGGCATCGAACATCTATTCGATACCAGTCTAACCAGCGGCCCGCTCCGTGTCAAGCACTCCGAGCATCACATCCGTCACCGTCTCCGCGTCGGAGGTGCTGGCGCCGGCGAGGCCGTGGGTCCAGAGCAGGAACAGGCGGTCAATGGCGTTGTGGCCGACCGGACGCTCCAGGCTCGGGCCCCAGTTGGGCAGCGTCGGGTCGGGCTCGGAGACGCGCTGCACCGCGAAGCTGTCGCCCAGATCGTCGGAGACCAGCAGGTAGATCTCCTTGCTCGGGTCCACCCAGTTGCCACGCTCGCCCACCCCCGCAGCGATGTAGAGCCGTCCGCCCGCGATGGTCGCCACGTTCGGCTGCGAGAAGCGCGGCGGGAAGCCCGCCGCCGCCTCCACGAACGGGCGCAGCGAGATGCCCTCCCAGCCCTCCCGCCAGCGCCACAGCACCAGGTCGGTATCCTCCTCGGAGTGCACCACCGGGAAGTAGGGCCGCGACTGCTCGTCGCATACCACGTTGCCCGCGCGCAGGTCCAGGCCCTCGCCCAGCTCGATCATCGCGCCGGGCGTCCGCGGCGTGACCGGCAGCGAAAGCTCCGTCCCGTCCATGAGCGTCCAGGTGTCGCCGCCATCGCGCGAGACCATGTGCCCGGCGGCCTTGCCCGCCGCCGGGTGCATGTCATACACGTGGAAGACCAGGTGCAGCGAGCCGTCGGGCGCCACCGTCAGCGCGTTGCCGAACTGCGTGTAGCCATCCGGCACCGCGGCGCTGACCAGCTCGCGCGGCTTGGTCCACTCCCCGCCCGCCGGTCGGCGCTGGTACATCACCCGGCAGGGCACGTCGCCGCCGCGGTAGGCGATGTGCAGCGTGTCGTGCGCATCGCAGACGAGCGACGGATAGGTACACTTGTAGCCGAACTCGGGCAGGGCCTCCCACCCGGAGGCATCGTTGGGCCGCGCCGAGCGCGCAAACTGGAAGGGCCCGTGGTGCGGGCCGAAGACCACGTAGAGGTAGCCCCGTGAGTCGGCGCACGTCGCCGGCCCGGCGTGGTTGTCCACGCCCGAGCCGATCAGCACCGGCGCGCTGATCTCGCCGGTCGCGTGGTCATACGTGACGACCATGGTGTCGGCCAGCGCGTCCAGCCAGGTGATGTGCGTGCGCTCGCCGACGGTCAGGATCTTGTTGCTCATGTCATACAGCGACGCGCGGGTCGAGCCGTGCTGCGACAGCATCACGATGCGTTCCACGGTCACCGGCAGGTCTCCCTCCTGGGCACAGGCGCACGCCGACAGCAGCGCGAACGCGATAGCAGTCACGATTGTGGCGCCGCTGGTCGTGCGGAACATGGTGTGCGGCTCCCTTTGCGCGGGCATGGGTTCACCGCCTGCTTCGCCCCCGTCGCCGCCCGGGCCTTCACAGCAACAGGGCTCCTCCCCCGCCCGGCTGCGCCGGGCACCCCCTCCCCCTTCCGTGCGCGGTGCGCGCGGGGGCGGGAGAGGGGCATACGGCGAACGCGCTGCACGGAACGGAGCGCATCCGAGAGCACGCCAATGGCAAGGGCCTGAATCAGCCCGCGGCTGGAGGTGACCGCGCGGCGGCGGCGAACCCGGCGAGAGCTTCGAAGCGCCGCATATCCAGGAGGAGTCAGTTCCCATGAAGCCTATCAAGCAGTCCGTGTGCTGGGGCGTCGTCGCCTCGGCCGGCGAGCCCGCCGACGTTGCGCGCCAGGTCAAGGAGATCGGCTACGCCTCGATCGAGATGAGCCCGCCCGAGATCTTCCCGGTCATCAAGGACGCCGGGCTGGACATCGCCATCTTCGTCGGCCACAAGTCGCTCGCCGACGGCCTCAACAAGCGCGAGAACCACGAACGCATCTACGACGAGCTGATGGCCAGCTTCGAGCTGGCCGAGCAGTACGATGTGCCCAGCCTGCTGTGCCTGTCAGGCAACCGCTACGAGGGCGTGAGCGACCTGCAGGGCGCCGAGATCTGCGCGGAGATCCTCGCCCGCGTCGCGCCCACCGCCGAGGAGAAGGGCATCAACCTGTGCATGGAGCTGCTCAACTCGCGCGTCAACCACCCCGGCTACATGTGCGACTCGACCGAGTGGGGCGTGCACGTGTGCAAGATGGTTGACAGCCCGCGCGTCGCGCTGCTGTATGACATATATCACATGCAGATCATGGAAGGCGACCTGATCCGCACGATCCAGGACAACATCGCCTGGTTCAAGCACTTCCACACCGCGGGCAACCCCGGCCGCCACGACATGGACGATCAGCAGGAGATCTACTACCCGGCCATCGCCCGCGCCATCGCCGAACTGGACTACGACGGCTACGTCGGCCACGAGTTCGGTCCGAAGGGCGAGGACCGCATCGCGGCGGCGCGGGCCGCGTACGAGACGTGGAACGTCGGCTGACGGCGCCCCCCCGTCCTCGCGTCGCTCGGCCCCCCTCCCCCTTGCGACGCTGCGCGTCGCGGGCGGTAGAGGGGGGACGGCAACGGCATGCGGCTTCGATCCCCCCTCCCACCCTCGGACCGAAGGTCCGAAAGGGAGGGGGGCCGGCGATAGCCGGGGCGGGAGGAGGTGCCGTTGGCTTCCGGCCGTCGGGGGAGCGGAGCGACCGAGACATGACCTCACGCGAGCGCGTCTGGGCCGCGATCACGCATCAGCCGGTGGACCGCATCCCCTGCGACTTCTGGGGCACCGCCGAGGTGCGCCGGATGCTGCTGCAGCACTTCCGCACCGATGACTGGCAGGTGGTGCTCGACGAGCTGGGCGTCGATGCCATCGTGAGCATCGGCATGCGCTACGCGGGCCCGCGATGGACCGGTCCCGACGGCCGGCCCGCGGGGCTGTGGGGCGTACAGAGCCGCACGATCACGCTGCCTACCGGCGGCACCTACTCCGAGCGCATCCACGCGCCCATGGCCGAGTTCACCGAGGTCGCCCAGGTCGAGGACTTCGACCTGGGCGACCCGGCCGATTGGGACTTCGCGGCGGCCGCCGAGGCCGCGCGCAACGCGCACCCGCACAGCGTGACCATGGGCGGCTACCTGGCGCCCTACGTGGACCTGTGGAACCTCTTCGGCGAGCAGCGGGCGCTGCTCAACATCGCGCTGCGCCCGGAGTTGATCGAGGCCGTGCTCGACCGCGTCATAGACTACCGCCTGCGCCAGCACCGCATGTTCTTCGCGGCCGCCGCCGAGTGGCTCGACCTGGCGCAGGTCACCGACGACTTCGGCTCGCAGAACGGGCTGGTGATGAGCCCGGCCGCCATCCGCAGCCTGTTCTGGCCGCACTACCGCCGCGCCATCGCCCTCGCGCACGAGTTCGGGCTGAAGGTCTACCACCACGATGACGGGGGCATCGGGGAGATCGTGCCCGATTTGGTCGAGATGGGCGTCGAGGTGCTCAACCCGATCCAGTACCGCTGCCGGCACATGGACCGCGAGTGGCTCAAGCGCGAGTTTGGCGACCGCCTGTGCTTCCACGCCGCCATCGACAACCAGTATGTCCTGCCCTTCGGTACGCCCGAGGACGTGCGCCGCGAGGTGCGCGAGAATATCCGCATCCTCGCGAGCGATGGGACCGGCTACATCTGCGGCCCGTGCCACAACATCCAGTCAGGCACCCCGCTGGAGAACGTGCTGGCGCTCTACGACGAGATACGAACCGCGGGCAATCGGCAATAGGCAAGGGGCAAGCAGGAACGGCGGAGAGTGGGGACGGCCCGCGGAGCCGTCCGCGCTGCTCACTCCCCGCGGATCCAGTCGATCTCGACGGCCGCGCCGTCGGCGTCACCGACGCTCGGGTCGAGGCGCAGGGCCACGATCTGGTGCCCGCGCCACTTCGCGTGCTCGCTCACCGGGAGCCGGTACTCGTGCCACTCGCCATCGGGCTCGATGGGGAAGTTGAGGTACTTGTCATCGCGGAAGCCCGGCTCCTCGGCGGTCGCCCAGAACACCTGGCCCTCGCGCGCGCCCGCGCTGATGCGCATGCGCACCGCCAGCGTCGAGTGCGTGTCCGGCGGCACGCGCAGGAAGCTGCGCGCCATGTGTGGATCGGCGCCGGTCACGCGCGTGCTCAGCGTCCCGCCGGCGACCGTGAACTGCGCCAGCGCATGCGTGGGCGACCAGCCCTCGGCATCGCCGTCGCGATCGAAGCCGAAGTCGATGCGGTCGAGGAACTCGGGCGGCTGCGGGTAGTCGAACTGCGTCTGCAGCCGGTAGAGCCGCCCGCCACCCGCCGGCAGCGCCACCGCCAGCACGCCCTCGGCAAGCTCGCAGGCGACCTCGCTGCCGTCCTCCGCCGAGATCTCGGTGACGCCGGTCACGTGCGGTAGCAGCCGCACCGCGAACTCGACGGGCTGCTCGTAGTCGCGGTTCACCAGCATCATGTGCTGCGCCGCCTCCGCGTCCTCGAACAGGCCGATCACCAGCGGCACTTCTTCCGGCGCCTGCACGATGGCATCGGTCCCGAGCCTCATCGCCCCGCGCGGGACCTCGCCGGTGTGGTAGACGCCGGTCGAGGTCAGGTTGAGCAGCACCGGCCCGAGCGCACGCATCTCCGCGTTGAGCTGCCGCACGATCGGGTAGAGCCGCTGCGGCCGGCCCTCGGCGTCCACGATGCCGAAGCGGTCCTGCTCGGCCAGCGAGGTGGGCGTCCAGTAGGTGAAGTACATGATGCCCTTCATCCCGTACGCCAGCGAGGTGTAGACCTGCCAGCGCATCTCGGCCTCGGTGGGGTCACGGTAGGCCAGGTGCGCGAGCGACAGGATGATCTGCCACGGCGGCACCCCGTGGCGCAGGCCGGCGTCGCGGATGATGCGCAGGTTCTCGAAGTAGTCCGGCCGGATGCCGCCATCGCGGAGCAGGCAGTAATGATCGTAGCTGAGCACGTGCGGCTTCACGATGTCGAGGAAACGCTCGACGTGGTCGGCGTAGGTGGGCGTGCCGAGCTGCCGGACGTTGGCGTAGGTCGGGAAGAGGTTGATGTAGGCCAGGTGCTCCGGGTCGCGCGTCTCGAACTCCTCGCGGACCATCCCCAGCGGCTCGAAGTTCGCGTAGTTGGGCTCATCCTGCAGGTAGAAACCGAAGAGCGCGGGGTGGTCGGCGTAGTCGGCGATGACTTCACCGACGGTCTCGCGCCAGTGGGGGTCGGCGATCATCTGCCAGCCGATGCGCCCGTCGGTGACCATGGCCTTCACGCCCGCCTGCGCGCAGAAGTCAAGCATGCGCAGGTTGTCCTCAACGGAGTAGCCCCCGCGCGGGCCGGTGAAGGTGAAGTTGCAGTCGGCGACGGTCTGCCAGGTCTCCAGGGAGGTCGCCTCGACCGGCGGCCCCGACCAGAAGCCGATGGGGAACTCGTCGGGCTGCCAGGCCTGGGCGGCCGCCGTCATCGCGGCGAAGATCGGGAGGAAGACAGCGATGCGCGGGACCATGTGACGCACCTCCGGACTGACGCCTGGGCACGCCGTTGCTGTATGTCGTCTGGAGAGGCCAGCCCCCGCGCCGGCCCCTCCAACGGCGACGGGGTCCGCCGACAGGAGTGTCGGCGGCACGGACAACGCACCTACGACCCGACCTTCACCAGCACCCGCTCCAGCACCCGCGCGCAATAGTCGCAAGCGTGGCAGCGGCGGTCGCAGGTCGAGGTGCGCTCAAACCAGTCCTCCGGGAAGCGCGTGTTGTCGATGATCGCCGGCGCGAACGCCGGCCCGAAGCCCGGCTCCATCAGATCAAGCAGGTTACCCCGGAAACGCCGGTTCACGTAGGCGTCGATCACCGCCCGCGGGCGCGCGTGCATGCGCGTGGCCAGCTTCACCACCTCGAACAGGCCCTCGTAGTGGTGCAGGTCCTCCGGACGCACCCAGGTGTTCTGCAGCACGCTCACACGGTTCGCCGGGTCCTGCAGGAAGCGCCAGCAGGTATGCGCGTTCCAGTCGGTGACGTTGCGACACTCGTCGATCTCCGCCTCGTGCGCCACCATGTTGTCGTGGAAGCTCTGGCCCGAGCAGTGGATCATACACCCCGAGTTCACCAGCATAATCAGGCGCTTGCCCGCACCGTCCGCCCACGCCTTCAGCTCGCGCAGGTACGCCACGTCGCGGTTGTACTCGCGCTGCACGTGGTAGCTGTCGAAGACGTCCGCGAGGTACTGCATTCCCTTGATGGTGCCGATGCGCATGTTGACCGACGCGCGCACCTCGACGTTCGGGAAGTAGCGCTTGACGGTACGCGCGACGAAGGGCGAGGTGGTGGTCACGATGTCCGCGCCGCCCACACCCGCCTCCAGGTAGTCGAGCACCGAGCGCACCTGGTTCTCCAGCCACTCGCTGATGGCGCGTCCGCCGTAACACGCGGCGTTGAACAGCAGGTCGAGCCTCACGCCCATCTCGCGCAGGCGCACCAGATCGCGCTCGAGGTCGCGCTGGGCGGCCCAGTCGGTGTAGCCGCGCCGCGTGGCCAGCGGCGCGCGGCCCGAGGGCATGTCCGCCCACGGGAAATAGACCTCGGCGATGTGCTCGGCGTAGTCGGCGATGACCTCGACCACCGACTCGTCCTCATCGCCGGGAAGCTGGTATCCGACCGCGAACTTCACTGAGCCTCAAGCCTCCAGGGGGGGCGCTTGCGGAAGGGCGTCTCGAAGCGGTTCGTGAGCTTGCCCGTGGCCTCCAGGTGCACCATGCACGCGCGCAGGCAGCCACGCCCCCCGCACAGCGCCGAGTTGTAGCCCGCCGCCGCGCCGTAGTACTGGCGCAGCACGCGCTGCACCGCCAGCGTCTGCTCGGGAGTCAACCTCGCCTCGCCCGCGAGGATCGCCGCGGCGTCGGGGAACTCGTCGAAGGCATCCGGCGGCAGGAAGGGGTTGGTCTCCTGGTTGCTGCCCATGTACCCGTGGAAGCAGTCCCACTCCGCGAGCGCGCCCCACTGCAGCTCGCGGCCGGCGACCGTCACCCGCACGCTCTCCTCGCCGCTGATCGCGCCCACCGGGCACTCGCACACGCAGACCATGCAGCGGTCGCACAGCGGCGGACCGTCGTAGAGCGGGTCGGGCTCCAGCGGGGCATCGGTGAGCATGAACGCGAAGCGCTGGCGCGGGCCGAACTCGGGCGTCAGGAGGAGCTTGCTCCAGCCAATCTCGCCCAGGCCGCAGATGAAGGCGGCGATGCGGAAGTGGAACATGACGTCCGGCGCGGGGCGGTCCTCGGCGACGGGCCGGGCGAAGCGGATACGCCGGCCGTGCTGCCAGGGCTCATCGGGGTCGCCGGTCATGTCGGAGACGGTCATGCGCCCGCCGGTGTTGCGGAAGGCCGCGCCCTCCCAGCCGTGGTCCTCGAGCAGGCAGGCCAGCTCGTGCAGGACCGTGGGCGCGTAGACCTCGTTGATGTTGGCGTAGCCCATCGAGGGGTACTGGTAGAAGTGCGTGCCCTCCTCGATGCCGCGCAGGTAGCCGCGCGGGATCCGGAAGGCGAGCCCGATGATGGCGCGGGCCTCGGGGAAGATGTGGCGCGCGTCCATCGCTGGCGGCGCGCCCTCGAAGCGGGCCATGTCGCCGATCCCGACGAGATCGGCGCCCATGGCCCGCGCGGCCTGCTTGATCTGCTCGGCTGTAAGCATGGGGTGCCTTTCGTGCGAGCGGTCGAGGGCCAGCACGCATCCCATGGCCTTGGACCGTCCGCTCAGGGCAGCAAGCCCAGCATGCGCAATACCAGGGTGGCCAAGACCGAAGAGAAGACCCCGCCCACGAACCCGAAAAGGAGGTCGCGCCTGCTGGCCCGGCCCACGGCATCCACAACCCACGGGTCGACGATCCTGAGGAGATTCTCCACGTCCGCTTGAGACAACTCCCGTTGCTCAGCCAGCAGTCTCACTTCGCTCTCGAGTTCCTGGCGGCGGGTCGACAGATCGCCCAAGCTCTTGGTGAGTACGTCACGATGCGCCTCAAGGTCGACGAACGCGTCATGTGCAGCATCGAGCGCTTGCTTGGTGCGCTCCAGAACGCCCGCCAGCTTGCCCGATGTCTCGGCCACGACACCAGTGAGATCAGTCGCCGCTGCCATGCGCGCCTGATAGGCTGCTACCACGGCCCAGAAGCCAATGAGGAAGAACGTGACCATTACGAGACTAGACACCGACGGAAGAGCTCTAGCAGCGAGGTTTGGGCAGCCGCAGGCCTGGAGCGCGCGGACGACCGCGTCGTGCACGAAATCGCGTCTCACCAGAGCAACACCGTTCGCGACCACGATCAGCCCACCCGCGACCTCAAGAGCGACGAGCCAATATCTGAGGCGTGAGTCCATGATGTTGCGCCAGCGCACCCGGATGGAATGTATGAAGGCAGTCGCGCCGCCCGTGAGCACGATCCCTAGCACGTGCTGTATGGTGTCCCGGACTTGACCGAGTTCCATGTGATCCTCCTCCTTGACGGTTGAGTGCTCCGGAGGGCCGCCGCGACTTCGGCAAGCGAACGCATTGCCCCGTGCCCGGCGTCACTCGGCCCGGCGCCAGATGTACAGCCCGCTCTCGGCACCGCTCTCGAGAAGCCAGACCTCGTCCTCCTGTCTGACAACACGCAGTAGAGCCTTCGCGAAAACCTGAAGGAACAGCCAGCGGATCTCGTTGCTCTCCGATCTAACGGCTCCCACGGGATCAGTCAGCGGCAACTGCGCCGGGGGCAGGTACTGGCTGCTTGGACATGGCGCGATGAACCGAACCACGGCCGTTGTCTCGTCCACCAAGTACCGGTTCCCCGCTGTCTCATACTGCGCCGCCTCAGCGATAGTCATCAAC
The DNA here is from genome assembly GCA_029820295.1 of Candidatus Zipacnadia bacterium. Lineage (GTDB taxonomy): Bacteria > Armatimonadota > Zipacnadia > Zipacnadales > UBA5352 > JALGVA01. The sequence continues at coordinate 22,232 of JALGVA010000047.1, forward strand.
TCCGCCATTCTGAAGCGGCCCTGCACGTGTGAGACGGAGTAACCGCCGAACACCTGCTCTGCTCTGTCCACAACGCGCTCCACGAGCTCGTCGTCGGTCTCGCCCTCTTCTCGCGGGAACGCCTCCTCGATCTTCCCCATGCCGATCTCCCGCAGTGTCCGTCTGAGCCGGTCGCGGTAGAACAAGTCATCGAGCGCGTCGCGAAGCCTCTGCTCATGCGTAAGTGGCAGGAAGAACTCGTACACGATGACGTCGCTGTAGAGCGAGGGGGCATAGTCGGCGAAGAGGCGGTTGCTCTGTCTGAACAGCGATCCGTACTCCTCAAGGGTTACGCGGAGGATGACAGGGTCGCAGCGGTACGCGCCGCGTCCGACACGCCGCACGAAGTCCCGGAGGCGCTTCGACAGGTTTGTCCTTGTGTTCCCCTCTGTCCATCCCGCTGCCGAAGCAAGCTCCGCTACGGAGAACTCCCGCCCGGTCTCCGCGGCGTCTCGCAGGAACTGGAACGAGGCAGCGATCCTCCGGTCCTGGGCCGTAGGGCGCATCGTGATGCTCCTTCCTCATGACGCTTGCGACGTAGCTGTTCTGACTCCTCGCTACTCCGCCGACCAGTCGATGCGCCACAGCGGCTTGCGGCGGAAGGGTGTCTGGAACTTGTTGCCGAGCTTCCCCTGCTCCTCCAGGTGGATCATGCACGCGCGTGTGCAGCCCTTCGAACCCGAGATGCCCTCACCGTGCTCGTAGATGTTCCGCGGCTTGTGATAGAACGGCGACCACGGGCCGGGCGCCACGTCGTCGCGGCCGGGCATGTAATCCCCGTGCTCGCCCTCAGGCAGGATCTCGCCCGCGCGGAAGTAGATGCCGCAGCGCTCGTGGTCGATGTCCGCCCACTCCACGTCATGGCCCGCCAGCGTCACCTTCACCGAGCGGTCGGTGGGCATGCAGCCGCCCGGGCACTCCTCCGCGCACAACATGCAGCGGTCGCACAGGTACGGCTCCATGATCGGGTCAGGCTCGAGTTCGGCCTCGGTGAGCATCACGCCCAGGCGCTGGCGCGGGCCGAACTGGGGCGTGAGCAGCATCTTGGACCAGCCGATCTCCCCCAGCCCGCACAGGAAGGCGGCGATGCGCAGGTGCACCATCACATCCGGCGCGGGCTTTCCCGGCTCCACGGGGCGCGAGTAGCCCTCGCGCGGGTTCCCGAGGTTGTCGATGGCCCGCCACGGCGACAGGTGCCCCAGCGGGATCGCCTCGTAACCGTGGTCCTCGATGAACTTGGCGAGGTTCATCATGGTCATGGGGATGTACAGCCAGTTCAGGGCGCCGTAGCCCATCGAGGAGTAGTTGGAGAAGAAGGTGCCCTCCTCGATGCCGCGCAGCGCCCCGCGCATGACGCGGAAGCCGAAGGCGATGACGGACTTCGCCTCGGGCATGATGAAGCGCGGGTCCATCTGTACCGGCGCGCCCTCCCAGCGGTCGGGCGTGCCGATGCCAACCAGATCGGCGCCCATGGCCTTCGCGGCCTGCTTGACCTTCTCAGCGGTGAGGATCGTGATCGACCTCTTTCGGCGCAGAGTAAGTGCGGAGCGGGCGCCTCTTCGTCCGAGCGGGCGCGGAATCCTGCGTCGCCACGTGGGGCGGGCGTCGCCCGGCCCGTGGCACGGGTGGCCCCGCCCATGCGCCGTTGTCGTCGGAGCCGCCCTGCACGCGCCCACGTGCGCCTTCGGCGCCCCCGCCCCTTTCGCCGCGCCTGCGCTCTTGTGTATAATGCAAGCAACTGCATCAGCACTCGCGTCAGGGGAAGCGACAGCCACCGCATGACCGCTCACACGACCATCCGGGGATGGCGGCGCGCCCGAAGCGTGAGCGTGTCGCTCGCGCTGGCGTGCGTGCTGGCGTCGTCGATCTGCCTGCATGCCGCAACCCTGGAGCAGGTGCAGAACGAGGTTGCCGGTATCATCGCCCATCCCGCGCTGGCGGATGCGGGCGTGGGCGTATGCGTGGCGTCGATCGATCGCGATGAGACGATCTACCGCCGGAACGGCGCGCTGCCGCTGATTCCGGCGTCGAACATGAAGCTGGTAACGGTGGCGACCGCGCTGGAGCTGCTGGGGTCGGAGGCCGAGTGCCCGATGGGCGCGCACGGACCAGAGAGCCTGGCGGAGCTGGCCGCGCACATCCTCAAGCCCAGCGACAACGACCTGGCCGAGGCGCTGCTCGGGTGGCTGCCGACCGCGGCCGGACGCGACGACCTGACGCCGCGCCAGCTCTGCGCCGTGACCTGGGGCGAGCGCGACCTGTTCCTGCGCGGCGTACGCTGGCTCGACGGCTCGGGGCTGTCGCGCGCGAGCATGATGACGCCGGACTTCACGGTGGCGCTGCTGCGCTGGATGCACGAGCGCAGCCGCTGGGGGCAGGTCTTCGAGAGCGCGCTGCCGGTCGCGGGCGTGGACGGGACACTGTGCACGCGCATGCGCGACACGCCTGCCCGCGGGCGCGTGCGCGCCAAGACGGGCACGCTCACCGGCGTCTCCGCGCTCTCGGGCTACGCGCGCACGCGGCAGGGCGAGCTGCTGGCCTTCAGCGTGATGATGAACGGGTTCTCGTGCGACAGGCAGCGCGCGCGGCGGCTGCAGGACATGGTGTGCGTGGCGCTGGTGGGCCTCGAGAGGACGGACGATGGCGGCGGAGACTGATGTGGCCGGCCACCCGGTCGATGAGGCGCTCGAAGCCGATGACGCGGCGATCCGGACGCGTGGCCTGAGCAAGCGCTACGGCCGGGTGCGGGCCGTCGATGGCCTCGACCTGACCGTGCCGCGCGGCTCGCTGTTCGGCTTCCTGGGGCCAAACGGCGCGGGCAAGAGCACGACCATCCGTATGCTCACCGGCCTGGTGCGTCCGACCGCGGGGGAAGCGAGTGTGCTGGGCGTGCCGGTGGCGCGGCGGCTGACCCTCGGAGGGCGCGTGGGTGCGCTGGTCGAGCAGCCCGCGTTCTACGCGCACCTGAGCGCGTGGCAGAACCTGTCGCTGCTGGCCTCCCTGTCGGGGCCGACGGCACGCAAGCGCCTGGAGGAGGTGCTGGCGGTTGTCGGCCTGACGGCCGTCGCCCGGCGCCGGGTGGGGACCTACTCGCACGGCATGCGCCAGCGGCTGGGAATCGCGCAGGCGCTGGTGCCGCGGCCGGAGCTGCTGATCCTCGACGAGCCCGCCTCGGGGCTCGACCCTGAGGGCATGGCCGAGGTGCGCGAGCTGCTGACGTCGCTGCGTGATGACGGCCTGACGATCTTCCTGTCGAGTCACATGCTGGCTGAGGTCGAGCAGACCTGCACGCACGTGGCGGTGGTGGCGCGCGGGCAGGTGGTGGCGCAGGGGGAGACCGGGGGGATGCTGCGCGGGGCGGCCCCGGGCACGCGCTTCGTGGTGGACGATCCAGGGCGGGCGCTGGAGGTGCTCGCGGCGGCGGAGCCGCCGGCCATCGAGGCCGAGGCGGTGGATGAGCGCACGGTGGAGGCGCGCGCCAAGGGGCGCGATGCGGCGGAGTTGAACGCGATCCTGGTGCGCGGGGGCGTGCGCGTATCCGAGGTGACGCCGGTGCGCCGCACGCTCGAGAGCTTCTATCTGGAGACGGTGAGCAACGCGGTCGAGGAGGCAGCGGGGACGGCGGGAACGTCCGGCCGGGCAGGCGCATGAGGTGAGGCCCGCCTTGGGCATCCAGGCCCCTCGCCTGGACACCGTTGCCCGTGGTCGCTGCCGTGGTGGCACGAGGTGCCACCCGATCGCGACACAGCCGACCGCACACGCCGTCGGGCTGGAAGCTCGACCCACGCGGACGGAGGGGCCGTTCCGCGGTTGCCGGTTGCCGGTTCCCGGAACACCACCCGGTCTCAGACCGGTCTAAGATACGAGGAGCCTTCATGCGCCTGGCACCGCTGCGTGCCGAACTGACCAAGCTCTACCGGCAGCGCATCACCTACGCCAGCTTCGTGGTGGTGCTGGCGCTGGTGGGCCTGGTCACCTGGGGCAGCCACCACGAGGCCCGGCACCTCGACGTGAGCCAGCGCGTGGGCTCGGAGTTCGTGGTCGCCGGGAGGACCATCACCGCGCTGTTCGTGGCGCGCGCGGTGATGGAGGTCGCACTCGTAGTGCTGGTGCCCATGCTCATCGCGGTCGTGGTGGGCGCGCTCATCGCCGGCGAGCGGCAGAACGGCACGCTGCGCACGCTGCTCACCCGGCCACAGCCGCGCCTGCGCGTGCTCGCCGCCAAGCTGCTGACCGGGTGGAGCTTCGCGGCGTCGGTCACCGTCTTCCTGGGCCTGTCGGCGCTGGCCATCGGACAGCTCGTGTTCGGCTGGGGCGACCTGGTGATCTTCGACGGCGGCCTGACCGTGCTCGACCCGCACACCGGCCTGATGCGCGTGGCCGAGGGCTACGCGCTGGCCGTGGCGTCGATGTGCTCGGTGGCCGCGCTGGCGCTGATGATGTCGGCGATCTTCGACAACTCGATGGCGGCCGCAGGGCTGACCGTCGCCGTGCTCATCGTGATGGGCATCGTGGGCCAGATGCCCTACTTCGAGCACGTCAAGCCCTACCTGCTCACCGCGCATCTGCGCGTATACAGCGAGATGTTCGCGGCCACCGTCGATCGCGCCGCCGTGCTCACCTCGGCCGGCTATCTGGCCGCGTACACCGCGTTGACCACCGCGGTGGCCATGATCGTCTTCGACCGGAGGGACGTCACGTGCTGAGATGGCGCGTTTGCCTGCCGGGCCTCATCGCGGTCGCGGCGCTGCTTGCGCAGTCGGCGCGGGCGGAGACCGCGATGGAGATGCTCCGGCGCGCGCTGGCGGCCACGCAGACCGTGGAGGACTACACGGCCGACGTGACCGTGAGCGTGGACTCGCCCAACCTGCAGATTCCGCGGCGCACCGTGCGCGTATGGTACAAACGCCCGGACAGGGTGCACGTGGAGTCAAACGGCATCGCCGTGCTGCCGCGCGACGCGCTGCTGCTGGGGAACCTGGGCAAACACATCGCCGACTACGCGCAGGCGAGCTTCAACGGCACCGGCACGCTGCACGGCCGGCCGGTGCACGCAATCAAGCTCACGCCCATCGACGCCGGTCCGGGCACCGGCCGCGTGCTGGTGTGGATCGACTCGGAGCGCTACCTGCTGCTCAAGAGTGAGATCTGGCGCGGGGGCACGAGGATGATCACGGTCACCTTCGAGTACACGCAGGCGAGCGGGCACTGGATGCCATCGCGCATCGTGGCCACGGTGGCGCCCGGCGCGATGACCGGGGGCGACGAGGGCGGGCGCATCGAGATGACCTTCGCCAAGTACCGCGTCAACGCCGGCATCCCCGACTCGGTCTTCGAGGAGGACGAGTGATGGCGGCGGCCGGCACGCGCGAGCTGCGCACCGGGCTGCGCCGCGGACATCAGCCGGCGCTGGACGCGCTGCTGTACCGGTGCGCCGACGGCATGTACGCCATCGCACTGTCCGCGCTGCCTGACGAGGCTGCGGCGCAGGAGGTGGTGCGCGAGGCCTGGCTGCGCATGTTGTGGGCGCTGCGCAGGGCGCGCTTTGACGCCGACCCGGCACGGCGCATGTGGCGCATCACCGAGCAGGTGCTGGCCGAGCGGCTGAACCGGCGGGCCGCGCGGGCGGCCCGGCGCGCGGCCACCGGCGAGGACGGGAACATCGGCCTCGAGGGTGTGCGCCTGCCGCGCGCGCTGCTCGAGGAGCTGGCGGAGCTGTCGGCGGAGCACGCCGAGGGCATCCGCCGCCGGTGGCGCCTGCGCCGGGGCGTCTTCCGAGGGGCGGTGGCGGCGCTGTTCCTGGCGACGGTGGGCGTGTGGGCGGCGGTGTTCTACCAGCGCTCGCGCGTGACCGGGGACCTGGCGGCGCTGCAGTACCAGTGCCTGCGCGAGCGCGTCATCCGCCAGGAGCTGTTGACGACCATGCGCGAGGTCACCTTCCATCTCGACGACCCGACCGGCGCCGACCAGCAGACGGCCGCCGACTGCGAACGCGTCATGCTGGTGCTGGAGGAGATCGCCAACAGCGAGTCGCTGGCGCAGGTTAACGGGCTGCGCTACGTGCGCGAGCGCGTCCGGCGTCATCACCTCGCCGACTTCGTGCGCTCGCTGGAGGACACGTTCCCGGAGATGTCGGACACGCTGCCGCGGGTGGCGCTGGCGCTCGAGGAGGTCCAGAACCTGTGAGGCGCCTGACCGCCGCGCTGGGAGTGCTGCTGGCGCTGGCGCTGCTTGCCGGGTGTTCGAGCAGGGCCGAGCGCCTCTATCGGCGTGCCGAGGCCTTCCTGGCGCAGGGGCAGTTCCAGATGGCCGCCGATGAGTACCGGCGGCTGGTCGAGGAGGATCCGCGCAGTCCGCTGGCCGATGACGCGCTCTACAAGCTCGCGTACATCCTCGCCGAAGAGACCGACGCGCCGGGTGCGGCGCTGGTGCAGTACCGCGCGCTGGCCGACAACTACCCGTCGAGCCCCTACGCCGACGATGCGCTCATGCGGGCGATGGCCATTCAGCGCCGCGTGCTCAAGGAGCCTGCGGCGGTGCGCGCGACCTACGAGGAGCTGTGTCGGCGCTTCGCCGCCCGGCGGGACCTGTGCGCGCGCGGGCTGCTCGAGGTGGCGTGGGCGCAGTTTGAGACCGAGGGCTACGAGCAGGCCGCCGCCGTCGCGGGCGAGCTGACCGCGCAGTACGGCGACCAGACCAGCGAGTGCGCGCAGGCGGCCCTGCTGCAGGCGCGGGCACGCAAGCGCCTGGGTGACGAGCCGACGCAGGTCGAGCAGCTCTATGAGGAGATCATCGCGCGCTACCCCGACACGCACGCGGCGGTGGCGGCCAAGCGCGAGCTGGGATACAGCTTCTACGAGCGGCGCGAGGAGCAGGAGGAGCAGCAGCAGGCGGAGGTGCGCCGGCGCTCGCGCACCATCGCGGGCGTGCCGGCGCATGCGTCCCAGCGGGGCGAGGTACTGCAGGCGCTGGCGGCACTGCGCTCGGCGCTGGCCCAGCGCGGTGAGAACCGCTCGCTGGACACGCTCATCGCGCTCTCGGGCGCGGCCTTCACGGTGGTCTTCGACCCCGACCGGCCGTGGCTGGCGCGCTCGGTGATCGACGTCAAGCTCTTCGAGAGCGTGGCGGAGGCGCTGGGCTTCGCGTACAACGTGTGGTCGGGCCCGAGCGCCGAGCAGGCCTTCGAGTCGGTCCACCAGGCGCTGCTGCAGGGCCATCCGGTGCTGGTGCTCTACGGCTCGCCCCGGAGATGGGTGCTGGTGACCGGCTACGACATGGCCGAAGACCGCGTGTACTTCATGCCGCCCGACCGTGATGACTACGCCGCCGCGAGCAAGGCGAGCTTCCTCGCCCACTGGGCGGAGGCGAGCGGCTCGGGCTCGGGCGTGGCGGGGGCAGAGTCGTTCTACCAGTTCTCGCTGAGCGCGCGCATGAGCCGACCCGACAGCACCGCGCTCACGGAGACCTCAGTGCGACGCGCGGCGCGGGTGATGCGCGCGACCTCGCTGGGCGGCGCGCCCGCGGGCGAGGAGGCCTGGCAGGCGCTGGGGGCGCATCTCGAGGCGTGCGTGCCACCCGAGGCCACCGACCGCCGCGACCAGGCGAGCCGGTGGGTGGCGGACGGGCTGAAGCCATGGCTGTCGGTGGCCGAGGCGGGAACCGCGATGCTGCGCCAGGCTGCTGAAGCCATTGAGGGGATGAGCGACGCGGCCGAGCGCCACGAGGAGCTGCTGACCGAGGCACGGCTGGTGGCGCAGAAGATCGACGAGGCGCGGGCCGCGGGCGACGAAGCGGCGCCCAAGTGGGAGGCGGCGGCGGCGCAGGCGAACTACGTGGCCGCGCTGCACGCACGCCTCGCCCGCCAGCTCGCGGACGCCTCAGGGGGCTGACGGGCGCGGCCTGATCAAGACGTGTCATCAGCTCCGTGGCACGAGCGTCTCCCGTGCATCGTCGTTGCCGCCCGCCGGAGGATTGACCGGAATGCTCTCGAAGCGCCTGCGCAGGCGCCTGCGACAGATCGATGACGCTGCCGGGCCGCCCACCGAGCCCGAAGGCCCGGAGGACGCGACCGATCGCGCATCGGCTCCGGCCGAGCCGGTCCGCGCGGGCGCGCCGGAGCTGTCACGCAGGCGTCTGGCCGAGCAGGCGCGGCGTTCGAGGGAAGCGCCGGCTCCCGCGCCGGCGCAGCCGCCGCCGATCGAGGTGCCCTCAGGCCCCCTCGAGGAGCTGGTGCCGGGGGAGGCCGTGGCGGGCAAGGAGGGCGCCTACTGGCGCGTCGCAGGCCCGGCGCGTGAGATGCTGCCACATGGCGCGGAGGTGCTCGAGCGCTTCGGGCGCCTGACGGGCCTGCTCGGCGATGAGGCCGAGGGGCTGCTCGCGCACCTGCGGGGCATCGCACCCCGGCAGTTCGCGCTGCTCGACACGGAGACCGCAGGGCTGGCCTCGGCGCCGATCTTTCTGGTGGGGATGATCGTCTGGGAGGCCGATGTGCCCGGCGAGGCGTTGTCGGTGCAGATGTTCGCGCGCGACTACGCCGAGGAGCGTGCGGTGCTGGCCGAGGCCGGGGCGCTGCTGGCCGGGCGCTCGGTGCTGATAACCTACAACGGGCGCTCGTTCGACCTGCCCATGATGCGCGAGCGCATGATCTACCACGCCCTGGGCGCGTGCCCGGAGCCGGCGACGCACCTGGACCTGCTGCAGGAGGTCCGCGCGCGCTTCCGGGGCCGCTGGGAGGACTGCCGGCTGCAGACCCTCGAGAAGCGCCTGTGTGGGCGCTCGCGCCTGGGCGACATCGACGGCGCGGAGATCCCGCAGGCCTGGCACGACTTCGTGCACACCGGCGACGCGGGGCGCATCGCGCAGATCATGGAGCACAACCGTCTCGACCTGATTACCATGCTCGAGGTGCTGCCGCACCTGCGACCGGACACCTCGAGCGAACCGCACATCCCCGCTTAGGTCGGGCATCGCTGCCCGACCGCGCATCCGCGGGACGTGCGACCGCCTGCACCACGCAAGGGAAGTGCACACGTTGGACGAGTCACGTGACGACCCGCGGTGGCCTGAGGAGCACACGGGCGCACCACATGGGCCACCGGAGCGGCCGGAGGCCGCGCCATCGCCCGACGAGGGCGTGGCGGGCGAGGACGATGGCTACCACTTCGACGACCTGTCCGTGCCGCCCGAAGGCGACGAAGAAGTGGGCTTCGAGTTCGGCGACGACATCCCGCCCCCACCGTGGCTGGATGCCGCGCGCGAGGCTGAGGGGCCGCGCCGGCCGCCCCGGGCCGCCCGGATCGTCGCCTTCATGGTGGTTATCCTGGCGGGGCTCGGCATCGTCATGACCGCGCAGTCGGTGCGCCTCTATGACCGGCAGATGCAGACGCAGGCCACGCTTGACGCCTCGGTGGAGCGCCTTGCCGCCATCTACGCCGATCCGGACGCCGGAGAGGCCGCGCAGCGCCGCATCGCCTGGCTGCGCAAGGCCCTGGGCGACGGCGACTATGCGCAGGCCCGGCAGGCCATCGAGTCGCTCGAGAAGCCGCCGGCCGCGCCGCCCGGCGCGGGCGTAGCGACGCCCGGCGGCCCGGACATCCCCGGCCCGGGCGAGGCGCTGTCCGGCGGCAGGCAGGGGCAGCTCCCCAGCCCGGCGCAGGCCGGGGACCTGTCCCCGGACGTGCAACAGTTCTTCAGCGACAACGCCGAACTGTGGGAGGCGTTCTTCGGCTTCACCCGCGCGCTGGTGCAACTGCGCCGCGCCGGAGCGCCCATCGATGAGCTGGAGCAGATGCGCGCGTCGATGATCGAGGCCGCGCGGACCGGCCAGGCCGACCGCGTCGAGCAGCTCCTGGAGGAGGCGCGCGAGAAGATCGCGCTTGGCACCGGCGAGAACCTGCCGGACGCGCTCAAGGACAGGCTCGCGCTCTTCGGCCAGGCCTTCGAGCGCGCCCAGCGCGAGGGGCGCGACGTGCGCCGGGCCGCGAACCTGGCGCAGCGCTCCGAGAACGCGGCGCGCGAGGGCGACTTCGAGCGCGCCGAGGCGCTGCTCGACCAGGCCATCGCGGCGGTGAGGGGCGCGCCGCGCGGGCGCGCGATGCGCATGACGCGGCCGGGG
>JALGVA010000188.1 GCA_029820295.1 Candidatus Zipacnadia bacterium
CCCCGGCGGACTCGAGCGCTGCGTCGGCCTCCGACTAAGCATCCGCGAACAAGGCCGCCTCAGCCGGCGACTCATCTGCGGAAGCGGCGGCCTCAGCCAGTCTCTCCTCAGGCGGCGTCGGCGCCTCAGCGGTCGGCGCGGGAGCGCGCTCAGTCTCCTGTGCCATCTCGGCGCCCAGCAGCGGCGCCGGGCCGCCCACCGGCTCAGCTACGTCGCCCCGGAAGTGCGTGACCCCCGTCCAGATCATCAGCAGAGCAGCGGCCGCGGCCGCCACCGTCGCCACGACGTAGCGCGTCCGCCGCCAGCCGCCGGCCCCCGCCGGCGTGGCCGCTTCCGGGACGCCGCGCAGCCGCTCCCGCAGCCCCGCCGGCGGCTCGACCTCGGGCAGGCCGTGCAGTACCGTCACCAGCGCCTGCATCTGCGCCAGCGCGCGCGCACACTCCGCGCACTCCGCCACGTGCGCGCGCATCTCGCGCTCCGCGTCGGGCGCAAGCTCGCCCTCGAGGAGGTCGGTCAGTCTGTGACGGCACAGCTCGCAGGTCATCACGTGCAGCGTCCTCGCATCCGGATCACGGGTATGCGGTCACCGGTATGACGGGCCTATCCGCCGAAAAGTTCCAGCTCCCCCGCCATCTCATCCCGCAGCGCGTTGCGCGCCCGATTCAGCCGCGACTTCACCGTCCCCAACGGAACGTCCAGCGCCTCGCTGATGTCCTGGTACGACAGCCCGCGGATGTCGTAGAGCACGATCACGGTGCGGAAGTCCTCCGGCAGTCGGCCGATGGCCTCATGCACCAGCCGCTGCAACTCGCGCTGCTCGGCGTTGCGCCCCGGCTCATCCGACTCGTCGGGCAGGTCGCGCTCGCCGGTCGGCTCGCCCTCGTCGTCCTCGTCGGTCAGGCTCAGAGGCTCGTTCCCGCGCCGGCGCAGGTCGTCGAGGCACACGTTCATGGTGATGCGGTAGAGCCACGTGCTGAAGCTGGCATCGCCGCGAAACGACTCGAGGGCCTCGTAGACCTTGAGGAAGGTCGCCTGCGTGGCATCCGCCGCCGCGCTCTCGCCCCCGAGCATGCGGTAGGCGGTGTTGTACACGGTGCGGTAGTGGGCATCGACGAGTTGGTCGAAGGCGCGACGGTCCCCACGCTGGGCGGCGCGGATCGTCTTCGCCTCCTGCAGCCGTCCACCATCGCCCGCACGCGCAGTCATCGTCAAAGCTGCGTCCTGTAGACGCGCTCCCCCTCGATCAGCACCTGGATCTGCTTCCCCGAGCGGCCGTGCGTCTCGAACTCGATGTGATCGCCCGGCCGATGCAGCCGGTCATAGGTCACCTCCAGCGGCTCCCGGTAGCCCTCCAGGATGCGCACTCGCTGCAGGGGATCGCCGCGCGGGACGGTGATCGACAGCGTGCGGAAGAACACGCGCACGCTCTCCTCGTCGTCGCCCGTCTCGACCTCGATCATCCCGAACTCCGGCCCGCCGCTGACGTAGACCGTCACGCGCTCGCCGCGCGCCACGTTCGCCCCCGGCGCCGGATTCTGCCGGACGATCTCCCCCAGCGGCGCCCGCGAGCGCGTCCTGCCCGCGGACGTCACGCTGAGCCCCGACTTCTCCGCAAGCTTCTCCGCCTCGTCAAGCTGCAGCCCCACCAGCCGCGGCACGCGCACCCGCGCCGCTCCCAGACTCACCACCAGCGTGATCTCCCGCCCCTGGCGCACCGTCATCCCCGGCTCCGGCATTGCCTGCGCGACCTCACCCGCCTCCACGTCGTCGCGGTACACCCGCCGCACATTCCCCACGCGCAATCCCTCGCGCTCCAGGCTCGCGATCGCCTCCTGCTGCGCCAGCCCGACGATGTTGGGCACCTGCACCTCCTGCGGCAGCCGGTCCACGAACCACAACACGCCGAGCGCGATGGCGCCGAGCACCACGCCCACGGTCAGCGCGGTCGTCAGCGCTCCCAGCAGCAGGTTCCCCGCCACGCGCAGTGCTCTCATGCCCATGCTCGCGTCACGGCCCGACGTCTCCGCTTGCTCGTCCTCCGTTCGGTCCTCCGGCGCCACGCGCTGCCGCTCGGCGCCGGCACGGATTCTCCGCGCCAGCCTCCCCGCCTCCAGCGCCGCATCCTCGCCCGCCCGCATCGCCGCCCGCGCGGCGCGCAGCACCGCCGAGCTGACCGGCCCGTGCTTCGCCCCCGCATCCAGCAGCTTCACCACCACACCCGCCCACCCCCGCACGTCCGCCGCCGCCCCGTGCTCCCATCCCGACGCCCCGAGTGCCGTCCCTGACAGGGCGATGCTCTGCCCGTCGGCGACCATCGTGCCCGTCGCGACCGCCCCGTGCGCCATGCCGTTGCCGTGCACGTAGGCGAGCGCCTCCAGCACTCCGAGCAGCGCCTCGCCCAGCGCCTCACCCCGCGGCGCCCGCTCGCTCCCGTCACCCAGCGGCCGCGCGCGCCCCAGCTCCTCGACCACCCACCGTCCCCCCGAGTCTTCGCCGAAGGCGAGCACGGTGGTCAGCGAGGGATGCCGCAGCCGGCTGGCGCGCGCCGCGCGGCCGCGCGCCTGCTCGTCCGCCCCGGCGGCATCCGGCGCGGCGCGGCTGAACAGCACGGTCGTGCCCATGCCGCGGTCCGCCGCCACCCAGCGCCGCCACGGACCGACCGCCGCCAGCTCCTCCCGCAGCTCCAGGCGTTCGTCGGGACTGCCCGCCCACCTGCCTTCGTCACCGCCGCGCATCCCCGCGCCATCCCTCGGCCAGCACCGAGCGCACCGCCCGGCGCAACAGATCGATGCTCACGTCCTCGACGATCCGGAAGCTGCCCACCTCCGGCACCAGCGGCAGGCGCAGCCGACCCGAGACGATCTTCTTGTCCCGCGCCAGCGCCGCCAGCGCCGCCTCCTCGTCGATCCCGCTCACGCTCGTCGGCAGTCCCCACGCCGCCACCAGGCGCTCCTGGCGCAGCGCCGTCTCCTCGTCGGACACACCCAGCCACGCCGCCAGCCGGCTCTCCGCGACGATCCCTGCCCCCACGACCTCGCCGTGGCGCAGCGACCACCCCTCGGCCGCGCGCTCCAGCGCATGCCCCACCGTGTGCCCGTAGTTGAGCACCGCGCGCACGCCCTGCTCGTGCGGGTCCTCCTCAACGATACCCGCCTTAATCTGACAGTTGCGGCTCACGAGGTACTCAAGCGCCGCCGTGTCGTCCGCCAGCGTCCCGCCCGCCCGCCGCTCCAGCAGCGCGAACATCTCCGCGTCGAAGCAGCACGCGTGCTTGATGATCTCCCCCAACCCCGAGCGCATCTCCGCCGGCGGCAGCGTCGCCAGCGTGCCGACGTCGCTCACCACCGCGACCGGCTGGTGGAAGGCGCCCACCAGGTTCTTGCCGCCGCTCAGGTCGATCGCGGTCTTGCCGCCGATGCTGCTGTCCACCTGCGCCAGCAGCGTCGTCGGCAGGTTGACCAGGTCGATACCGCGCATCCACGTGGCGGCCGCGAAGCCCGCCAGGTCGCCCACCACGCCCCCGCCCAACGCGAACACCGTGCCGCCGCGATCCAGCCCCGCCGCCGCCATCCCCTCGTACAGCTCGCCCAGCACCGCCAGCGACTTGCTCGCCTCGCCGTCGGGCACCACCAGCAGATGCGGCTCCCAGCCACCGGCCCGCAGCGCCTCCGTGGTCCGCTCCGCCAGCAGAGGGGCGATGCGATCGGTCGTCACCAGCGCCGCCCGCACGCCCGGCTCCCGTGGCGGCCACAGCGCCCCCACCTCGTCGAGCACACCGCACCCGACGGTGATCTCGTAGCGCGCGTCCGCGAGCGCCACCGGGATGGTGGTGCGCGCGCCCGTCAGCCAGCGCGCGCGGGGGTCATCGGCCAGCAGCCGCAGCACCTCGTCGGCGGCCTGCTCGGGGGAGAGCTGCGTGGTGTCCACGTGCGCGTCCGCCTGCGCGTAGGCCTGCCGGCGCTCGGCCAGCAGCTCGGCGATGCGCCCCGCCGGATCCGCCACCTGCAGCAGCGGGCGCGAGTCATCGTCCCCGACGCGCCGCAGGATCGCATCGGGGCCGGCGGTCAGGCAGATGATGGGGCCGGCCCGGCGCAGCGCCTCCAGGTTCGCGGCGCGCAGCAGCATCCCCCCGCCCGTCCCGATCACCACGCGCCCGCGCCCGAGCGCCTGCGCCAGCGCCGCGCTCTCCAGGTCGCGGAAGTGCGCCTCGCCGTGGGCCGCGAAGATGGCGGGGATCGACATCCCGGCCTCCGCCTCGATCAGCTCGTCGGTGTCCACCATCTCGAGGCCGAGGCGCTCCGCCACGATGCGCGCCACGGTCGTCTTCCCCGTGCCCATGAAGCCGGTGATGGCGATCGCGCCGGCAGGGGGCCTAAGATTCATCGTCTCGCGTTCGCCTCTCTTGCCACGGCAGGGGCAGACGCTCGAGGTAGTGCCGCCGGGTGGCCAGCATGTCGGACACGCAGTCGCCACCGAACTTCTCCGCCGCCGCCGACGCCAGCACCAGCGCCAGCATCGCCTCGCCCACCACCCCCGCCGCCGGCACCGCGCACACATCCGACCGCTCCGCATGAGCGGCCGTGGACGCGCCGGTGGTCACGTCCACCGAAGGCAACGGCGAGGTCAGCGTCGGGATCGGCTTCATCGCCAGCCTCACCACCACCGGCTGGCCGTTGGTCATCCCGCCCTCGATGCCCCCGGCATTGTTGCCGCCACGCGCAAACGGCCACGCGCCATCCCCCGACGGCAGGATCGGGTCATGCACCTGCGAGCCCGGCAGTTCCGCCGCCGCCCCGCCCGCGCCGATCTCCACCGCCTTGATCGCCGGGATGCTCAGCATCGCCTGCCCGATGCGCCCCTCCAGCCGCTCCTGCCACGTCGCGCAGCTTCCCAGGCCGGGGGGCAGGCCCTCCGCCACCACCTCGATCACGCCCCCCACGCTGTCGCCCGCCTCGCGCGCCGCGTCGATGCGCTCCCGCATGGCCGCGGCCGCCGCGTCATCCGCGCAACGCACATCAGACGCTTCGACGCGCTCCCACGCCTCCGCGCCACCGTCGAAGCCGTCGTCGCGCACGCCGCCGATGGCCACGGTCCGCGAGCGCACTGTCGCCCCCAGCACGCTCAGCAGCTTGCGACACACCGCCCCCCCCGCCACCCGCGCGGCCGTCTCGCGCGCGCTGGCCCGCTCGAGCACGTTGCGCATGTCCGCGTGCCCGAACTTGGCCCCGCCCGCCAGGTCGGCGTGCCCCGGCCGCGGCACGCTCACCCGCCGCTCGCCCGCCCACCCCTCCGGCGGCGCCTGCGCGCTCATCTCCTCCGCCCAGTTCTCCCAGTCGCGGTTCGCGACCACCAGGCAGATCGGCGAGCCGAGCGTCCGCCCGTGCCGCACGCCCGCGCTCAGGCGCACGCGATCCCGCTCGATCGCCATCCGCCCGCCGCGTCCGTAGCCGCACTGGCGTCGCGCGAGGTCGGCGTCGATCTCCGCCGCCGCGATGGCCAGGCCCGCCGGAATGCCCGTCAGGACCGCCGTGATCGCCGGCCCGTGTGACTCCCCGGCGGTCGTCAGCTCTATCGCGGGTCGCACGATCGGTACCCCTTACTGATGAACGGCACATCGCGAGTGTGCCGTTCACCGGGTCGTGCTGATTGTCGTCGGCGCCGCGCGCCCGCCGCGGCGCTACTCGGTCGAGATGTCGCGCACGATCCTCGGTGTCACGAAGATCAGCAGCTCCGTGTTGTTCTTCTCTGTGCGCCGCGACTGGAACAGCTTCCCGA
Source organism: Candidatus Zipacnadia bacterium (assembly GCA_029820295.1). Lineage (GTDB taxonomy): Bacteria > Armatimonadota > Zipacnadia > Zipacnadales > UBA5352 > JALGVA01. The sequence goes on from JALGVA010000188.1 coordinate 5,776, forward strand.
TGATCGGGATGTCCGCCAGCAGGGGCGTCTTGCGCAGGTTCACCGACTCGTCCTGGCGGATGACTCCGCCCAGCACGATCGTCTCCCCGTTCTGCACCCGCACCATGGTCTCCACGTACTGCGAGGTGATGATCGGGATGCGCTCGCCGTTCGGCCCCTCGACCGTCCCTACCTGGTCCTGAAGCTGCGGCGAGAGTTGCATCTTGATCGAGTCGTCGGGGTTGATCTGCGGCACCACCCACAACTCGTTCGTCACCTGGACGAATTCCGACGTGTAGTCCACGGTGCGCTGCCCGAACTGATTGTAGCTGATCTGCGCCGCGAAGTACGGGATCTCGGTCTCGAAGGCGATCAGGCCCGGCATCCCGTTCATGCAGGTCACGCGCGGCTCGTTGATGACCGTCGCCATGCTGTTGTTCTCAAGCACCGCCAGCTCGGCCCACCAGCGGCCGCGCCCGTAGCGGATGCCGTTGTTGGCCGCCTCACCCGGGGCGAAGCCCAGGTTGAAGATCTCCAGCGCGCCATTGGTGACCGCCCAGTCGATGCCCAGCGCGCGCGACGCGGTGGTCGACACGTCGATCCACTTGGTCGAGATCTCCACCTGCTTCGCGGGGATGTCCAGGAGCTGCAGCATCTCGCGGAACTCGTCGATCTCCTCGCGCGTGCCGCGCACCAGCAGGGCGTTGTGGCTCAGGATCGCCACCGGCGCCTCCATCTCGCCCGGCAGGCTGATCGTCCCGCCCGTGCCGGTGGTGCCGGTCCGGCCCGCGGTGCCCACACCCTGGCCGCCGGTCAGGCCCCCGCCGGTGAAGCCGCCGCCGAGATCGCCCGCGCCACCGATGCCGCCGGCCTCCTCGAACTGCGACAGCCCGGCCGGGCGTCCCGGCGCCGTGCCCATCGAACCCAGGGCGGGCACGTACCCCCCGCGCTGGGCGGTGGCCGCCAGGAAATTGCTGCCCCGCGGCAGCAGCCCGCCTCCGGTCGCCTGCGCGGTGCCGCCGAAGAGGGCCGCGACCTCCCGCGCCCCCGCGTAGTTGAGCGGGATCAGCGCGGTGATGATCTCCGGCATATCCGCCGGCGGGGGTGGCCCGCCGCCCACAGGCGGCTCGGGCGGCGGCGCCGGCACTGTGCCGCCCGGCGCTGCCTCCTCAGGCTGCCCCGCCTGAGTCTCCGGCTCGCTCACCGCACGCTCCGGCGCAGGCTCCGCGCCGGGCGTGGGCTCGGCGCTCACCACGTAGACGTTCTCATCGCGCCGCCAGTAGTAACCCTGGGCCTCCGTGATCAGCCGCAGGGCCGTCTCCACCGAGACGTTGCGCAGAGTCAGCGACTGGATGTCGCCCTCCACGCCCTGCCCCACGATAATGTTGACGTTGGCCGCCTGACCCAGCATGCGCAGCACGTCGCCAATCGCCATGTCGCGCACGTCGATGTTGATCGGCCGCTGCTCGTCGCCGGGCGTATCGGCGCCGACTGCTCCGGCGCCCAGGCCTGCCACGATCAGTGCTGCCATGCACGCTACGATCAGGGGTCTCATCTGCCAGTTTCGGGGCGTCACCATTGGGCCCTCCCTGAGTCAACGTGACCGACGACGAACGACACCTGCGTCCAGGCGTGCGACCATCTGCCCGTCAGGCCCCCGCGCACGGGGCCGTCACGATCAATAGTTGTAGTTCGAACTCCGGCTGCTGCCGCCACGGCTGCCAAAGCTGCTGCCGCCGCGGCTGCCAAAGCTGCTGCCGCCACGGCTGCCGAAGCTGCTGCCACCGCGGCTGCCGTAGCCGCCACTCCCGTAGCTGCCGCCGCCGTAGCCGCCGCGGCCGCCGTAGCTGCCGCCACTACCGTAGCCGCCACCGCCGCCGCTGCCGTAGTAGCCGCCGGCCTCAATCACGCTGCCGCCGAAGATCCCCGACGCCATGTCGGCGCCCAGGTAGCGCGGCCAGATGATCTCGAGAATCTGGTCCGCTTCCTCTTCCTCGCCGTCCTCGCCGCCGTCCGCGGCCGCCGAGGCGCCCGGCACGTAGCTCGGGCGCTGGCGCGTGGGTGACGGCGGCGGCGTGCGCTCCCCGCCCGCGACCTGAGGGGTCACCGTCGTCACCTCAGTGTCGCGCGCCTGCGGCTCCGGCCGCTCGCGGATGATGTAGCGCCCGTCCTGGTTCACCGCCAACAGGCCGTTGGGCTCCATGATCGACGTGAGCGCCTGGCTCAGCGTCACCCCACGCAGATGCGTGGTGATGCGCATGTCCGGGTCCACGCCCTCGCCCAGCGTGTACTGCAGGTTGTAGCCGCGGCCGAGCATCTGCAGGATCTGCCCCAGCGTCTCCCCGTTGAAGTCCAGGTCCAGCCGGACCTCATCGTCCTGGGCCATCGCCGGCAGGGCGAGGCCCGCCACCAGCATCGCTATGACTGCGAATACCGTCACGACTCGTGCCATGGACATCATCACTCTACCTCCTGCTGCACACCTCGCCGCCGCCACGCATGCCTCGCGAACGCGCCTTACTGCGGTGCGACCGGGAATTCCGGTCGCGGCTGCCGCGTGCCGCCCTGCTGCCGGGTCGGGCGCCGGCGTCCGCCCGGCTGCTCCCCGCCCGTCTGCTGCCCACCGCGCGCCGAGGG
>JALGVA010000189.1 GCA_029820295.1 Candidatus Zipacnadia bacterium
CTCCTGGCGGTGCTCGTCCACCACCACCGCATAGTGGCTGATGGTGTTGGAGGTCCAGTAAGTGTTCTTGGCCAGCCAGTGCGCCGGGTAGCCCATGTCGGTGAGCATCGGCCGTCCGAAGGCCTGCATCTCCAGCGTCAGGCGGTCGAAGTGCCCGTGCCCGCCGCCGGAGAAGCCGTAGTACATGGACACACCGCGCCGGTTGCCCTCCTCGCCCGCCTCGAGGATGCCCAGGCCGTAACCGCCGAGGTTGCGGGTGCGGTAGTCCATCTCGGTGCCGACCTCGGCGATGGTGGCGGCCAGCTCGTCTTCGTCGAAGTAGCTCTCGAACAGGTCCTCGGAGCCGGCATTCATGATCGCCAGCGCCCTGGCGTGGCGCGGGTCATGGTAGTGGTTGAACGCCCGGCCCTGCAGCACCACGCTCCAGCCGACGCGCCCGGCGCCGCGGATGCTGCCCGCGTCACCGATGGACGGGCAGTTGGTGCCCGCGACGTAGAGGTCAAGGCCGATGTCGGCCATCTTCTTGACCTTGGGATTGGCCCAGATGTCCACGCCCAGCTTCGGCAGCAGGTGCGCGATCTGGTAGAAGTTGACGCACCAGCCGGACGAGTAGCCGGGCGAACTCTCGCCGCCGTGGCCGTCGCGGTAGAAGCCGTTCCACAGCAGGTACTCGACATCGCCATCGCCGGTCATGAGCCACTCGCGCATCTGCTCGGTGGTCGGGGCGTAGTCGGGATCATCGTTGTCGAGCACGACGGCGAGGACGGCCATCGAGCGCTGGTACATGCCGGTGTTGCCCCAGATGAAGTGGTCGAAGATGTCCTGGGCCATGGCCGCGAGCATCTCCTGCTCGATGTGCCGGCGCGGGTCGTCGATGCCCTGCGCGGCCAGGAAGGCGGTCAGCTCGGCGTCGTCACCGCTCGCCAGCGCCGGGTAGATGGCGTCGTAGGCGGTGGCGATGTTGCTGATCCACCCGTTCATCCAGATGTAGTCCACCATGCGCCCGTTGATTCCCGAGGGCCAGCGATGGTGGTAGGCCTGGGTGCGGTAGTCAAGCTGCTTGTAGTCGCGCGCGATGCGGGAGAGCAGCACCGCTTCCTTGTGGGCGTAGATCGGCTCATCGGTGAGCAGGTAGGCCTGGCGCAGTGCGCTGATGGCCCCGCTGATCTCGCGCTGCCAGCGGTGCCAGAACACCCAGTGGGCGACGAAGAAGTAGCGGGTGCCGTCCTCATCGACCCATCCGGCGCCGTGGTCCACGTAGCCGGGGCCGGCCTCGGGCTCGTCGGTGATGCTGTCGGGGTTCCAGCCCTCGAAGTCATTGCTCGGATAGCTCTCGCCGCCGACCGGGCAGGTGACCTTGAAGGGCTCGTCGGAGGACATGATCCACGGGTAGTGCCCGCCGGCGCGGAAGACCTCGGTGCCGTGCACCGGGCAGCCGTTGCCGAAGCTGACGTTGAGCGCGCGCAACTGCCCGGGCGGGGGCACGAACTCCCACAGCTCCTGGTCGCTCATGGCGATCCAGCGCTCTGCGGCGGAGCGGGCGGCGTTGACCTGCCCCTGCGCCCACTCGTAGCGCTCGATCTTCTCGCGCACCAGCGCCATGGTCTCGTCATCGTAGAAGGTGCGTCCGCTCTTGCCCCACGCGACCGTCGCCATCATCAGCACACTCAGCGCCACCAGCATGGTCCTGGTCATGATCGCTCCTTTACATCGCATGTCACCAGGCACGCCCCCGAAACACCGTTCGTGTGGCGGTTGTGACCAATCGGGCCGCCCCCCGGAGCGCACCAACGCGACCCACGGCTCACGCGACAGCCGCAGGCGTTGCCTCCGCTGTTCCCGAACCGACTCAATGCCACTGTCGGCCTCAGCTCTCAGGGCTGTCCGGGTTACGAGGCGTCCGATGCCCCGGGCCGGTCCGCGAGGTACTCGACACTCGCCTGCCGGCGCACGGGCTGAGCGTACAGCGCCGCCAACTGCATGAACTGATCGGGGACATCGGAGGACACCGGCAGGCCGAGCTGTTGCGCCTGCTGAACCGTTATGGGGTGGTCGTGCGTCCACCGTCCACTGGTGAGCAGATCGGCCAGTTCGGAGGCCCGATCGCGCTCGAAACGGCCGGCCAGCAGTTCCGCCACGCTGGCCCGCGCCTGCGCCTGGGCCTTCAGAGCCTGGTCCGCCAGGATGAGTGTCGTGTCATCCATCTGCTCCACGGGCTTGGCCTGCGCCACGCTCAGGATGGAGGCCGCAGGGTACTGCCCGATCTGGGGGTCAACCGGGCCCAGCACGGCATGGGGCCCCATGAGGATCTCGTCGGCCGCCAGGGCCAGCAGCGTCCCGCCCGACATGGCCAGGTGCGGCACTACCACCGTCACCTTGGCAGGATGTTGCTTGATCGCGCGGGCGATCTGCAGGGCGGCCAGCATCAACCCGCCCGGAGTGTGGATCACCAGGTCCAGGGGCGTCTCGGGTGACGTCATCTGAATCGCCCGACACACCTGCTCGGCGTCATCAATGCTGATGTAGCGCATGAGCGGGAAGCCGAGTAGACTCATGGTCTCCTGGCGGTGCATCAGCACCACCACGCGGGAATTGCGTTCCTGTTCGATCTGGCGCATCAGGCGCTGGCGCGTGGCCTCCAGCAGCTTCTGCTGCAGCACGGGTTGGAGCGCGGACAGCACCAGGAGAAGCCAGAGTAGATCGAGCGCGCCCACGGCTGTGTCCTCCTCATAGCCGACGCGAGCGGGAGTAGCCACCGCCCCACGCCCGCTCAAATGCCATCTCGTCAACTTCAGCCGACCGCGGAAGCCGGCATCGGAGCATGAACAGCCGGTACAGCAGCATGCCCGCGATGAACCCTCCCACATGAGCCCACCAGGCCACCCCTCCGGCAAAAGCGGGGCCAACCAGGGCAAACAGACCGCTGAGAAACTGCGACCCGAACCAGACGAAGAGAAAGAGAGCCGCCGGTAGCTCTACGAACAGCGGCCAGATGAACACCGGCAGCATGGCGACCACTCGGGCGTTTGGGTAGAGAACGAAGTACGCCCCCAGCACTCCGGCCACCGCCCCGGACGCGCCCACAGTGGGGACGGTGGAGGAGAGGTTGGTGAGGAAGTGGGTGATGCCCGCCAGCAGCCCGCAGCTCAGATAGAACAGTGTGAACCGGATCGGCCCCATGCGCTCCTCAATATTATCGCCAAATATCCACAAGACCCACATGTTCGAGAATAAGTGCATCCAGCCGGCATGCATGAACATTGACGTGATGAAGGGCCACAGATCATCGACCGGAAGACCTAACCACTGCGCCCATTCGGGATGGGTGTAGCGCGCAGGCACTATCCCGAAGGCGTAGAACGCCCGCTCGAGTTGATCAGGCGGCAGCGTCAGCAGCAGCCCGAAGCCGATCACGTTGAGCACGATGATCATCTGCGTGGCTACTGGCGGCGTGCGGGATGGGATGTTGTCGGCAATCGGTAGCATCTTGGCGTCAATTCCCTCCCGTGAACCGTCGCGCGCCGGCCTGATCGACCCCGAACACGGCAGCCCGCCCCGGCACAAGCTCGCGCCCGCAATAGACGCCTCCTGTTCTTCCCTCCCCGGGTCCGGTCTCCTCCCCGGACTCCAACCCCCCAGCCACAGTGCTTACGGTCCCTCGTATCCGCGCGTCTTGAGCGCCGCGGCGAAGTCGGTGCCGTGGGCGATGGGCGGTTGCGGCTCGACCTCGACCACGAACAGGCCCTCGGCATCCACGCCGTAGGGCGCGTGCAGGAGCACCTCAGCGCCAGGCCCCATCGCCAGCGAGCAGCCGATGCACTTGCGCCCGTCCCACGGCCCGCCCGCGATCCACCCCACGTTGCTCACGCCCACTACCGTCAGGTCATACAGCCGCGCCAGCTCGCCGAACGAGGTCAGCCAGGTCTGGCCGTAGGGCTCGGCCTGGTTGTCATGCTCGGCGGGCATCGCCCACGCGCAGGGCGACAGGATCATCTGCGCGCCCATCCGTGCCAGGCAGTGCCCGATGGCCAGCGAACTCGCGAAGTTGTCGGCACAGATGGGGATGCCGATGACGCCCAGCGGCGTCTCCGCGACCGCGACGCTGTCCCCGACGGCGTAGAGGTCCCGGGCGATGCTCAGGATGTTGACCTTCCGATGGCGCAGCAGGATGTCCCCGGTCGGCCCGATGAGCACCGAGGCGTTGTAGACGCGGTCGTCGGCTCGCTCGGTCAGTCCGGCCACGACGTTCAGGCCGGCCCCCGCTGCCGCCGCCGCGAGTCGATCGCTGGTCGGCCCGGGGATGGGCTGCGCCAGCTCGCGCGCGCTCGGGCTCGTCCAGCCCACGTCCAGGCATTCGGGCAGCACGACGATCTGGCAGCCCTCGTCGGCCGCCCGCGCGATCATCGCCTCCGCGCGCGCCAGGTTTGCCTCGATCCGCCCGCCCTCGACCAGCATCTGCGCCATGCCCAGCCGGTATGCCGCCATGGTGCGCCTCCTCGCGGGCCTTGCTTGCGTCCGGCGGGAAGTTGGCCGCGCGCGGGCGTCTCACCTGTCGGGCGGGCACAGGCACAGGGCGCGAGGTGGGCGAATACTCCTCCCGCCCAACACGCATCCGGGAGGCGATCGCGCGATGAAGACGCGCATCATGCTGGCCGTGCTGGTGGCGTGCGCCGCGCCGTCGTGCGCGCAGGACAATCTCGTGCTCAACGGTGACTTCAGCGCCGGGCTGGAGGGCTGGCGCAGCTCGCGTGGTCCGGCTGAGCCGGTGCTCGACACGGAGGACTATCACTCGGCCCCCGCGGCCCTGTGCCTGCCCGGCACCGCCGAGATGGTGGGCATGGTCACCGCCGAGGACCATGTCTTCGCTGAGCCCATGCCCAACGCGCTGAGCATCTCGGCGTGGCTGAAGGCCGACGCCATCGACGCGGACACCGGCATCGGCATCGACCTGAAGATCGTCCTCGATGACGGCACCACCACCTGGTTCTTCCCGACCTCACTGCAGGTCCGCGCCGCTGAGGCCGGGCGCTGGGTCGAGAAGACCGGCAGCTACCTCGCGCCCGCCGGCCGGCGCATCGCCGCCGTCGCCACCTACTGCCTCAACTACCGCTCCGGCGGCGCCACCGCCTGGTTCGACGACATCGCCGCGCGCGCGCACACGACCGCGCCACCTGAGCACGAGGTCGGCGTGCTCTACGCGCTCGCGCCCGACGCCTCCCCGGTGGCCGCGGTCTCCGACGCCCTGACCGCGGCGGGCGTGGCCCATGACCTCGTCCCGTTGGTCAGCAACCTTGACGGCTTCCGGCTGGTCATCATGCCCGAGTGGCTTGAGGACTTCGACCTTTACCTGCGGCTGAAGATCTTCCACTACCTCGGCGGGCGCGTCGTGCTCGTGGACCTGGCCGAGCAGCCACACGCGCGCTCCATCGCGCGCTACTTCTGGGAGCGCTCGCCCGCCGAGATCACCGAGCCGCTGCTGCTCGCCGACGACGGCCGCGCGGCGCATCTGCGCATCGGCGACTACGACCTGGCCGACCTCGGCGATCTCGTCGAGGAGATGCTCGCGACCGAGATCGCGCTGCCCGACGAGGTCCCCGCGCTCGACTTCGGCCCGAAGGCCGCGTACGAGCTGCGCGACGGCGCGCTCTGGGTCGGTGACGAGCCGCTGCTGCTTAGGGCGATGGGCACCTACGCGGTCGATGGCACACGCTCCATCGCGCAGCACCGCGCCAACTTCGCGCACTTCGCCGAGCTGCGACTCAACGGGCTGGTGATCTACCTCAGCCACGCCACGCCGCTCGAGTACCTGACGACGGTGCTCGACGCCGCGTGGGAGCAGGGCCTGCGCGTCGAAGTCTGGCTCTACGGCCCGCGCGGGGTCATGTGGGCCGAGAAGCCGCTCAAGGACGAGTGGGTGCTCAGGCTCATGCCGCTGCGCCGCCACCCGGCGCTGCTCGGCTGGATCCTGTGCGACGACACCTGGAGCCGCTACCTGCCCTTCGTCGAGCGCGAGGCGGAGGTCTTCCGCCGCTACAATGACAGCAACCTCATCACCACCACGCTCATGGACCTGCGCCGCCCCGACAACGTCCCTGAGCAGACGTGGGCGGTGTGGCGCGACATCCTCGACTTCCCGCTCACCTACCTGTACCCGCTGCAGAAGGGCGCGACCTTCGGCGGCGGCGAGGACATCGACGGCGGGCTGGAGGACGTGCAGCGCCTCTCCGAGCACGCGCGCGAGATCTGGGGCGAGCCGGTCTACGTGCAGCAGTGGTCGCAGGCGCACATGCAGGGCCATGCCTACCCGAAGAACGGCATCCCCACGCGCTCGACCTACCTCCCCACACCCGAGCAGCAGCGCCTGATTACGTACATGATGCTGACCGCCGGCACCCGCGGCATCCTCTACTTCAGCACGCACGGGCTGGCCGATGAGCGCCTGGGGATGGGGCGGCGCGCGGAGCTGGGACTGCTGTGGGGCGAGCTGGAGCCGGTGCAGGACATCCTGGCGGCCGGGACGCTCACGGTATGCGCGACCTCTGACCCGTCGGTCGAGGCGGCGGCGTTCACGCGCGGCGGCGACACGGTGGTGCTCGCGCTCAAGCACGGCGAGCGGTACAACCGCTACGTGAGCGACGCCGTCGTCGAGGACCTGACGATCACGCTGCCCTTCGACCCACCCGCCGGCGCGCGTTGCCTGCGCCTCGATGGCCCGCGGCCGATGCGGGTCATGCCCTTCGGCGAGGGGCGGCACCTGACGCTCGATGGGCTGGACGTGACCGCGGCGCTGCTGATCACCGCGGACGAGCCGCGGCTGGAGGCGCTGGACGCGCAGCGCGCGCAGTGGGCGCCGCTGGCCGCATGCCTGGCCGCGACCGCTGCCGCCGACACCGGCGCGAAGACGCACGTGGTCGCCGGGCGCATCGCGCCGTTGACCGGGCCGGAGTTCGCACAGCTCCTGCTTGAGGGCGACGAAGCCTTCGAGGAGGTGCTGACCTGCCTGGGCACCGACATGCATCGTGAGGCGTGGCGCTGGGCGCGCGTCGCGATGCTCAAGTGGCGGGAGGCGCAGGCGCTCGCCATCGAGCGCGCCGAGGCCGAGCACGCGCGGCTCAGGCTGGGCGATGATGCTCTCCTGCTGCTGAACATCTATCCAGCGCTGCCCAACTTCGTCCACGAATACCTCGACGGACCTGAGCCGGACTACGCCGCCATGCACAACGAGGTCGAGGCATGGTTGGCGCAGTACGACTTCCTGACGCGCGAGCCGGTGGTGGCGGCAGAGTAGCGGGCGGGTGAGTCGCGGGTGTCACTCCGCGGCGCGCACCGCGATCTCGTGCACGAACACGCGCGGGCAGGCGAACTGGCCGAGCAGGTTGAAGCCGCGGAAGGTGCGGCTGTAGTCGGCCTCGTCGCCGGCGTAGACTTCGCGGCTCACGCGCCACTCGCCGGTCTGCCACCGGTCGGAGGCCGCGAGTTCGCCGAGCGTGTGGTACTTCGTGCCGTCGTAGACCTGCAACGCGCCGCCGTCGGGTGTCAGGTAGGTGACGCGCACCAGCAGGTCGCGCTCGCGGTCGGGCTCGTTAATCCAGAAGTTCGGCCCACCCATGCGCGGGCGGATCAGCTCGCCGTAGCGCGCCATCCGCCCCGCCTGCTCCCGCGCGCGCGTCCACTCGGCGCCGTAGAAGCACACCCCCGGGGTGTGGCGGCCGACCACGTTATCGAGCAGCTCGCCCGCCGTCACGGACATCCACTCGTCGCCGATGTCGCCGCTCGTGCCCGCCCGCGCCTCGTGCGGCCGCCCCGGCGGCGCGCCGGTCAGCTCGCTGATCACCTGCGGCGCCCCGTCCTCCGGGAAGACGATCACGCGCTGCAGGTCATCGTTGATCTCCAGGCGGATGAACCACGGTCGCCGCACCACCGCCCTCGGGACGGTCACCGCGAACTCCAGCTCCGCGCTCTCCCCTGCCCCGAGGTCGAACTGCGCCTGCGCCGGCGCGATCGCCCAGCCCTCGGGCCCGTCGGCGCTCAGCGTCCCCGCCGCGCGAGCGCCCGTGGCGTTGAGCACCGTCGCGCGCACGATCACGGTGTCGCCGGCGCGGCAGTCGATGCGGCGCTCCGCCGGCCGCAGGATCGGCGCGGGCAAGTCGCCCGGCGCCAGCAGCGCGAAGCTGTCACCCAGGTTCCCGAGCGTCACCGCCTCGTTCTCGACCGGCACGCGCTCCGACCCTTCGCCGGTCACCAGCCACGCATGGTCGGCGGTTGTGCCGGGCAGCTCGAT
>JALGVA010000190.1 GCA_029820295.1 Candidatus Zipacnadia bacterium
GCTGCTGGTGTTCCACGTCCACATCGAAGTTGCCCAGCATCACGATGCACCCGTCCGCACGGATGCTCTCGCGCCCGCGGCTGAATTCCCCGGACTCCATGTAGCCCTTCATGATGTTGACGCCGTCCTTCTGGTCGAAGGAGATGCCGGCAATCTCGTCAAAGCACACGATATCGTATTGGCACACCAGCCCCCGCTGGCCGCTCGCCATGTTCACGAACATGCGGGCTACCGTGGCCTTGCCTCCGGACACCAGGTGCGAGTAGGGCGAGATCTGCTGGTACACGTGCGACTTGCCGGTGCCTCGGGGGCCCAACTCGACCATGTTGTAGTTGCGCTCCACGAAGGGCACGAGCCGCAGCAGTGCCACGTCCTGCGCCCTGCGTTCCAGCGCCTCGGGCTCAAGCCCGATGCTGCGCAGGAGCAGCCGGCGCCACTCTTCAGTCGTGAAGAACTCGCGGCCACGGACGTAGTCATCGATGACGCCGCGCTTGGAGAGCTGAATGGGGCGCAGACTGCGCACGCCGAACGGCCGCCCCGAGGTCTCCTTCGCGATCTCCGGGTCGTACTCAAGCTCCACTTCAGCATAGAAGCCGCCGGTGAGCATCCGCTCGTTCTCCCTCACCATGTCCGGCTCGATGCGCACGTCCTTGAGCTGCAGGCTGGGCAGCGTGGCGACGTAGACGTTGTTCTTCGCGTCGAGGCGCGCGGTGATCAGTTCGATGATCCTGACCGCGCCCTCCTCCCGTGCGCGAGCCTTGGACAACTCCTCCTCCCCCGCGCGGACGGCGCGCTGACTGAGCTGCCGCTCGACGATGGCGATGCCCTCCTCAATCTCATCCTCGTCCGTGCTGGCACAGTAGCGCCCGAGCAGGAACTCGCCCACGTATGTCGGGACCGGATAGCGCCCCTGAAAGGCGCGCACGAGATCCTTGCGCACGATGTAGCCCTCGAACGCCCGTGCCGCGAGTTCGTCGAGCGCGTCAAGCTGCATCGCCATCGCCTCCGACAGTGGTTGCCCGCCGCACAAGCACGTTGCCGTCCGCGTCGAGCACAACGACGTTGACCGCCGTCCCCTCCAGCCGATCGTCCTCCACGACCAGTGCGGCTGAACCGTCCTCGTCCACATCCCTGCCGCCCTTGGCAATCGAGCTGGCGGCATCGGCCACCTTCGTCCTCAGGTCTGCTGTGAGGCCGGCGCCGCCGGCGACCTCGACGTAGCAGCGGAAGCCGACCCACCTCACGCCCTCGATGGTCACCTCCACGCCCGGCTCGGCGCCCTTGACCGTCAGCATCGGCACCACGCACTCCTGCACGCTCAGGCCCCCGTGGGCGAACTCCCGGCCGGCTACGACGCAGCCGATGCCCGGCGCCGGCGCGATGCGCACCTGCGGGTTCCAGCGCCATGGCACGGTGAGCATCTCAGTCTTCGAGGTCGGCTTCAGTACCGCGCAGCGGCCCCAGCGCGTCTCGGCGAGGTAGTGCGGCAGCTCGACCTTCGGCAGGCCGCCGGGCAGCAGCAGCCACCCGTGGTCGGTGACGATGCGCACCTCGCGCCAGCCCGCCTCGAGCAGCTCCTGCACGCGCAGGGCCAGCCCGCGCACCTCCTCGTCGATGCGCCTGGCCAGCTTGGCCCCCTCGTCATGGCCGCGCCGGTCGAGGGACCCGTACTCAGTCCATGCCGAGCCGCTCGGCGCGCCGGTTTCGTCCTCGGCGAGGACGGCGTAGCCGCGGCTTGCCAGCGCCTGCCGGAAGCGTTCGGCGGTCAGGTCCTTGCCGTCGGCCTTCAGATGCGGCTGGAAGTCCTCGCCCGTGTCGTCGCCAGCGAACAGGTCAGCCACCGGCGACGCGGCCGGCTTCGACGTCGGCGTGACCGTCGGCAGCGCCGCGAAGTCCCAGCCGATCGCCGGCTCTGCACCTGCCGCCGCGAGCGCCTCGGCCAGCTTCTCCGCGACGTCGTAGCGCAGGCCGTCGGCGAACACGATGCACGTGCCGTCCGGCGGCTCGAGGGTGTCCGGCGCAGGCAGGCCCTCCCGATCGACCGCCTGCTGGAACTGCTGCGCGGCCGCCTCAAGCCATGGCTTGTAGAGCGTGCTGATGGCGCGCTCGACGGCCTGCGCGTCGGCGTTGCGCTCCACCGCCGCCAGCGCGTCCAGCACCGCCGCGTCGGCCTGCCAGAGGCCGTCCGCGTAGTGCTCGGCGATCGCGTGCGGCGTCGCGCCGCCCAGCGCCGTCGCGGTGACCCTCGCCAGCGTCGCCAGCGGTTCCAGCGCCCGCGCCAGCGGCGCCTGGCTCAGCTTCGCCCACACCCACCCCCGGCGCTCGCCATGCTTCGCCTCGAGGTCGCGGATCGCGGCCCGCGCGTCGGCGGGGGAGGCGTCGCCGAGGGCCGCCAGCGCCGCCCGCAGCTCATCCTCCATCTCCTCGTTGTCCTGCGGCCAGGCCGAGCGATCGAAGAACAGGCTGTCTGTCACCGTCGGCCGCGCCTGGCGCAGCAGCTCCGGGATGCCCGGGTAGCTCGCCGGCGCCTCCGCATAGCGCCGCCAGACGTGCGCCCAGTTGCCTTCCTGCGCGCCCAGGCGCTCGGCGGCCACCATCGGGCCGTCGGCCTCCGGGTCGAAACCATACTTGCTCCGGCAGCGCGCCGTGAACGAGCCCCACTGGTTCTCGTCAAGCATCGCGCGCAGGGCGTCCGGGTTGCTCAGCCACATCAGCAGGCTGCGCGTCTCGTCGGGGTTGACCAGCTCGTCGAAGTCCCCCGCGTGCAGCTTCTTCCCGCGCAGCGCCGCGATCTGCGTGTCCGCCAGCACCCGCAGCGCCCGCCGCATCGCCTCGATGGTCGCCTTGTCCTGCGCGACCTCCAGCCCCAGCCCGCCGTCATCGCTCACCAGGAAGGCCAGGATGGTCCAGTCGCGCGCACTGACCTGGCTGAAAAGCACGCCCCGATGCTGCAGCTCCGCCAGCGGTCGGAGCGGCTTCGGGCAATCCTCGACCGCCCGCAGCTCGCGGCGGCTGACGCCCGGCAGGTAGATGATCGGCGTCGCGTCCTCCGGCCAGTCGGCCTCCGGCAGCGTGCGCGCGATCATGCAGCGCAGCCAGATCGCCGGCCCGGTCTTTGCCTCCGGGGCATACTGGCCCAGGGTCAGCAGTTGCGGCAGCTCCGCGCGCAGGCGCGGCAGCAGCTCCAGCCACTCGCCGCCCCTGTCGGGCCACAGGATCGCCGCCGGCGCCACCTGGTCGGCCGGGTTGTACTCCCGCGCCTTGTCCAGCGCGTGCAGCAGCGCCTGGAAGACCGTCCACTCGTCGTTCATCTGTCCTCCCTGCGCTCCGCGCGCGCCTTGCGCTTCTCGTCGAGGCTCAGGTGCGTGTCGTTGATGCGCTCTTCGCCCCAGGGCGCGCCCGGCGGGTTCTTGCCGCGGTCCTTGCCCCACTTGATGTTGGGCTTGGCGCGCAGCACCCCCGCCTCCATGAACGGGCGGATGTTCAGCCGCACCCCGTCGTTGAGGTCCGGCTCCCAGCCGATGGGCTGCTCCTCCAGCGGCTTCCAGCGCACGAAGATGTCGTAGGGCGCCTCGCCCTCGAGGATCAGCTTGAGCCGCGCCTGCAGGTCCTCCGCGGCCACCAGGCGCGCGTTGGCGCCCGAGACCCCCTGCTCGTCGGCGTGGCGCTGACGGCGGACCCAGTCGTCCACGTAGGTGTAGATCAGGCGGCCCAGCAGCGCGCGGTCAAGCTTGTGGTAGTTGACCAGCGCCGAGAAGCCGTCCTTGCGCCCGTCCCAGATGTGCCAGATGAACGGGCGGTGGTGGAACAGCGCGCAGTGCTGCCTGAAGAAGCCGTCGCGCAGCCACTCCTCCAGCGATTTGCCCGCGAAATCGGCGGCGTTGAGGAGTTCGGCCACCTTGCCCGGCGTCCACTCGTCGCCCCAGGCGGCCGCCAGCAGCGCCGCCAGGCGGTCCGCCGCCGCCGGCTCGCCCATCACCGAGGGCAGGCAGACGATGCCGTCGCGGTCGATGAAATCGTCCAGGCCGTCATCCGCCTGCTCCGGCCAGCGGTAGCCCAGCAGCCGGGCCACCGCCACCTGCAGCGGCTCGGTGGTGCGCGCCGGGTTCCCGTCGAACAGCCACTGCGTCGGGTCCTCCGAGTAGGGCTCCGGCAGCGGGCCCCGCTCCTCCGCGACCTTCTGCCAGTGTTCGAGGTCGAAGGGGACCTTGACCAGAGCGGCGTTGGTGACCTTCAGGCTCTGGTCGATCCGCCGGACCGCCTCAGCGAAGTCGGGGGACGAGCAGAAGGCCCAGATAGCGGGCAGGTACGCAGGGTCGTTGGGGACGATCACTGCCGTGTTCGTGTCGAAGCACTCACCGGTGTAGAGGGTTACCGGCAGGGACCTCATCTGGCTGACAGCAACACCCTTCTTGCCCCAAGCCGCCTGTCCTCGGACGTAGGCTTGGCCCGATCCCATCGCGTCGTCCAGGTCCCTATTCCACAGGAGCATGCGATGTCGGCCACCGTATGGCACTGTGGCGCTTGCCGTGCTCTGCCACAGGTGGTATTCGGGGCGGAGCGTGTCCACTTCCCAGAACATTCTCCCGTAGTGCGGGAAGTCGGCAGGAGATAGCCCCTGTGGGCAGGATGCGAACTCCGCCAGCAGCTTGATGCTCGCGTCAAATGGGTCGTCGAGGATGACCCTGGCGTCGGGGTTCTGGAGCTGTGCACTCTGGTCAAAGCGAAGCACGTCGCCTTCGCGCAGGAGCGCTGCCTTCTCGCGCGGGTCGACCCCGGCCGTGGCATCGATACCACTGAACTCGTGCTCCGGCGTTGGCGGTTCGTTGGAGCACATGAACAAGCCTACATTGACGACCTCGCCGCTGATGGCATCGAAGGCGTTCGGCCCCAGAAGCGCCACCAAGCGCAGACCCTGTTTCGCCAGGAGCGCTCTGCGGAACTTCGTGTAGTAGACCAGGAAGCGCCAGTTCTGCGGGGTGACCAGCGCGTAAGCCGCGCGTTGCCGGGTCATCCGCTGGCACCGGCGCACGAAGACCGTGGCGATGTCATTCTTCCCGTCCGGGCAATACGATGCGCAGAACTCGGCAAGGACTGGTCCCTGCCTGCCGCGTTTGAGATAGGGTACATTCGTGCACACGAGGTCGTACTGGCCGGCGAGCAGCCCCGCCGCCTTCGCGACGCCCTGCGCCGCGACGCCCGCGAAGTGCACGTCATCGCTCTTGCGCGCGGCCTCGCGCTCGAGGGCCTGCTCCAGGAGCGGCTGGAGTTCGGCGAAACCCGCGGACAGCAGCGTCGTCTCGCCGGCCTGCCGCGGGTCGATGAGGCTGCCCAGGTCGGGGGCCTGCTGGAACAGGTCGTGCAGCTTGCCCATCCCCTCGATGAGCCGCTGGTCGCCGTTGGCCAGCGCCTCCCAGTCCTCGCGCCGCCCCCGCAGGCTCAGGCCCGAACAGGCGACATTGAGCGGCGGCAACTCCCGGTAGCCGCCACGCCGCCATGCCGCGAGGGCCAGCGCGAAGGCGGCGATCTGCGTGCAGCGCGCGTCGATCTCCAGCCCGAACAGGTTGTCGCGCAGCACCGCGTCGCCGGCCTCGGCCTCGGACAGCCCCTCCTCGGCCATGCGGAAGCGCTGCATGATCTCGAAGGCGGTGACCAGAAAGTGCCCGGAGCCGCAGCACGGGTCCATGATGCGGATCTCGGCGGCGGTATCGGGCCAGCCGTCGAAGCTCCCGGCCGCGGGCGTGCCGTCATCGAGGGTGCGCAGGTAGGGCGTCTCGATGGGCGGGTGCTCGTCCGGGTGTCGGCTCAGCCACCACGCGCCCAGGGTGTTGTGCAGGAGGAACTGCACCATGTAGGGCTCGGTGAAGAGCTGGGTGACCGGGCCGATGTTCTTGCCGCTGATCTTCTCCTCGCTGGCGTTGACCTCGTCCTTCTTCTTGCTCTGCCAGTACTGGTAGACCCAGCCGAGGCTGTCATCGGCCGTGAACACCGCGCGCGGCAGCTCGTCCACGATGCGCTCGAGCGCGAGGTGGTCCTCGGGCGCGAGCCGGACCTGCAGCACGGGGTCATCGGAGCGGAAGATGCCCGGCAGCATGCGGGCGGCGTAGCACGCGGCCAGGTCCCAGCCGTCGGCGGCGCCCTCGCTCTCCGCCAGCTCGTCGCACTCGTCCAGCGTCACCGGGACGCCCTGGGGGTGCATGAGCAGGTCGTTCTCGGCGAGGAAGCGCGCGAACAGCATCCGGTGCCAGTGCTCATAGGCGCACTCGGCCAGCAGCGCGTCGAAGTCGCCAAGCTGGCGCTGCTTGGCGCGCAGGCTCACGCGCAGGGCGCGCTCATCGGGGGACATGCTGTCGAGCGCGTTCGGCGCGGCCACAGCGAGGCGCTCCAGCGCGGCCCGGGCGCCCCTCTCGGCGACATCGCGGGCACGGACAACGGCCTTCTCGAGCAGGTTACGCAGCGGCGTGTCCAGCGGAGACATGCAGCGATACCCCCGGTATCAGAGCACGACGGTTCGTCCGGCGTTGATCTGGTCGAGCAGAAGCGCCCGGACCTCCTCGACCCAGGCGTCCACGTCCTCGGCGCTCGACAGCGTGCGCTGCGGGAGCTGCACCCGCACTGCCTCGGGCTCCACCACCTTCGCCGCCAGCAGCATGGCGTTGCCGAAGCGCTGCGGCAGGGCGTCGGTGCGATCGCGCCAGTCGGCCAGCGACGCGTGGTCCAGCGTGTTGAGCAGCTCGGCCTCCGTGGCGATTCTCGGCGCTTCAGGCACGTCCAGGGCACAGGCGCTGGCGATCTGGGAGCGCTGCCCGTCGTCGAGCTGCTGCCAGGCGTCGGAGCCAACGAGGCTCTCCATCCCCGCGACATGTACCTGTTCGAACTCAGCGTGTGCCTCGTTCACCGACTGGCGCAGCGCATCGGCGAGACGGTCACACAGCGGTGTGATCGGGTCCGGCTCGTCGAGCAGCGCGCGGTTCTGCAGGATGGCCTCCGCCTGCGGCGCGACCTCCTCCGCGACCGGCAGGCCCCGGGCGTGCCTCAGCAGGTCCTGCAGGGCCTCCCAGCGAGGCATGCGCGCCTCGATGGCCTGTGCGCGCGCCTCCCACTCCTCCAGCTCCTCAGCGACCCGCTCGCGCATCTTCCACAGCGCCAGCGCCAGCTCGTTGCCGACCATGTGCTGGATGTCTTCGAGGTGTACCACAGACGGCCTCGCTGGCGCGGGTGCGTCCCCGCCAGCGCGCTGCGCGCGCTCAAGCATGAGGTCGATGAAGCCCGGAATGGCGGCCGTCTCCTCGTTCGGCCTGCACTTCACATCGGCCGCCTGCATCAGCGTTCGGAGGTCGATCCGCTGCTGGGTGGTGAGCACGACGCTCGTGTGGTGGAAGTGAGCCACGCCGATTTTGGTCTGGTCGAGGGCCTTGTGGGTGAGCGGCGTGCCGTTCTCAGTGGCGTGCAGGTGATCGCTGACCACCAGCGCCAGCAGCGCGCCGTCGACGGCGTCCTGCGACCAGCCGTAGGGGGCCGAGCGGAACTGCTGGCGGATCTCCCGGCCCTTCCTGCCGGCGCCGATGCTGTTGAGGATCTCCCGGCAGACCGGGTGCTCGGGGATCTCGCCCTGGTGGTTCAGCACCGCAAGGCAGCCCGCGTCGCCATCGCGTGCGCGCCTGAGCACCTCGTGCCACTGGGGGCTGTCTGCATCATCAAACTCGGGGTACAGCCGGTCCAGCGACCGGTTGGCGGCCTGCTCCACTGCGCCGGCCAGCCCGACGCCCGTGACCTCGTTGCCGCCGCCCTGATACACGCGCCCAGCGTTGAGGACGCCGCCGATGAATTCATCGACGCGGCGTTGGGCCTGGTCCCTGCGCGTCTCCATTGATTTGCGTGCGGCGAGGCCCTCGTTCGAGGTTGGCACGCCCTTGTGTTCGAGCGTCTTCTCCGCGGCCTTCCACGCGGCGATGCTCTCCCGCAACGGATCGCTCTCGTGCCGGGGCAGGAAGACGAAGACGACCGGGCTCTCCGGGCCGGCCTCGTGCGCGTCATGGGTGACGTTCTTCTCGCTGTCCGACCACCCGTCCCTGATCCACACCGGCACGCCGCCACCGTCGGCCCGCGGCGGCTCCTGTCCGAAGTGCAACTCAAGCTCGCGCGCGACCTTGCTAGCCCGGACTATTCATGAATCGTCTGGTCAGGTGTGGTTGACGAGGGTCTGAAGCGTTTGGTGAGGTGGTTCGCGACTGAGTGATGGTGGCCCGGGGTGGAAGGCGCTCGAT
>JALGVA010000191.1 GCA_029820295.1 Candidatus Zipacnadia bacterium
TACAAGCTCATGATGCTGGTGCCGCTGGCGGCCCTGCTGCTGGCGGCCCTGCAGTTCCCGCGCCGCACGAAGATTCGCGTCGATCCGCCGCTCAAGCTGCTGCTGGCGCTCTTCGTCTTCGCCGCGACCTCACTGCTATGGGCCCATGACGCTGTCTACGGCCTGCCCTGGCTGCTGCGCCTGACCATCCCCATCAGCATCTACTTCCTCATCATCAACTTCACTACGAAGGACGACCATCTGCGCTGGTGGGGCTACCTCTTCGTGCTCATGGGCCTGGCCGATGCGCTCATCACCGCCATCGAGCTGCCCTTCCTGTTCCGCCTGTGGGGCGGCATACGCGCCGCCGACCCCGAGATCCGCGGCTTCATCAACATCTACGCTCACTGGGCGATTGTGGCCTTCGCGTTCTCGCTGCACTTCCTCGCCTTCGGCGCCACACGCCGCGAGACCGCCTACGGACTGCTGGGCGCGCTGGCCAGCCTGATCGCCATCTACTTCACCTTCCGGCGCGCGCCCGTGCTGGCGGTTGCGCTGTTCTCAGTCCTCTACATAGCGATGATCGGCCGACGACGACGTCCGTTCGTGGCCTTCGTGCTGATCGCCGCCATTCTCGCGGGCGGCGTGCTGGTCGCCGATCCCCGCTACGCCCAACGGGTCGCGACCATCGGCCAGGCCGCCGACCTTACCAACCTGCAGACCGACGTGCAGCGCGTGGTGCAGTTCTTCATCGGCGTCAGGATTCTCCGCGATCATTGGCTCCTGGGCATCGGCATGGGTAACCTTATGCAGTACATCAAAGACATGTACGGTATCAGGTGGCTGCCGCACAACATCTACCTGGAGTTCGGCGATGAGCTGGGCGTCGGGGGCCTGGCCCTCTTCCTGGGTTTCGTGGGCGTGTCGCTGGCACGCGGCTGGCGCTCCTACCGCACCCACCTCGCCCGGGACGATCTGCGGCGGGCGTCCCTCGCGGCCACCGCGGTCGCGGCTCTGCTGGGCGTGCTGGCGGCCGGGTTCTTCCAGCCCATGCGCTTCGATTTCTTCATCTACGTCGTGGCGGCGATGAACTCGCTCGCCTGGGAGTTCACCCCGCCGGATCAAGCCGAAAATGCGGCCGCCGAGCCGGCGGCCACGCTGCGCGCGACATCCGCATGACATGCCCACGCCCCACGCGCGCGAAGGGAGTCCGGTCGTTGTCGGCACCGACGGTCTCGGTCGTGATACCCGCCTTCAACGCCGGCGACACCATCGGCCGAGCGCTGGCGTCGCTGCGCGCCCAGACCTACCCGCACCTCGAGATCATCGTGGTCGATGACGGCTCGGCCGATGATACCGCGACGCGCGCCCGTGCCGAGCACCCGGCGGCGCGCTGCATCCGACAGGACAATGCGGGGCCGTCTGCGGCGCGCAATCGCGGGGTGCAGGAGGCGTCCGGTGAGCTGGTCGCCTTCCTCGATGCCGATGACGAGTTCGCGCCCGAGAAGGTCGCGCGCCAGGTGGAGGTGCTGCTCGACGGCGATGATGTCCACGTGTGCGGGACCAACGGCCTGGTCGTGGAGGGCCGGCGCAGCTATCCGTTCAACCCTACCACGGGCCCGGCGCTGATACGCCGGTCGTTTCACGATATCGTTTCGGACTGCCATCCGGTCATGGCCTCGCTCATGCTGCCTCGCACGCTCTTCCTGGACGCGGGCGGGTACGATCCGGGCATGCGCGTGGGTGAGGACAAGGACCTGCTGCTGCGGCTCGCCGGCTCCGGCTGCGGCGTGGTCGAGATCAACCGGCCGCTCTACATCATGCACCGCCGACCGGGAACGCTGAGCACGGCCCGCGCCGCGGACCGCGCCTCGCGCGTCGCGGCGATCGCCCGCTGGGACCCCGAGAGCAACCCCGACTCGCCGCTGACGCGCCGCGAGTACGTGCGCGCGCTCGGACATCGTGCGATCATCTCGGCGGCCGAGTGCTCCCGTGAGGGCGCACACGAAGTCGCGCGCGAGCTGCTGGGGTGGCTCGATGAGGTGCCCGGCCTGCCGCCGGCGCATCGCGTGTTGCACCGACTGTCGAGACTGAGCTATCCGGCCTTCGGGGTCCTGGGTAACGCCTATCGGAACTGGCACGCGCTGGTGGGCGCCTCGCGGCGCTGGGGGGGGTTCGCCGGCCTTGTCCGGCAGGGCTGGCGGCGATATATCGGCTCGGAGACGGCAGGCCAAGAGGGTGTCGCCGGCGAAGTTGGCAGTCGCTAGCGAGGAACGTCGGCCGCAGCCGCCGCACGAACACACTCAGGCAGCCCGTACGGGCATTTGCGCGCGCAACGGGAACGCCTCAAAACTGTCATAGCTCTTAAGATTACCAGCCGTACGCAGGGGGCAGCCCGTCTTGCCTTGTGCCCGCAGCGCGCGGGAAGGTCGCGCCGGTAGAGGATGAAAGCGCCCGACGCGACATGATGCGGGGGCGTGGAGGGTCAAGCGCATGGTACTGCTGATCGTGTTGTTCTGGGTGTTCTTCGCACTGGCAGTGCACCCGTACATCACGTATCCGATAGTCATCCTTGTGCTCTCCTCGCTGCGTGCGCAACCTCTGCAGGAAAACTCCAAGAAGCCCCTCATATCCGTCGTGGTCCCGGCGTATAACGAAGAAGACACAATCGAGCGGCGCGTGCGCAACCTGCTCGAGCTGGATTGGCCCGGGGACCGCCTCGAGGTCGTGGTCGCCTCCGACGGCTCCTCGGACCGCACGAACGAGGTGGTCGGAGCGTTGGCCGCCAGCGATCCGCGCGTCAAGCTCCTTGACCTGCCGCGCGGGGGGCGCTGCGCGGCCATCAACGCCGGTGTCGCGGCGGCCACCGGTGAGATCGTCGTACTCACCGACGCCTCCACCGAGTTCGCCCCCGACGTCATCGCCAAGCTCGCGTCGCACTTCGGCGATGACCGCGTCTGGGTGGTCGTGGGCACGGTGAATATGCTGCCCTTCGAGCGCACCCCACTGAACTTCACCGAAGGGCTGTACTGGCGCTTCGAGAGTCGACTGCGGCAGATGGAGGCGCGCGCGGGGCTGGCCTTCATCGGTTCGGGCGCGTGCATCGCCTGCCGCCGCGACCGCTTCCCGGTCCTCGAGGATGACGCCAGCGACGATCTGAACCTAGTGCTCAAGGTCGTCTCCAACGGCGGGCGCGCGCTGCAGGTCGCGAACATCGGCGTCTACGACTACATGGACGGAGACGTCAACCGGCAGATCCAGTCGCGCACGCGTCGTGTGGTGCGCAGTCTCACCACCATCTCGCGCAACGCCGCGATCATGAACCCGCTCAACCACCCCGACTACGCCTTCTGTGTCATCTCGCACAAGGTCCTGCGCTGGATGTCCCCGCTGTGGCTGATCGGCATGCTGGTAACCAGCGCCGCACTCTACAACGTACCCTTTTACCAGGGAGTCTTCTTCGCGCAGGTGGCGTTCTACGGACTCGCGGGCCTGGGCTTCGCGCTGCGCCGGCTGTCGGTCTCGCGCTGGTTCCCGCTGGCCGTCCCGCTCGGAGTGGTCATCGCCAACATCGCCTTCCTGCGCGGCCTGATCAGCTTCGTGGCCGGCCGGCGCATGCAGATCCACGAACCCGCCCGCCTGGGCGAGCAGTAACGCTCCGCGCCGTCACAGCCAGCGCCCGCCACGCTCGCGGAATGCCCGTGCCTCCGCCGGCGTGGGGAAGGAGAAGTACGTGGCCTGTTCGCGCGGGTTCGGCCGCGTGCGTACCTCGCCCATCTCGAACAAGTCGATGGTCTGCGCCAGCAGTCGCGCGCCCACGACCTTACACCGGCGCATCAGGCTCGCCTGGCTCTCCCCCGCCGGGATGGGTACCGCCTCCTGCATGATGATCGGGCCGTCGTCCAGCTCCTCGACCATGAAGTGCACGGTTACCGCGGTCTCCGCCTCCCCGTGGTAGAGCACCCAGAAGGTCGGCAGCATCCCCCGATAGCGCGGCAGCGGCGCCGAGTGCACATTGATGCAGCCCAGCCGCGGCAGCTCCAGCAGTCTGCGCCGGAAGATCTGCGGGCACGATACCGAGATGACCAGCTCGATCTCCAGCTCGCGGAGGCGGTCGAGGAACTCCGGCGCGTTCACGTCGGCCACATCCTCGACCGGCACGCCGAGGCGGCGCGCCACCCCCGCCGGCCGCGGCCCCAGCAGCTTCGCCCGCAGGTAGCGCAGCCCGTAGCGCACGAAGGTCCATGGGTCGAAGACTGAGCGCCAGCGCGCGACCAGCTCGCTGAAGCTCTCGCGCCTGGAGGTCGGTGGGGCGATGAACACGGCCGCGATGCGGTCGCCCTTCACGGGCAGCAGCTCCTCGAGCAGCACCGGCACCGCGAAGGGCTCGTCCTGAGTGATGATCGCGGCGCGAATGGGCGTGCGCTCGGGCATCACTGACCTCCGACGGGCGTGCTGACCACTATCGCGACCTTCGTGTGTACATGGCGCCGGACCTCTCTCGCTGTTGCCGCGTGCGGCGGCCGGATTTCGGCCCCGCGGAGTCGTTTCTCGCGCGGGCCCATGACCGGTCGCCGAGGCCGAAGGCTCGCCGCTCCAGAACGGCACGGCCGTCGCGCCCGTTTCTTCCCGCAGGTCCGCTTCCCCCGCGCGGTGAACGTCGCCCCGGAGGTGCCGTCATGCGTATCCGCGTCATGCTCGTCGCGGTTGCCGCGCTGCTCATGATCGCTTCTCAACTGCCCGCCCAGGAGACCACGATCTACGTGGCGCCCGGCGGGGACGACCGGGCCGCCGGCACTGAGGGCGCCCCCTTCGCGACACCGCAGCGCGCCCGCGACGAGATCCGACGCCTCAGACAGCTCGGCCTCCCCGCCGCCGGCGTGCGCATCGTGCTGCGCGGCGGCACTTACTCCCTCAGACAGCCGTTCGAGTTGACTCCCGAGGACTCCGGCACCGCCGACTCGCCCATTATCTGGGCCGCATACCCCGGCGAGCGTCCTGTGCTCTCCGGCGGCTGGCGCATAGAGGGCCTCCGGCGCAACCCCGACGGTTCGTGGTCCACGACCATCCCGGCAGCGCGCAATCACGGCTGGGTCTTCCGCCAGCTCTTCATCGACGGGCGCCGCTACATCCCCGCGCGCTCGCCCAACGAGGGCCAGTTCCTGGCCGTCAGCGGCGTCCCGCTCGAGGATGGCGCCCTGGCCAGGGATCGCTTCGTCTTCGAGCCTGGCGACCTCGAGCCCTGGCCGCACCTCAGCGACGTCGAGGTCCGCGTTTACTTCTCATGGAACGCCGGCAGCTTCCCGCTCCAGTCCGTCGACCCCGAAGCGCGCATCGCCATCCTGGGCGGGCCGGCCGCGTGGTCAATCCCGAAGCCCGGCATGTCGGTCGCGCCCTACATCGTCCAGAATCACCCGGGTGCCTGCGACGCCCCCGGCGAGTGGCAGCTCGACCGCATCACCGGCGAGCTGCACATCATTCCCTTCGCCGACGAGGACCTCGACGTCGCTGAGGTGATCGCGCCCGCGATGGAGCGCCTCGTGGTCGCGCAGGGCACGCCCGACGACGGGCGCTACGTCGAGCATGTGCGTTTCGAGGGCATCTCCTTCCAGCACGCGGCGTGGGTGCTCCCGCCCGAGGGCTTCTCGGTTCCCCAGGCGGCCAGCACCCTCGGGGCGGCGCTCGAGTTCCACGGCGCGCGCAACATCGCCATCAGCGGCTGCGAGGTCGCGCACGTGGGCCGCTACGGTATCTGGTTCGGGCTCGACTGCTCAGACAACCTCGTCGAGCGCACGCACCTGCACGACCTCGGCGGCGGCGGGGTGAAGCTGGGCACCCCCGACCGGCCGCAGGTGTTCGAGCGCATGGCTCATCACAACCGCATCGACAACAACTTCATCCACGATGGCGGGCACGTCCACCCCGGCGCCACCGGCATCTACATGGCCTACGGACGCAACAACACCATCTCGCACAATGAGGTCTCCGACCTGCGCTACACCGGCATCTCGCTGGGCTGGACCTGGGACATCTACCGCTCCGGGACGCGCGAGAACATCGTCGAGTACAATCACGTGCATGACGTGATGCGCCTGCTCGAAGACGGCGGCGGCATCTACAGCCTCGGCCTCACCCCCGGCTCGATCATCCGCAACAATCTCGTGCACCGCGTCGGCCAGACCCACGGCGTCGGCCACGGCATCTACCTCGACGGCGGCAGTGCAGGGTTGCTCGTCGAGGACAACATCTGCCACGACTGCGGCGCCGGCGGCATCCGCCAGCAGCACGGCACCTCGTGCCTGACCGTGCTCAACAACATTTCCGCCTTCTGCGGCTTCGGCCTCGGCATCGACTCCGAGCGCACCAACATCTTCCAGTACAACATCGTCTACCTCGACGGCGACGCCACGCCCTTCCGCTTCACTCCCGAGTGGCAGAGCTACAACAAGATCATCGATTACAACCTCTACTGGCACGCGCAGGAGCGGGAGATGAAGTTCCTCGGCTTCACCTGGGACGAGTGGCGTGAGAAGGAGGGCATCGAGGACATCTGGTACACTCCGCGCATGGACGCGCACTCGCGGATCGCCGATCCGCTGTTCGTCGATGCCGCCGCGCGCGACTTCCGCCTGCGGCCCGACTCGGCCGCGCTCGCCATGGGCTTCCGGCCCATCGACATCGATACAATCGGCCTCTACGGCGACCCGCAGTGGACCTCGCTGCCGGCGGAGCACCCGCCGCAGCCGCTCACGCCCAACGAGGCCGCGCCGCCGGGCATGCTGCTGGTGGTCGATGACTTCGAAGATACGTCGGTGGGCGCCAAGCCCGCGTACGCCGCACTGGTCGAGGCGCCCGACGAGGGCGCGGTCATATTCGTCAGCGACGAGCGCGCGTCCTCGGGCGCGCACAGCCTCAAGTTCGTGGACACCGCCGAGGCGCCCATCTACTACCACCCGCACATGTACTACAGCCCGCGGCTGATCGGCGACATGCGCGTGCGCATGACCTTCGATCTCTACCGCGAGCCCGGCGCGATGCTGTGGACCGAGTGGCGCAACACGCCGGGGTACGCCAAGCTGGGCCCGTGCATCTACATCGAAGCCGACGGCCACCTGCTCTTCCAGGAACGGCGGCCCTCGGAGCTCTACCTGCCCGATGGCCAGTGGCTGCACTTCGAGATCGAGGCGGGGTTGGGCGCGCTCGCCGATGCTCGGTGGTCGCTGCGCATCATCGATGGGGGAGGCGAGGTGCTCTTCGAGGACCCGATGCTGCCGTGCGACCCGGAGTTCAAGCGCATCCTCTGGCTGGGCTTCGTGGCCAACGGGGTGGAGCCGGCGGTGATGTACCTCGACAATATCGTCATGACGCGGGTGGAGTAAGCCGTTGCCGTGCTGTAGGGCGCGGACCTGCGCCGCGCCAGCCGTTGCCGTATGTCGTCGCGTGGTATCCCGCCCGGGGGCGGGACCCGTCCGCCGTCGCCGACCATCTCAAGCGAGGTGCTGCCCATGCGCACGATCACGCTCGCCATCCTGGCCACGCTCGTCACGCTCAGCGGCACCTGTGCCCAGGACCTGACGCTGCCCGCTGAGGTCGGCTCAGTTCTGCCGCTGGCGCCCGATGACTACGTTGTCCCGATGGGCCACAGCGAGGACCTCACCTTCACCGCGCCCGAGGGTCTCGACGACCGCCAGGTCGTGCTCGGCTTCCGCGCGCGCATCGACAACCCGACCCCCATCGGCTCGACGAATGCGCTCGTCATTCAGGTAAACGGCGAGCCGGTGCAACTGAGCACCGCGCGTCGTGAGCTGCGCCTGCTCAACAAGCCCAACACCTTCGCGTGGACCAGCCCGCCCGAGCTGACCTGGTACATCACGACCGGCCAGTGGCGCATCGCCTACGCGCCCGACTTCGAGATCCTGCTCGACCGTGAATACTACGGTCCCCAGGCCTACGAGTTCTCCTTCGACATCTCTGATCTCGTGCGGCCCGGCGCGAACACCGTCACGCTCCAGAACACCGGCAACGAGGCCGTCGCCGAACACGCGGGCGCGCCGCTCGACCTGGTCTTCCGTGACCTGCGCCTTGAGGTGCGACAGGGCCCGGGCGTCCTGCCTGGCGAACCGCCCAGGCGCGACGAGACCGGTCCCTGGCAGCCGCGCGAACAACGCTTCGCCCCCATCGCCATCGAAGACGGTCGCCCCGCGGCGACGATCATCCGTGTGCGCGGTCATCGCTATGAGTTGACCAGCGAGTTCTCCGCGCCCGGCGC
>JALGVA010000192.1 GCA_029820295.1 Candidatus Zipacnadia bacterium
CGCACCCTCATGGAGGCGCACATCCCCTTCGACGCGCTGATCCTCCAACACCCCGAGATGCGCGCCGATCGCTGGGGCCTGTCGGACCTGCGGCGCTACCGGCTGGTCATCCTGCCCTCGGTCGAGTGCCTCGCCGACGAGCAGATCGAGCGCCTGGCGCAGTACCTGGCAGGCGGCGGCATGGTGGCGGTGGTCGGCGACTTCGGCACGCGCGACGAGAACAACCTGCCGCGCGAGCAGAGCGCACTTCATCGCCTGCGCGCGGCGGGCGAGGTGGTGCAGCTTCTCGGTGGCGAGCACTTCTTCTTCAACCGCGCGACCGAGTCCGACGCCACGCGCGCGGTCGTCGAGCAGGCTGCGGCGGAGGTGCGTGCGGCGCTGGGCGACGAGACGCTCATCGGCGGCGACCTGACGCGCCTGCTGTGGGCCACGCCCTGGCGCCACCAGGTGCAGGGCGCCGACCTGCTGAGCGTGCACCTGGTCAACTACGACGTGGATTTCGAGGCCGCGCGGGCGACGCCGACTGAGCCCTTCGAGATCGCCATCCGCCTGCCCGAGGGCATGGCCGAGCCGACGGAGGCCATGTGGCTGACCACCGACGCCGAGCCGCTGCCGATGGAGTTTCGCATCGAGGGCGGCACCGCGTTCGTGCAGGTCCCGAGCGTGCGTGTCTACGGCGTGATCGTGCTCGGGCCGATCGGCGCCGAACGCGCGCTCAGCGACCGGCTCCAGGGCGATGCCATGCTGGCGCGGGCCCTGTGGGCGCTCGACGACGAGTGGGGCAGATTCCGCGACCGCGCGGGGATGGTCCACGAAGATCGTGGCATGGACGATGCGACCTACCGAGCGCAGGCCGAGCAGCTCCTGCGCGATGTGGCGGACACGCTTGACCAGGCGTACTTCGAGCAGTGGCGCGCGATGGCGGACACCGAGGGCGCGACGCTGGCGCTGGACTTCGGCGCCACCGAGGATGCCGCGCCGTGGCGCGCGCTGGCCGCGGATACCGAGTACTCCGCGGACCGGGGCTACGGATGGCTGCCGGTGAGCGATACCTCGGAGCCCACGCCCGAGGAGACCGGCTATGGGGGAGCCCACCGCTACGGCTCGGCGCTGCAGGAGATCGAGATGCACGGCCTGCCGTTCTGGCCCTACCAGTGGCGGCCCGACGCGTCGATCCTGAACCGCGCGCTCTACTGCGGCCGGCCGCGGACACTGCGCATCGACCTGCCCGACGGCGCCTACGAGGTGCGCGTAACGCGGGGCAACCCGTCATGGACCAACCGCAACTTCCGCTGCTCGGGCATGGTCCGCGACCGCAGCGGCGTGCGGCTGTTCGACGCCGCGCACTACCCGGGCGGTGCGGAGATGGGCGAGTTCATTGCCGACGTGACTGATGGGCGGCTCGAGCTGACCTTCGGCGGGCCGACCGGCTGGGGCGTGAGTGCGGTGGTCATTCGCCCGGCGGAGACGGCCGAGCGCGAAGACCTGAGCCGCACCTGGCGCGTCAGCCCGCGCTACCCGAACGAGGCATGGTGGCCCGTCCGCCAGGTGCGCTTCTCGCCCGAGGACGACCTGACCGCCGCGCCGGATGGCTGGACCCAGGTGCGCAGCGACGGTTCGGGCGTGGTAGACCTGGGCAGCAACACCGAGGCGGACACCGGCGACGTGGTTTACGCGACCACGGTCATCGAGGCCGACGCGGCGGGCGAGGCGGAGCTGAGCATCGGCTCGTCGAGCTCCTGCGTGGCGTACCTCAACGGTGAGGAGATCGCCTACCTGCCCAACGTGCGCGGGCTACGGGAGGACGAGTGCGTGGTGATGGCGCCCCTGCGCGCGGGCGCGAACGTGCTGACGCTCAAGCTCGAGCGCTACTGGGAGCGCAACTGGATGTTCCGCGTGCGGAGCGTGGAGTGAGGCTCAGCTCAAGCCCGACACCAGCAGCATGATCGCGGCGGCGATGAGGACCGCGTAGACCGCGCGGCGGAAGAGCACCTCGTCCACGCGGTAGTGCGCGAAGGTGCCCAGCGCCATCCCCGCCAGCGTGAACGGGATGCACAGCCCCGCGAGGTGGAGCTGCTGGGGCGTGAAGGTCCCGCGCACGAACCACTGCGTCAGCAGGATCGTGTTCAGCGTCAGCCAGGTGGCGCTCATGGTCACCCGGAAGACGCTCTTCTCCGGGATGGCGCGCGTGCCGTAGACGACGATCAGTGGCCCACCGGTGGCGAACGCGCCGTGCACCACCCCGCCCAGCGCCAGCAGCGCCGTCAGCGCCCGGCCCTTCCAGCCCACCAGGCGCTCGCGGCTGTCCTCGCGCGGCATGGGGTGGATGACCCCGTAGATGCCCACGCCCAGCGTGAACAGCCCCAGCGCCACCTTCAGCGGGTCCTCCGGCATCACCGTCGCCGCCCACAGTCCGACCGGCAGGCCGGCGATCACGAAGCCCACGATCTTCGCCCAGTCGCGCCAGGAGATGTGGCGGTGCGCCTCGGTCACGATGAACACCGCCAGCACCCAGGCCTGCACCACCAGCACCGGCACCGCTAACTTAAGACCGATGACCAGCGCGACGAAGGGCAGCGCCAGGATCGTGCCGCCGAAGCCGGTGAGGCTGCTCGCAGTGTTGGCGAGGAGGATCACGGCGAAGATGAGGGCGTAGTGGCCGGGCTCGATCACGCGCGCATCAATCCAGCGTCTCCATCTCGCGCTCGGCGGCCTCGTCGCCGCGCGCCGCGATCTCATCGCGCGCCTCCGCCCAGAAGTCCAGCACGGGCTGAGGGATGCCCGCGATGTCCTGGAAGCGCGCGCTCAGGAAGACCTCGACCATGCGGCAGCCCAGGTCGGGCGCCACCAGGCTTTCGCCCATGCACAACACGTTGGCGTCATTGACCTTGCGCGCGAACTCCGCCGCCAGCATGCTCTCGCACGAGACCGCGCAGATGCCCGCGAACTTGCCCGCCGCCAGCGCCATGCCCGTGCCCGAGCCGCAGCACAGGATGCCCAGGTCCGCCTCGCCGCGCTGCAGCACCCGCGCCGCGCGCTGGGCGATCGACGGGAACTTGACGAAGATCGCGTCGTCCGGCACCCCCACGTCGATGACCTCGTGGCCGTGATCGCGCAGCCAGTCGGCCACCGCGGTCTTGAGCTTCAGCCCCTTGACGACCGATCCGACGACCACCCTCATGCTGTTCAGCCCTCTCTGCAGGCCTGCTTGATGTGCTCGACGCTCAGCCCGTGCTTGTTCAGCAGGTACTCCTCGGTGGCGACCTCGCCGAACTGATCGTGCACGCCCAGGCGCGTGACGCGCGTGGGCAGCTTCTCGCTCAGCACCTCGCACACCGCCCCGCCCAGGCCGCCGATCACGCTCTGATTCTCGACGGTCACCACGTAGCCGGTCCTCCGCGCCGATTCGACCAGGCTCTCCTCGTCGAGGGGCTTGACCGAGACGTAGTGCAAGTGATCGACGGCCACGCCCTCGGCGGCGAGCTGCTCCGCCGCCTCGATGGCGAAGGGCGTCATCCAGCCGGTGCTCACCAGCGTCACGTCGCCGCCCCTGCGCAGGTGCACGGCGCGCTGCGGGTCGAAGAGGTAGCTCTCGTCGAAGACCTGCGGCTGCACCATGCGGATCATCTGCATGTAGGCCGGGTGGTCCCAGTCGGCCATCCAGCGCACACACGCGGCCAGCTCGTAGGCGTCGCACGGCGCGAACACGCACATGTTCGGCATGGCGCGCATGATCGCGAGGTCCTGGAAGCACATGTGCGTGCCGCCGTTGGGCCCGGTGGTGATGCCCGGCGCGGTGCCCACGATCTTCACGTTCGCATCGGCGTACGCGACCGAGATGGTGATGGCGTCATACACGCGGCGCGTCGCGAAGGGTGTGAAGCTGGCGCAGAAGGGCACGAAGCCATCGACCGCGAGGCCGGCGCCGATGCCGATCATGTTCGCCTCGGCCACGCCCACGTCGATGAAGCGCTCGGGATGGGCCTCGGAGAAGGTCGGGATGGTCCCGGAGGCCTTGCCCAGGTCCGCCTCGACGACCACGATCTCCGGGTTCCCGTCCGCCAGCTCCACCAGCGTCTGCGCGTAGACCTTGCGCAGCTCCAGCTCATGCAGGGGGGTCTCAGCCATGCTCAGTCCACCTCGTAGGGCAGCTCGTAGTCCCGGCA
Source organism: Candidatus Zipacnadia bacterium (assembly GCA_029820295.1). GTDB lineage: Bacteria > Armatimonadota > Zipacnadia > Zipacnadales > UBA5352 > JALGVA01. The sequence continues at coordinate 4,167 of JALGVA010000192.1, forward strand.
GGTGAGCGCGCATATGTACTTCTCGAAGGCCGCCTCGTCGGGCACCTTGATGTTGTGGCTCTCGGGCAGGTTCTCGGCGACCGTGCAGCCCCGCGCCTTGGTGGTGTGGGCGATGATCATCGTCGGCCTGCCCCTGACCGCCTGCGCGGCGGTGATGGTGGCGTAGATGTCATCCCAGTCATGGCCATCCATCTCCATGACCTCCCAGTTGAACGCGCGCCACTTGTCCGCCAGCGGTTCGAGGGTCACCACCTCGTCGGTGAAGCCATCGATCTGCAGCCGGTTGTAGTCGGTGATCGCGACCAGGTTGTCGAGGCTGTTGTGGCCGGCGAACATCGCCGCCTCCCAGATCATGCCCTCATCGCTCTCGCCGTCGCCGATGATGCAGAAGACCGTGTGCTCCCGGCGGCGGATGCGCCCCGCCATGGCAAAGCCGCAGGCCGCCGACAGCCCCTGGCCGAGCGAGCCGGCGGTCATGTCGATGCCCGGCGTCTGCAGCCGGTCGGCGTGGCTGGGCAGGCGCGTGCCGTCAGCGTTGAGGGTCTTCAGCTCCGCCCTGGGGAAGAAGCCCTGGTACGCCAGGGCGACGTAGAGCACCGGACCGGCGTGGCCCTTGGAGAGCACCAGGCGGTCGCGCCCCTCCCACTTCGGGTTCGCCGGGTCGAGGTTCATCACGCGCCGGTAGAGGGTGATGATGATCTCGACCAGGCTCAGCGAGCCGCCCAGGTGCCCCGATCCGGAGCGGCAGATCATGTCGGTGATGACGTAGCGGAACTCGCCGGCCAGTCGGTCGAACTCCTCGCGGTCGAAGTCCTCAGCCATCGGGCCCTCCTCAGAGCATGTTGCGGTATATCCCCGCGAGCGCCGCGGGCGTGACCTCGCGCGGGTTGTTGTCCATCAGCGGGTGGAAGCTGGCCTCGACCAGCGCGTCGATGTCCTCCGCGGTGACCCCGACCTCGCCGAGGGTGGTCGGCAGGCCCGCCTCGGCCTTCATGCGCGCGACTTCGTCGGCGAGCTGCACCATGTCCGCGCAACCCGCGGCCCGCGCCAGCGCGCGCCCGCGCTCGCCCAGGTCCGGGCCGTTGAAGCGGATGAAGTGGTCGAGCGTCAGCGCGCACGCGGTGCCGTGGGGCAGGTGGTAGGTGGCCGAGAACGGGAACGAGCAGGCGTGCACCGCCGCGTTCTTGGGCGCCTGGAAGGCCAGCCCGCCCAGCAGCGCGGCCATCGACATGCCCTCGCGCGCCTCGAGGTCCGCGCCGTCCGCCAGCACGCGCTCCAGGTGCCGGAAGACCAGGCGGACCGCCTCGAGCGCGAACAGGTCGCACATCGGCTGGTGGTTGCGCGACCAGTAGCCCTCGATGGCGTGGGCGAGCGCGTCGAAGCCCGTCGAGGCGGTCACCGGGCGCGGCATCGACACGGTCAGCTCCGGGTCCACCAGCGCGACCGTCGGGAACAGGTTGTCGTGCACCAGCGGGGCCTTCACACCCTTCTCCGGGTCGTCGAGCACCGCGATGGGCGTGACCTCGCTGCCGGTGCCGGCGGTGGTGGGCAGGGCGATCAGCGGCAGGTGACGGGCGTCGAGTGCCGCGCCCTCGGAGTGGTAGCCACGCGCCGAACCGTCCTGCAGCGCCACCGAACAGGCGGCCTTGGCGCAGTCGAGAGAGCTGCCCCCGCCCGCCGCGACGGCCACCGTCGCGCCGTTCGCGCGCAGTACCTCGGCCAGCGCATCGACCATGCTCACGGTGGGGTTCGGCTCAACCTCGGCGAAGATCGGGACGCCCTCGCCCAGCCGCTCGCGCAGGTCGGCGATGATCGGCAGGTCGGCCAGCGCGCGGTCGGTCACCAGCACCGCCGGCCCGTCGAAGCGCGCGACCAGGTCGGGTAGTTGCGCGCGCTCGCCGCGGCCGAAGATGATCTCCGTGGGTTGCCGGTACCGCCAGGCGTTGATCACGTCGCCTCGCCCCGCTTCCGTGGCATGGCACAGATCGCTCCGCGCCTGTTCGTTGCCGCGCCGCGCATTCCCTCCCGCACGGCTCCGGCGCAGGGAGGCGAGGCCCCATCGGGAGCCGAACCTCTTGCTGAGTGACCAACCGAGTCGCGAGGGGGCATCACGATGCGGGCAATCATCTGTTTGCTGCTTGCGCTGAGCCTGACGGCCGCCGCGGCCGAGGAGGTCACGATCATTGGGAGGGTGGTCGGGCCGGACGGTGAGGCAGTCGGCGGGGCGCACGTCGGGCTGCGCCGCATCGCGCCGATCGGTGAGGACGCCTGGGTCGAGGCGACCAGCGTGGCCGATGGCAGCTTCCGCCTTCAGTTCGAGACCGACCGCCTTCGAACCCGCTACCAGGTGGTAGCGGTCGCCGATGGCCTGGCCTTCGGCGCCGCCAGTGTCGATCCCGGTGGCGAGGTCGAGGTGCGCCTGAGTGCTCGGGGTGAGCCGATCACGGGCACCATCGTGGACGCGAACGGCGACCCTATCCCCGCCGCCGAGGTGATCGCGTCGCTGTGGGACACGGCCGAATCCGTGGACCCGCACGTGTACGTCGGTGGCTGGGAGCGCGCGCCGGTCTGCGTCACCGGCGATGACGGGCGCTTCGCCATCGAGGGCCTTCCCGCCGGCGCCCGAGCCGCGCTGGGCGTTGAGGCCGACGGCTTCGCCCGCTACTACGACGGGTCGCCCGCTAACTGGCCGGAGACGGGCTCGGACGTCGAGATTGTGATGCCTCAGGAGGCCATCCTCGCCGGGCGCGTCCTGCTGGATGGGGAGCCGGTGCCGGGCGTTCAGGTCGGCGCACAGGCTACCGACCTCACGGAAGGTGGCGGCTGGGGCGAGGACCTCTCGGACGAAGAGGGCCGCTACGAGATCCATGGGCTGCACGCCGGCGCCTACAACATCGCGCTCACTCCGCCCGAGGGCCTGACCGCGGTCGCGCACGAGGGCGTGGCAGTCGCGGCGGGAGACAGGGCCGAGAACCTCGACTTCGCGCTGATCACCGGCGGCCTCGTGCGGGGTACCGTAACCTGGGCGGACACCGGCGAACCGGTCGCGGACGCCTCGATCGCCGCGTACGGGCCCGCGCACCCCAGGTCCGGCGGGTGGGTTCAGGCCGCCCAGACGGACGAGGAGGGCCGGTACGAGCTGCGGCTGGCCCCCGGCGGGAACTACGTCTACTGGATGGGCGAGCCCTTCGAGGCCCGGGGCTCGGAGCCGGAGAGCGCCGAGATCGAGCTGGCCGAGGGCACCACGCAGACCCTCGACTTCGTCCTCTACCGCAAGCCCACGATCGTCCTCACCGTGCGCAATCCCGATGGCACACCCGCGGCCGGAGTGCCGGTCTTCTGGGATGCCGCAGAGCGTTACGCGTACTCATCGTCAGCCCCCGAGCCAATCATCACCGATGCCCAGGGTCAGGCCGAGCTGATCTTCGGCCGCCGGCGGGAAGAACGAGTGCCGCCGCTGGCGCCTGCCCTGGTGCAGGACGCAGAGCGGGGCCTCGTCGCTCTCGCCATCGTGAACGGAGATGATGACCGTCCCATCGAGGTGACGCTGCAGGACAGCGCGTGGGTCACGGTCACGGTCCGCACCCTCGATGGCGAGCCGCTCGCCGACATGCGCGTGCGCCTGCGCACGGAGCAGGTGGGCTGGGGCATGGACCTGCCCATCGCGCCGTACACCGGCGACGATGGGACGGCGCGCATCGGCCCGCTCCCCACAGACGTCCCACTGACGATCCAGCCCGACTGGCCCGTGCAGGCGCAGACGCTCGAGCCGTCCGCCGAGGAACTGCGCGACCCCATCACGCTCTGGCCCGGCGAGACGGTCGAGCTGCCCGAATGGGTCATCGCACCCGACGGGCTGTCGCTGCGCGGGACGGTCGTGGACGCCGACGGCGATCTCGTTGCGGGCGCGACGGTCGTGTGCAATCGCGCTCTCGATGGCGTGCAGACCGACGCCCGCGACACTACGGGTGCCGATGGGCGCTTCGAGCTGACGCGTCTGGCAACGAACGG
>JALGVA010000048.1 GCA_029820295.1 Candidatus Zipacnadia bacterium
CGCCTCCTCCGTGTTCGCCAGATCTTCAACGAGTATTACGGCGCGGGCGTGGGCCCGCACGCGGCTATCCGCCGCTGATGTTGACTCCTGATAGATGGTGTGCTAAGCTATATGCGACGCACATATAGATGGGGTGAGGCGATGAGGCGCCGAGGTCGGGCCAATATCGAGGAGATGGTCGCGGGGCGGCTCTCCCGACTGATCGAGCCCGCCCTGCTCTACCTGCTCGGCAAGGGCGAGGCGGCCCATGGGTACGATCTGCTCGCCCGGCTGAACGCCATGGGCCTGACCGAGACGCAGGTTGACCCGGGCGCGATCTACCGCGCGCTGCGCCAGCTTGAGGCCGAGGGCGCGGTGGTCTCCGCCTGGGACACCTCCGGCGGCGGTCCGGCCCGGCGCAACTACGAGCTGACCGACCTGGGACGCGCCCGCCTGGCGAGCTGGGTGACGGTCATCGCCCGGCGTGCTGAGGCCATGTCCGCGTTCGTAGATGACGCCCGCAGGCTCCTCGACGAGAACTGACAACGAGGGTTCGACCCATGCGCTACGCGATAGCATCCGACGGAACGCAGGTCGCCGCGCACTTCGGGCGCTGCGCGCAGTACAAGCTGGTGGACATCGAGGACGGCGCGGTGGCGCGCACCGAGACGATGCTAGACCCCGGCCACGCGCCGGGTCTCCTGCCGCGGCTGCTCGCCGGGCGCATCGAGGATGACGAGGCCGTGATTGAGGTGCATGAGCTGAAGGGCCGCAACTCCGGCCCCTACCGCTTCATCGAGGCGCACGTGGTGCTCGACGTCCACGATCTCGAGCAGGCGCATCAGGTCAGCTACCGGCTGGAGAACGCGGTTCGGGAGATCGCGGCCAACATTGACAGCGTGCTCATCCACTTCGAGCCGCGCCATCGCGAGACCTACACCTACGCCGCGCCGCTGCATGATCACGAACACATCGCCGACCACTTCGGCGAGGCCCGGCGCTTCGCGCTGGTGACCGTCGGGAGCGAGGAGCGCGAGATCCGCGACACACGCTATCTCGACAACCCGCGGCGCGACGAGGACAGCGGCAAGGGTATCCGCATCGCGCAGACGCTCATCGAGGCGCTTGCGGGACAGGAAGTCCGCCTGGAGGTGTCGGCCGATGGCGCCCGCGACACCGCTTGAGGTCACAGTGCTGCGCGACAACGTCGCGGTTCGCGATGATCTGTCGGCCGGCCACGGGCTGTCCCTGCTGGTCCGCCCGCGCATGGGCGCGTTCCTGCTCGACACCGGCGAGAGCGATGAGACCTGGGCCAACGCCGACGCGCTGGGCGTGGACCTGACGCAGATCGACGCGGTGGTGCTCAGCCACGGGCACTACGATCACACCGGCGGTCTGCCCGGGCTGCTCGAGCGCATCGGCGGCCTGCACATCATCGCCCACCCGGCCGCCTTCGAGCCGCGCTGGAGCGACCGCGGCGGCAATCATGAGATCGGCCCGCCGCTGTCCCGTGAGGAGTTGCAGGCGACCGGCTCGTGGCTGGAGCTGAGCGCCGAGCCGATCGCGGTGGCGCCGGGCGTGCGCACCACCGGCCGGGTGCCGCGCGAGCACGGCCCGACCCAGGGCGCGCCGCACCTGCTGGTCGAGCGCGGTGGCCGGCGCGTGGTTGATGACTTCGTGGACGACATCTCGGTGGTCGCCGAGGTGGGGGCCGCCGTGGTGGTGCTGACCGGCTGCGCGCATGCCGGGCTGGTCAACATCGTCGCGCGCGCGACGGAGCTGGCAGGGCGGTGCCCGGCGGCGATCATCGGCGGGACGCACTTGGCGTCGGCGCCGGAGGATGAGATCGCGGCCATCGCCGCCGAACTGCACGAGCGGGGCGTGCGCACGCTGGTGCCGATGCACTGCACGGGCGAGCGCGGCGCGGCGCTGCTCGAGCGGCACTTCGCCGGTGAGGTGCTGCGCGTCGGGGTGGGGAGCGACATCGGGGTCGCAGAGGACGGTTCACTCACGATCCGCACAGCATGACGGACGGAACGCACACTGAGGGAGGACACGACAATGCGTGTCGCAGTCGCATCATCAGGAGACGGGCTGCAGGCGCAGATGGACCCACGCTTCGGGCGCTGCGCGTACTTCGTGATCGTCGACACGGACACGATGGCCTATGAGGCCATCGAGAACCCCGGGCCGCAGATGGGCAGCGGCGCGGGCATCTCGGCCGCGCAGATCGTTGCCGACGCCGGGGTGCAGGCGGTGGTCGCGGGCAACTACGGCCCCAAGGCCACGCAGACGCTCCAGGCCGCCGGCATCCGCATGTTCCAGGGCGCGGGCATGACGGTGGCTGATGCCGCGCAGGCCGGGGCGGCCGGGCAGCTCCCTGAGATGTCTGGGGCCACCGTCGCCGACAAGGCCGGCCTGGGCATGGGGGGCGGCACGAATCCCGGTGGCGGCATGGGCGGCGGGATGGGCGGCGGCATGGGCGGCGGTGGCGGCATGGGCCGAGGCGGCGGTCGCGGGATGGGCGGCGGCCAGGGCATGGGGCCCGGCGGCGGCATGGGCCAGGGCGTGCCCCCCGGCGGCGGCATGGGCCAGGGCGTGCCCCCGGGCGGCGGCATGGGCCAGGGTGTGCCCCCCGGCGGTGGCATGGGCCCATGGGGCGGCCAGCCGGGGATGATGGGCCCGATGGGGCCGATGCCGGGGATGATGGGGCCGATGGGGCCAATGGGCCCACAGATGGGCTATCCCGGCATGCCCAGCGAGCAGGAGATGCGCGAGTACCACCTGAGCATGCTGCGCGCACAGGCGGACATGCTCGAGCAGCAGCTCGAGTTCATCCGCTCGCAGATCGAGTACCTCGAGGGCGATGCTGAGTGACGCCCGACCGAGAGCAGGCGGAACGATGAGCGACGCACGTGTGGACAACCTGACGATCGCGGTCGCCGCCGGCAAAGGCGGCACCGGCAAGACGCTCATCTCGTGCAGCCTCGCCCAGGCGCTGGTGCGCGAGCAGGACGCGACCGTGCAGTTGCTCGACTGCGACGTCGAGGAGCCGAACGCGGACATCCTGCTGCGCCCCGAGATCGCCGAGCGCGAGGTGGTGAATATCCTCGTGCCCGAGGTGGACCTCAACCGATGCACACACTGCAAGCGATGCGCGCGGGTGTGCGAGGTGGCGGCGATCGCCGCCGTCGGTCAGGCGGTGCTGACCTTCTACGACCTGTGTTCGGGCTGCGGCGCGTGCGCCGTCGTCTGCCCCACCGGGGCGATCAGCGAGGCGCCGCTGCGCATCGGCGAGGTCGCCCACGGCGCCGCGGACGGCATTGACTTCCACCAGGGGCGCATCGACGTCGGCCACCAGCGCTCGGGGCCGGTGACGGCCGCCACCCGGCGCGCCATCGCCGACGGGGCGGTCACCATCATCGACGCCCCGCCCGGCACCGCCTGCCCCATGCAGGAGGCGGTGGACGGCAGCGACTTCTGCATCCTGGTGACCGAGCCCACGCCCTTCGGGCTGGCCAACCTACGCGAGGCGGTCGGGACCGCCCGGCGCATGGATGTCCCGTGCGGCGTCGTGATCAACCGCGATCGCGACGGCTACGCCGAGATGGAGCAGTGGCTGGAGTCGGAGGGCATCCCGGTGCTCATGCGCGTGCCCGAGCGGCGGGAGATCGCCGAGGCCTACTCGCGCGGCGAGACGCTGCTCGGCGCCTCCGACGAGTGGCTGGACGAGCTGACCGACATGTACCGACAGATCGCGGGGCTGGTCTCGAGCGAGGCCGCCCCTTCAGGAAAGGAGTGAGGACGCATGCCACGTGGAGACGGCACCGGACCTCCCGGAGGTGGAGGCCCGGGCACGGGACGCGGCGCAGGTCGCGGCGGCGCAGGCCGCGGCCGAGGCGGCGGCTTCGCCATGGGGCCGGGCGGGACGTGCATCTGCCCGAACTGCGGAAGAGAGGTCCCGCACCAGCGCGGAGTCCAGTGCTACCAGCAGAAGTGCCCTCAGTGTGGCGCGGCCATGACGCGCAGGCGCTGAGTAACGCACAGCAGTTCGCAGCTTCGAGCGACAGGAGGTGGAAATGATGCCAGGACTGGATGGGACCGGACCGGGGGGCATGGGCCCTATGACCGGGGGCGCTCGTGGTTGGTGTAATCCCTACGGGCCGATGTTGGGCGCGTGGGGCGGTGCCCGCTACGGCTTCCCGGCAGGCCCCTGGATGGCCGGGCCGATGGGCTACGGCTACCCCTACGGCCGCTTCGGCTACGGCGGCTGGGGCATGATGCCCGGCATGGGCATGGCGTGGGGGCGGGGCCGCGCTCCGTTCGGCTATGGACGGGGCATGGCCTGGGGCCGCGGCCGCGGCATCGGCTTCGGCCGCGGCATGGGCCGCGGCTGGGGCTACGGCTGGTAGCCCGCGGACAGGTGGCGGCCGGTCGCCGCGAGCAGATTGCTCGCCTCCCTCATGGCCGGCCGCCACCGGCCTCCGCGAGGAGCCCGAAGGCTCCCCGACATTATGCGTTGATACGCGCCGAGACGCAAGGCGTGGCGAGAACGAACGCGGGCGCGCGCCCGCGTTCAAGATAGCGTGTGAGGAGTTGCCGCCGTGTCTGACCTCAAGCAGGTGACCATCGTCAGCGGCAAGGGGGGCACCGGCAAGACCACCGCCGTGGCCTCCTTTGCCGCGCTGGCGCAGGAGAAGGTCATTGCCGATTGCGACGTGGACGCCGCCAACCTCTACCTGCTGATGCACCCCGAAGACCACGAGCAGGGCGAGTTCGTCGGTGCCAAGATCGCGGTGCGCGATGAAGATAAGTGCATACGCTGCGGAGAGTGCGAGCGCCGCTGCCGCTTCGGCGCGATCACCATCGAGCAGGTCGATGAGCTGGCCTGCGAGGGCTGCGGGCTGTGCGTGCTCACCTGCCCGGCCCACGCACTCAGCCTCGAGCCAGCGGTCGTGGGCACATGGTACGTGGGTGAGAGCCGCTACGGTCCGATGGCCCACGCGCGCCTGCTGCCCGCCGCCGAGAGTTCGGGCAAGCTGGTGACGCTGGTGCGGCAGAAGGCCGAGAACCTCGCCTACGAGCACGAGTTCGACCTGGTGCTCATCGACGGGCCGCCGGGCCTGGGCTGCACGACCACGTCGGCGCTCGCGGACGTGGACCTCGCGGTCATCGTCACCGAGCCGACTCTCTCGGGGATGCACGACATGGAGCGGCTGGTGGAGCTGATCGGGCACTTCGGCCTGCGCGCCGCAGTGATCATCAACAAGGCGGACATCAACGCCGACAACACCGCCGAGTTGCGCCGGCAATGTACCGCGCAGGGCCTGCCTCTGCTGGGCGAGATCCCCTGGGACCCGACGGTGACCGACGCCCTGGCCGCGCAGATGCCGCTGGTGGAGCACAACGATGGCCCGGCGGCGAGCGCCATGCGCGATGCCTGGGCGCAGGCCGAGCAGCTCATCGCAGGCCTGTGAGTCACGCGTCAGGAATGAGATGACACCACGAGCAATGGATCAACAAGCGACGGACCAACGGATGGCGGAGTACGAGCAGCAGACGCAGCGCATCGCCGAGCGCGCCGAGGACATCGAGCACATCATCATGGTGCTCTCGGGCAAGGGCGGCGTGGGCAAGAGCACGGTCGCCGCGAACCTGGCCTTCGCGCTGGCCGCACAGGGCCATCGGGTCGGCCTGCTGGACGCCGATCTGCACGGCCCGACCATCCCACTGCTGACCGGCCTGGTGGGCGAGCTGACCACGGGCACCGCCGAGGCGATCCGACCGATGGAGCTGCCCGGCGGTCTCGCGGTGATGTCGATCGCCTTCCTCATGGGCGAGCCCGACCAGCCCACCATCTGGCGCGGGCCGCTGCGCGGCGGTGTGCTGCGGCAGTTCGTGGCGGACGTCACCTGGGGCCGGCGCGACTTCCTCATCGCCGACCTGCCCCCGGGCACCGGCGACGAGCCGCTGACGCTCATGCAGTCGCTGCCCGACGCCGACGGCGCGGTCATCGTCACCACGCCGCAGGAGGCCAGTCTGTCGGACTGCCGGCGCGCGATCAACTTCGTGCGCAAGGTCGGCGGGCGCGTGCTCGGGGTGGTCGAGAACATGTCCGGCTTCGTGTGCCCGCACTGCGGTGAGCGCACCGACATCTTCGCCACCGGCGGTGGCGAGCGCATGGCCGCGCAGATGGATGTGCCCTTCCTCGGGCGCGTGCCGCTCAGCGCCGAGATCGTGGCGCTCAGCGACGCGGGCCGGCCGCTGGTGGCCGACGAGGCCCCGCCGGCGGTGCGCGAGGCGTACCAGGCGATCATCGACCGACTGCTGGCGCAGCTCGCGGCAGGTGAGGTGGAGGCCCATGGCTGAGTACCGACATCTCTACGGCCCGGTGCCCTCGCGGCGGCTGGGCAGATCGCTGGGCGTTGACATGGTGCCGATGAAGACCTGCTGCCTCGACTGCATCTACTGCCAGCTCGGGCCCACCACGGTGCATACCGACGAGCGCCGCGAGTACGTTCGGGTCGATGAGGTGCTCGACGAGCTGGCGCGCTGGCTGGAGGCCGGGGGCAGCGCCGACTACCTGACCTTCGCGGGCTGCGGTGAGCCCACGCTCAACTCCGAACTGGGCGACGCCATGGCGCGCGCGCGCGAGTTGACCGACATCCCCGTCTGCCTGCTCACCAACGGCGCGCTGCTGTGGCGCGAGGGCGTGCGCAGCGCCGCCATGCAGGCCGACCTGATGATGCCCTCCCTCGACGCCGGCACCGAGGAGACGCTGCAGCGCATCAACCGCCCGGTCGAGGGCATCACGCTGGAGCGCTACATCGAGGGCCTGCGCGCCACCGTCGAGGGCTTTCGCGGGGAGGTCTGGCTGGAGGTCATGCTGGTCGCGGGCGTCAACGACTCCGACGCGGAGCTGGAGGCCATCGACCGGGCCATCGAGCGCATCCATCCGGCGCAGGTGCAGATCAACACGGTGGTGCGGCCCGCGCCCGCCGGCGACGCGCGGCGCGTGGACAACGCGACGCTGGTGCGCGCGCGCGTGATCCTGGGCCCCAACGCCACGGTCATCTCCTCGGCGTGGGAGCGCGGCGCGCCCGATAGCGCCGAGCATGACGCCGCGGAGGTGCTGGCGCTGGTGGGCCGCCGGCCGGTGACGCTGCAGGACGTTGCCCACGGCCTGGGCATGCACCCCAACGAGGCGTCCAAGTACCTGGCGCACCTGGTCGGCGAAGGCGACCTGCGCACCGAGCAGCGCGATGGCCAGCTCTTCTACGTGCGGGCGTAGGGGGAATGTCCGGGCGGCGGCGCCTCGCCGCCGGGCCGTCGTCATCCGCCCTACTCCTCGATGAGCTTGCCCGTCTCCGCCTCCGGCCGGCGGTCGCGCGGGGCACGGCGGAAGGTCGCCGTCCCGTGGCGCAGATACGGGCAGTCGATGCCCCGGCCCGCCAGCAGCTCCTCGATGGTCAGGATCTGGATGCGCGGGAAGCGCAGTTCGGGGTTGTGCGCCGGCGACCAGAAGCCCGCCGACGCCGCCTCCTCGCGCATCTTCTGCGACGGCTCCTCCAGCGTGATGAGCACGCCGATGGCCGCCTCCTCGCGCTCGACCACCCCGCGCAGGTCACGCACGTAAGCCGGCGTCACATGCCCCGACTTCACCGAGAGCACGATCTCCCGCGTCGGACTGCCGCCCGCGGGCTCGTGGAAGTGCAGGACGCCGTCGATGCCCCGGTCGGCGCCCCGCCCGGTCCCGGCGTGACGCGCCCCCACCAGCCCCAGCGCCCACAGCTCGAACTGATAGCGGTCCTGGTGCGCCAGCTCGGTCGCGCCCGCCACATCCGTGGGCTCGCCGATCACCTCGTACTGCGCGGTGATCTCCTCGCCGAAGGTGTCGCGCAGCCGGAACTTCATCAGGTTCACCGCCAGGTGCGTGATGTCGATGCCGATCCAGCGCCGCCCCAGCCGCTGCGCCACCACCACCGTCGTCCCGCAGCCGCAGAACGGGTCGAGCACCACGTCCCCCTCGTTGCTCGACGCGCTGATGATCCGCTCCAGCAGCGCCTCCGGCTTCTGCGTCGGGTAGCCGAGCTTCTCCCCCGAGAAGCTCTTGATCATGATGGAGTCCAGTGGCGCCCCTGATGGGCTCACGTCCTCGGGATGGCAGTTCCAGGTGTCCTCCACCGGGATGCCCTTTCCTGTCGGCTTCGACCCGTCTCTGCGCGTATAGCCCTCACGGTAGGGTATGAGCGGCTTATTGAATGTGAACTCCGAAGAACGTGTGTAGAACAGCAGGACATCGTGGTTCCGTATCCAGTTCCTTGCCTGTGTCTTGAAGCCGGACACCCAGCCTATCCGCCAGATGACCTCACGCTGGAAGCGCTCTGCCCCGAATATCGCATCCATCAGCACCTTGAGGTAGTGGCTGGCGGTGGGGTCGCAGTGCAGGTAGATGGAGCCGGTGGGCTTGAGCACGCGGTGGAGTTCCACCAGGCGCGGGGCCATGTTGGCCAGGTAGGCCATCATGTCGGTGTCGCCGAGCATGTTGCGGAAGGCGCACAGGGCCTCGGCCACGCGCACGCCGCCGGTCTCGACGGTCTGGTGGAACAGCTCGGCGGTCTCCATGGTCCAGTGCCAGGTGTCGTCGAAGGCCTGGATCTGGGCGCCTGAACCCGAGCCGTTCTCCTCCGCGAAGATGACGTTGTAGGCCTGATTGGAGTTGAACGGCGGGTCGAGGTAGATCAGATCGACGCTCTCGTCGGCAACGTGACGTCGCAGGATGTCGAGGTTGTCGCCGTAGTAGAGCACGTTGTCGGGCATGGTGGGTCCCCGTGTCGAACGGCATTGCCAGGCAGGAATGCCTGTCCCACGAACGGCAGTTCGCCGGGGGCGGCGGGGAGGCCTTCGTGGGAACGGCAACGGCGCGCGGGTCCCGCCCCTGGGCGGGATGCCACGAACGACGAACGGCGACGGCAGCGACCGGCGGCGGCAGTGCCTTCAGGCCGGCTCCAGCCACTGCGCCGCGTCGCGCAGCGTGCACACCACCACGTCATCGCGCTCGGATGCCCACTCAAGCAGCGCCGGCAGCGTGCGGTTGTGCGGGTCGTGCACCAGGTGCGTGTACGGGTGCCACGCCGCCACCCACAACAGGCGGTGCTCGCAGGCGAACTCGGCGGTCGCGAGGTTGTACTCGATCCAGCGCTCGAGTGCATCCTCGCGCGTCCACGGGGCCTTCGCCCGGCCGTCCGGCAGCGCCCGGTGGCCCAACTCCTGGCGCCAGGCGTCGCAGGCGGCCCGGTCCACGCACATGAGCGAGTCGAAGAAGTTGCGGTCGGTCAGGCTCATGATGGGCAGCTCGACCAGGCCGCTGTTGTAGGCGTAGCAGACCTCCTGCGCCGGCCCCGAGATCGCCTCCATGTAGCTCGCGGGCGTCACGCGGAAGTTGTACTCACAGCTCACCCAGCGGAAGCCGTTGTCGAGGATGACCCGCTGGTTCGCCGCGTGCCCGCGCAGACCGCCGGCGTAGCCGCCGGGCCCGCGCAGCACCGTCGAGGTGTGCCCGAGGCGCTCGGCCAGCAGCTCGTTGGCGCGGCGCAGTTCGAAGTCGAGCACGTCCAGGTCATCGATGTTCAGCGGCTGATGGGAGTAGGTGTGCGAGTCGAGGTCATGGCCGCGGTCGATGATCTCGCGCAGGTAGCCGACATCCTCGGTGGGCTCGAGGCCGTTGCAGATCTGAAAGAAGTGCAGGCGCACGCAGTGCTCCTCGGCGGTGGCGCACAGCCGCAGCATGTAGTCCTTGAGCTGGGGCATGGTGCGGCCGTGGCAGATGCCGTCGGGCGCGTAGCCGGCGGCCATGTCGGTGTCATAGGTCAGGGCGATGGCGCAGCGGACGCCCTCGGGGAGCGTGACGGTGATCGGGGTGCGGTCGTGTGACATGGGCTTCGCCCCTTTCAGCTACCGGCTACCAGCCGCCGGCTTCCGGCAACGGCAGGTGACAGACGGCGTCGTTCCCGTGGCACGGGCGGGTCGCGCCCGTGCGCCGTTGCCATCCCGTCGCTACCCCCGCCCACCCTCCGCCTCGCACGCCGCGATGAAGTCCGCGACCTCGATGGTGTCGCCCCAGTGGGTCTCGTGGTAGCGGATGCCCCAGCGCGTCGCGATGCGCTCCTCGAGGAAGTCGGGCGGCTCCACGCCGATGGTGGCGTCGCGGATGAGCACAACGCGGTAGCCCAGGCCGAACATCGGCCCCATCCCGCCGGGCGCGTTGAGGATGCACATGTCGGTGGCGAAGCCGGCGTAGATCAGGTTGACGATGCCACGCTCGCGCAGGATGCGGTCGAACTGATGAGTCTGGTGCACGACCGGCTCGCCCGGCAGGGGCGCCACGACCTCCGGGAAGTCCATCTCCGCCAGCCCCGAGCGGTTGGGGTAGTCCTCGCCATGCGAGCGCCACAGGATCGACCGGCGGTAGCCGGGGATGGCCTCGCGCGGCGCCTCCGGCTGGGGGATCACGTCCTCGGCCGGAGTGTCGATAGCGTAGTTGAACCACTCGGGGTAGCGCCGGGCGATGCTCTCCGCCTGCACGTGGCAGACCGTCAGCCCGCACGCGCGCGCGGCATCGAGCGCCGGGCGGATCTCCTCGCGCATGATGCGGTAGGCCTCGTCGGTCACGCCGGGGTAGCCCATGCCGACGCAGAACTCAGGATCGGCCTCGGGCCCGCCCGGGCAGCCGATGTTCCAGCAGTGCAGCGACACCAGCGCGGTGCTCTCAAGGGGCAGCTCCAGCGTCTCGAACTCGTAGCCCGGATCGGTGTTGGGGATGGTGCGATAGTAGCGGCCGGTCAGGCGCAGCATGCGGGCTACCTCCGATTGCGGTCGGCGACCTCGCGCACGATGCTCGCGGCCAGCTCGCAGTGCTCCTCAGTGTACTTCTCGCAGAACGTGGACCAGCGGATCCAGGTGTCCAGGAACTCGTGCGCGGTCGGGCAGGTGCGCTCGTCGTAAGAGTACTCGCGCGCCGCCGGCGGCATCGAGTAGGGGTAGCGGCCCTCCTGCGCCCGGCGCTGCAGGAAGGTGCAGGCCTCGGGCATCAAATAGTAGCGCGCGGTGCTCGCGCCGGGGATGCCGGCCTCGGCGAGCTGCGCGCCGAACTCGTCGGCGCTGCAGGTGAACTGTGCCGGGTCGATGCTCATGCCGAACATCCACGCCGAGTAGACCGTGCAGAAGTCCGGGATGGGCAGCGGCGTGACTCCGTCGATCTGGCCGACCAGCTCGGACAGCAGCCGCACCATCCGGTCGCGATGGGCGACCTGGTCCTGGATGATCTCGAGCTGCGCCAGGCAGATGGCGGCGGTGCAGTGGGGCATGCGGTAGGCGTAGCCGGGCTCGGTGTGCAGCCGCCCGAAGCCCTCGCGCTGGCGCGCCCCGCGGCTCTGGCCGATGAAGCGGATGCGCTCGGCGAGATCGTCATCTTCGGTGATCACGCACCCGCCCACGTCCGAGCCCATGGTCTTCTCCGAGTCGAACGAGAACCCGGCCGCGTGGCCCAGCGTCCCGCACAGCCGCCCCTTGTACTCGCCGAAGACCGCCTGGCAGGCATCCTCGTAGACGATCAGGCCGTGCTGGGCCGCGAGGTCGTTGATCGGGTCCATGTCGCAGGGAATGCCCGTCTTGTGCACGCAGAGGATGGCGCGCGTCCGATCGGTGATGAGCGGCTCGATGGTGGCCGCGCTTATGTTCACCGTGCCGGGTGCGGTGTCGGGGAAGACCGGGATATAGTCCTCGGCGACCAGGCCCTGCACCGTGCCGTAGTCGGTGATCGGGCTGACGATGATCTCGTCGCCGGGCTCGAAGTCGAAGGCCGCGGCCAGGGTCGCCAGGGCGGGGGTGCAGCCGGGCGTGGCGATGCAGTGCTTCACCCCGTAGGCCTCGGCGAAGGCGCGCTCGAAGCGCCCGAACATGTCGCTGGCGAGGCCGCTCTCGACCACCTCCTGGACGTACTTGAGCGCGTTGGGGCCCATGGTGCGCGGGAAGGGCGTCGGCAGCTTGCCGACCTCGTCCTGGTGCGCCTGGTATCCCCACGCAGCACGCCTGTCCTCGGCCATGGCGATCAGCTCCCGGGCGTAGTGTCGGCTGTCACAGGCTGCTTCCCTCGCGGCACGCCGAATCCTGCCTGCGCGCCGCGCGAAGGGAAGAGCCGGCGGGCGGTGAAATGCCGCTCGAGACGCAGGCGCATACGGAGGTGCCGGGATGGTGGTGCGTGAGCCCGCGCGCGAGGTGCCGGTGTGGGACGAGTATGATGTGATCGTGGCCGGGGGCGGGCCGGGAGGTATCTGCGCCGCGGTCGCGGCTGCGCGCGCAGGCGCCAGGACACTGCTCGTCGAGCGCTACGGCTTCCTCGGCGGCATCGCCACCGCCGGTTGGGTGAACCTGATCCTGGGCATCCGCCCGGCGAGGACCGGCGAGCCGGTCGTGGGCGGGCTCTGCGAGGAGCTGTGCCGACGCATCGCCGACCTCGGCTGCGCGACCGACTTCGACCGAGGTGTGGCGGGCGGGCGCATCCGCTTCGAGCCTGAGGGCTTCAAGCTGGCGGCGGATGAGCTGGTGACCGGCTCGGGGGCCGACCTGTTGCTGCACTCGCCGGTGGGCGAGGCCATCGTCGAGGACGGGCGCATCGCGGCGCTGGTGCTGGAGACGAAGTCCGGCCCGCTGGCGGTAGGCGGGCGCGTGTTCGTGGACGCGACCGGCGATGCCGACCTGGTGGCGCGCGCAGGTGCTCGCTTCGACCTGGGCCGCGCCGCCGATGGCCGCGTGCAGGCGATGACGCTGATCATGCAGATGGCGGGCATCGATGCCGAGCGCTTCCCGGGGCGCAGCGATCCCGGCGTGCTGGCGGCCACCCGCGCGGCGATGCTCGACGGCCTGGGCGCCTACCGCTGGCACGGCGCGGGGGCCAGCCCCAACCCGCACAGTGACTCGCGCTCGTTCAACATGATCCACCTGGGCGGCGACCCGACCGATGTGCGCGACCTGACCGCCGCCGAGGTGCTGGGCCGGCGCTACGCCCGGCAGATCGCTCAGTGGATGCGCCGCGAGGTCCCCGGCGCGGAGCGCTCGTTCCTCGAGCTGACCGCGCACATGGTGGGCGTACGCGAGAGCCGGCGCATGGTCGGTCGCGAGTGCGTCACCGGCGAGGACGTGCTCACCGCGCGCAAGCGCGAGGACGCCATCGCGCGCTGCAGCTTCGGCCTGGACATCCACTGCCCGATGGCGCACGTGGGGCCCGAGGCGGTCGCCATGGGCGGATCGGTCTGCCGCGAAAGTTGCGGCAAGACCGACTGCCACATGTTCACGCACCATCGCGAGGAGCTGCCGCCCGCCGGCGGCATCGCGGGCGGCTCGTGGTACGACATCCCCTACGGCGCGCTGGTGTCGGCGGACCTCGACAACCTGCTGACCTGCGGGCGAACGGTGTCGGCGGATCATCTCGCGATGGCCTCGCTGCGCGTGATGGGTCCGTCGATGGCGACCGGACAGGCGGCGGGAGAGGCCGCGGCGATGGCGGCGGCGAATGATACTGAGGCGGACGCGGTGAGCGTCGGCGAGCTGCAGGCGCGCCTGCGCGCCGGCGGAGCCGCGATCTGACGCCAGGGCAGCACACACACGGGAGGTTGACGATGCGCAGTATCACGGTGCCGGCTCGTGACATACCGGTAGTGGGAGAGTACGACGTGATCGTGGCGGGCGGCGGCCCCGGAGGCATCCCCGCGGCCGTGGCGGCGGCGCGGGCGGGCGCGAAGACGCTGCTGCTCGAGCGCTACGGCTACCTCGGCGGCATGGCCACCGCGGGCCTGATCGCGGTGATCCTGGGCACGCGCGCCTCCGGAACCGATGAGCCGATGATCGGCGGCATCGCCGAGGCTCTGTGCCGCCGCATGGCCGACCTCGACGGCGCCCCCGACTACGACCAGGCGGTCGCGCGCGGCGGCATCGCCTTCGATCCGGAGGCCTTCAAGCTCGCGGCCGACGAGATCGTGCTGGGCAGCGGCGCCAACCTGCGCCTGCACACCTGGGTGACCGATGCGATCGTGGACGGTGGGCGCATCAGCGCGCTGGTGCTCGAGAGCAAATCGGGACGCGAGGCGGTGGTGGGCAGGGTCTTCGTTGATGCCACCGGCGACGCCGACGTGGTCGCTCGGGCGGGCGCCGGCTTCACCTTTGGCCGCGCCTTCGATGGCGCTGTGCAGTCGATGGGCAGCATGTTTCACATCGCGGGCGTCGAGGATGATCGGCTGCCCGCCGGCGAGGAGGCACAGGCCATCCGCGAGCGCGCGGCGGCGGCCGTCACGTCCGGTGAGATCAACGCGTACAACCCGAGCTGGGGCGGCGTGCTGGCGGGCAAGCGCACCGGCCATCACATGCCCAACGCCACGCGCTTCGCCGGTGACCCGACGAACGTCGAGGACCTCACGCGCGGCGAGCTGCAGGTGCGGCGCGACACCTGGCAGCTCGTGAAGTGGTGGCGCGAGAACGTGCCGGGCATGGAGAACGCCTACCTGGTGCAGACGCCACCGCACATCGGCCTGCGCGAGAGCCGGCAGATGGTGGGGCTGGACATCATCACCGGTCAGGACGTGGTGGATGCCCGCCGGCGCGACGACGCGGTCGCGCGCTGCCCGTACTGGATCGACATCCACTGCCCGCTCGGGCGCGTGAAGCACAGCACGCACCTGTGTTACACAGGCTGCCCCAACGACCCGCCGTGCGCCATGTACGAGAAGCACTACGAGGACCTGCCCGGCGACGGCAGCGATGACCGCAAGGCCCTCTACCCGCGCGACGGGCTGTGGTTCGACATCCCGTGGGGCAGCCTGGTGTCGGCGGACATCAGCAACCTGCTGACCGCGGGCCGGGCGATCTCGGCGGACCACCAGGCGATGTCGGCGCTGCGCGTCATGGGCACATGCATGGCCATCGGCGAGGCCGCCGGTGAGGGCGCGGCGATGGCGGCCGATGCCGACGGCGACGCGGCGGCGGTCGATGTTGCCGCCCTGCAGGAACGCCTGCGCGCCAACGGCGCCGCAGTATGAGACCGCGGGCGCGCTGCATGACATTTTCGTGAACACGACCTTGGTGCCGAGCGTCTGTGTGAGCAGATCGCTCGCTCGTCGCCGGCTCGGTTGGGTGGCGCGACGGAACCGGGGAGGCCGATGGCAATGAAGGCAGCCCGTGCGACAGTGGTTCTGATGGTGGTGGCGCTCCTGACGCCGGTCGGCGCGGCGTGGGCGCAGCGCGGTCAGGTGGCCACCAACCAGGCCGTGCTTACTTCGATGTACGGGGACGTGCAAACGCGCCATGGCACGGCCGGCTACCGCGCTGCGCGCCTGAACGAGGTGCTGGTCCCCGGTGACGGCATCAAGACGGGGGCGTCGGCCCGGGCCGAGCTGTCGGTGGGTGGCGGCGGCTACGTACGCATGGACGAGAACTCGCAGGTGCTGGTGACCGCGATCGCCTCCGGCGGGACCACCACCTTCCAGGCGATCGTGGGCGGCATCTGGGTGACCATCGAGCAGGCGCTGAGCGGCACGAGCAAGTTCGAGGTGCGCATGCCCAGCGCGGTCGCCTCGGTCACCGGCACGGTCTTCCGCTGCGAGGTCGCCGAGGATGGCGAGTCGAGCACCTACGTCTACGAGGGCGAGGTGGCGGTGGATGCCGACGGCGAGGTCGTGCGCGTCGCTCCCGACGAGCGCTGCCGGGTTCCGCGCAACATGCGAGCGGTCATCGACCGCTTCAACCTGGCGGGCGATGACGAGGCCGCGTGGGTCATGTACAACCGGCACCGCGACATCGTGAGCCAGCTCGGCGATCCGCAGATCATCGTCGCGCTGCGCGAGGACGGGCTGACGGCGATGGGCTCATGGCTGGCGTCGCGCGCGGTGGCCCGCCAGCTCGCGCTGCACGGTCTGCAGAGCGCCTCCGTAGTCGAGGCGGGCGTCACCGACTTCTCGTTCAACGATGACGGCACGATCAGGTGGGGTCGCAAGCCCACGGCGGATTACTGCGTGGTCGGCGACGTGGCGCTCGCGCAGGTGCGGCAGGTCAACCCGGGCCTGTTCTCCGCGCGCGTAAGCGCCGACATCCGGCTGGTGCACGACGGCGACAGCGGCGCGCTGACCTCGATCCAGGCGACGGTGCCGGGCGCGGGCGAGGGCGAGCGCGAGGCGGTCATGGCGGCGCTGGCGGCGCTGGGCCGGCGCGTGGGCCAGGGCCTGGCGCCGCGCATCATCCGCGAGATGATGGAGCGCAGCACGGGCGTGGTGCGCATCGACATCTCCGGCGCGAACCGGGATCAACTCGCCCACCTGCGGCAATTCATCGTGCAGATCAACGGCGTGCTGCGCACCGCACCGCTGGTGCTGCCCGGCGATCGGGTGTCGCTCGCGGTGGTCACGGCGCTGACGCCACAGGACATCGGCCGCGCGCTGCACGAGGCCGCGGGGGACGCCGTCCAGGTGGTGCTGGCGGGCGACCGCGTCCTCTACGTGCAGTTCCACCAGGCCGGCGGCATGGGGGCGCAGGTGCGGCCGCCGGGAGCGCGCGCGCAATCCCATCTGGCACCCGCGCAGGTGACGCAGCCACCGTCGCCGAACCGACCCCGCCGCCCCCGGAACCTGCCGCAGCCGCCTGTGCGGGCGAACCCGGGCGCTCGCTGAGTGGAGGTCGCGAGCCATCGCCGCCCCCACGACCCGACTGAGCATTCGCGCCGCGGTCATCGTGGCCTCGGCGTTGGCGGTGCTGACCATCCTCGCGTCCGCGCGTCTCGGGTCCCTGCGCGCGCTGGAGTTGCGCACGGTGGATTGGCGGCTGCGCATGCCGCACCCGTCGCCGCCGCTCGAAGACTTCGTGATCGTGGCCATCACCGCCGAGACCCTCGACACGCTGCCACGCTGGGGGCCGAGCGCGCTTGACCGGGGGGCCTACGTCCCGGTCATCGAGCGCCTCCATGAGGCGGACGCGCGCAGGATCGGCCTGGATGTGTTCTTCTCCGGCGAGGGCGACGACCCCGCCACCGATGCGGCGCTCGCCGACGCGATGACGCGGTCCGGGAGGGTCATCGCCGTCGCGGGGGCCGACCCGACCCTCGAGGCGGCACGCGAGCGCCCCGAGTTCATCCCGCCGCCGGAGGCCCTGCTGCCCGCGGTGCGCCGGGTGGCCTCTCCGCTGCTCTTCCGGCCCGACGGCGTGGTACGCTGGGTGATCACGCAGCAGCTCGCGGACGACGGGGTCACGGCGTACGAGGCGCTGTCACGCGCGCTGGTCTACGACGAGGTCGCGACCGTGCCGCCGCAGGTCATGATCAACTGGGCCGGGCCGGCCGGCACGGTCGCCAGCGTGGCCTTCGAGGACGTGCACGCGGGCTCCATCGATCCCTCCACCATCCGCGACCGCATCGTCCTGATCGGCGTCACCGACGAAGTCAAGGACCTCTTCGTCACACCGCTGGGGCTGATGAGCGGCGTGGAGATCCACGCCCAGGCCGCGGCGACCATGCTCTCCGGGCGGTACATCACCGAGGCGCCGCACGTGCTGGCGCTGCTCGTGGCGCTGCCTGCGTGCATGGCCGTCGGGCTGGTCGGCCGCGGCCGCCGCCACTGGTGGACGTGGGGTCTGGCCGCCATCGTAGTAGTGGGGTGGTTCGCCCTCGGCGCGATCATCTTCGCGCGCTCGCTGGTCATGCTCCCGCTGACCGGGGTGGGCCTGGCGGTGCTCGCGACCGGCGTGGTGATCTCCGCCCTGCAGAGCGAGACGGCGCTGGGCTCGCTGGCGCGCCTGTGGCCGACGTGGGTGCGCGAGGAGGGCGAGCAGCTCGAGGTGACCGTGCTGGTGTGCGACATGGCCGGCTACACGGCGCGCTCGGAGACAAGCTCACCGACCGAGGTGATGGCGATGATGCGCGAGTTCTTCGCGCTGGTGGACGACGTGGTCGAGCCTCTGGGTGGTGTCGCCGCCCGACGCCCCGGTGATGCCGCGTTGGTGTTCTTCCGGCCGGAGGAGGGCCGGCCGCACCATGCCCGCCGGGCGCTCGAAGCCGGGCGGCAGCTTGAGGCGCGGCTCGCCGAGCGCTGGCCGGAGGAGGACATCGGCTTCGGCATCACGCTGACCACCGGCGAGGTGTCGCTGGGCTGGGTGGGCGAGGCGCCGCCCGAGCCGCAGATCCTCGGCGACCCGGTCAATGTGGCCTTCCGCCTGCAGAGTGAGTGCCGCGAGCGCGCCTGCCCGATCCTCGCCGACTGGGAGACCGCGACCGCGGATCCCGAGATCGGGGCCACGATGCGCCCCCTGGGGCAGGTCAAGGTGCGCAACCGCACGGAGCCGGTGCAGATATTCGCGCCTGCGGGGGATGGCGGCCGCGCGCAGCAAACTTGACAGTCGGGCGATGCGTTCAGTATAATGTGACGCACAACCGATGGTGCCGAAGTGGTGGAATTGGTAGACACGCTGTCCTCAGGAGGCAGTGGGGTTCTCCCCCGTGCCGGTTCGAGTCCGGCCTTCGGCACCAAGCCAGGGCATTCACCGACGCCCAGGTGGGCGTCGGTTTCCGTGTACCCGCACGACGCGTATCACTGCACGAGAGGGTCCATCAATGGATCAGAAGATGGTTGACGCGATCAACAAGCAGATCAACGCCGAGCTGTGGTCGGCATACATCTACTACGCCATGGCGGCGTGGCTGGAGGACAACGACCTGCCTGGAATGGCCACGTGGATGAAGGCGCAGGCGCAGGAGGAGCTGTTCCACGCCGACAAGTTCTTCAACTTCGTGACCGAGCGCGGCGGGCGCGTGGTGCTCTCGGCCATCGACGACCCCGGCACGGACTGGGAGTCGGCGACCGCGGTCTTCGAGCACGCCTACGAGCACGAGCAGTGGGTGACCGACAACATCAATGCGCTCATGGACCTCGCGATCGAACTCAAGGACCACGCCACCGCCAGCTTCCTGCGTTGGTATGTGGACGAGCAGGTCGAGGAGGAGGCCAACACCTCCGCCGTCGCTCAGCAGCTCCGCATGGTCGAGGGCAGCGCCTCGCTGTTCATGCTCGACAAGGAGTTGGGCGCGCGCGTCTTCACCGCGCCGACGGCCGCCGCCGAGTAGCCGCCGACCGACTGACCGGACCGACAACGGGGCGCCCGACGGTGGGCGGCCCATTCGTATTCGCGCACTTCACGCCGCTACGCGCCGAACGGTCGCCACTCCCCCACGTTCTCCACCACGCGGATGCGGTCGGCCGCGCCCAGCTTCTCGTAGGTGTCCGCGGTCCACTGATATGCCTCCGGGATCTCGCCCACGAAGGTGATCGGGCGCGGGTAGAGCAGCGCCAGGTTCTGCGGCAGGTCGCCCACGCGCAGCACGCCCATGATCTCGGGCGTCTCGGGCTCCTCGTGCGAGGCCGGCGGCGCCTCCAGCACCACCTCGCTCACCGCCGGGTCGAGGATCGCCGCGTAGATCGCGTGCACGCACCACGGGCCGGTGCCCAGGAGCGCGGTCTCCCCCACCGGCTCCTGCGCGCGCAGCGCCATCAGCCCCGCCAGCAGGTCGAGAACCTGGCGCTCGGGCAGCGTGAAGCCGCAGATCACCATGCCGCGGCGGATGGTCCAGCTCAGGCCCTCGCCAATGGAGGTGCAGCCGGTCCCGCGCACCTCGACCACACCGGTGGCGATGCCCTGCGCGGGGTGCGGGCGGTCGGCGCCGCCGCCGAAGTAGGGCGAGCGCGCCTCGCGCATCGGCGCCACCAGTGTGGGCAGGGGCGCGCGGCGCTGCTTGGGCACGGTCAGATGCGCGCGCACTTCGAAGCCGTCGCCGGGGTCGAGGTCGAAACGGTAGGCGATCACGCCGCCGCCCCCGCCCGCATCGCGGGCGAAGCGCACGCGCGGCTGGATGGCAGCCGGGATCTGACGGAAGCTGGTCGCGCGCAGGCGGGCGATGGCGTCCTGCTGATGGCGCGCCCACTGGTCGTCGCTGCGCACCTGGATCGGGCGGGTCGGCGGGTTCAGGTTCCGGTCTATCTCCCCCATCGTGTCATCCTCGGGGAGCCTGCCGCCGAAGACCAGCAGGTTCTCCTCCGGCTCCTCGAAGTCGGTCACGTCGTCAGTGACGGGGGTGTCGTCGCCCTTGAGGTGCCGGTTGAACCACTCGAAAATGGCCTTGCGCAGCATCGGCGTGTAGCCGTGGAAGCTCAGGTCCTCGACCAGTCGGCACATCTCCGCGGCGCCGAGGGTCTCGTAGACCCGCCGGATGCGGTGGACCTGCTGCTTGTAGGCGTAGGGCCGCCACAGGCCGTCGTCGGCGCCGGCGGCCACCAGCAGCGGCCGCGGGGCGATGAGCGCGCCGATGTGCGCGGTGTCCCAGCGGAAGTAGTTGATCACGTGCGCGCAGTCGCAGTGGCCGTCGATGCAGCGGTCGCAGATGAGCTGCTCCATCGAGCCGGTCTGGCAGACCGGCGCGCAGCACTTGATGCGCGTGTCGGCCGCCGCCAGGTTCCACGAGATCACGCCGCCGCCCGACAGCCCGGTCACGCCCATGCGAGTCGCGTCCACGTCTTCGCGGGTGGCGAGGTAGTCGAGGGCGCGCATGCCGTTCCAGACCTCGGTGCCCGAGGGTGTGTAGCCGCGGCTGATCCAGTCCCAGCGGCCCTGGTGGAAGGTCCCGTGGTGGATGCCCTGGCATTCGCCGAGCTGGATCGGGTCCACCACCAGCGCCACGTAGCCGTGGCTGCCGAACCAGCGCGGGTTCTGCTGGTAGGTCAGGTTGACCTTGCCGCGGGTGTGGCCGCAGAGGTAGAGGACGGCGGGCAGCGGCTCATCGATCTGCTTGGGCCGGTAGATGTTGCCCGGGACGTGGGCTCCGGGCAGCGCCTGGAAGTGGACCTTCTCGAGGATGTAGTCGTCGCGTTCGAGGGTGCCGGTGACGGTGGCCTGCAGCGGGGTGCGTTCCGGCAGCGGCCACAGCCCCAGGCACTTGAGCCACATGGTGCGGCGCTCGTCCTCGCTCCAGCGAAGCTGCTCGGCCGATGGCGGGATGAGCATCGCCTCCGCCGAGATCGCCCGCGCCTCATCGCACAGCCAGTCGAACAGGTTCATCGTGAGTGCTCCTCCGTTCTCTGCGTTACAGCTCCGCCGCGTCGATGTCGGCCTCGGCCGGGTCGAAGACGCCGATGCGCTTGAACTCCTCGTAGCCCCAGTGCTGCCAGAGCGGATCGACGCCGATGGAGGCGTTGTCGCCGTAGTCTTTGGCGATGAAGCCGCCGCCGCGCCCGAGCTTGTCCACCATCTCCCGCGCCCGCGAGCGGATCAGCGCCTCATCTCCGGTGGGGAGCGTCACCTGGATGTCAACCGGGAGCCAGAAGGTCGTCCGGCCGTGGAACTCCGCCAGGTTGTCCAGGCCATGCAGCTCGGGCTGGTCGAACTGAAAGACGTCCATGCCCAGCTCCACCAGCGGCGGCACGATGTCGCTGACGTAGCCGCACGAGTGCATCCACACGGTCATGCCGTGGGAGTGCGCGCGGTCGATAAGGCGCTCGAAGGTCCACTTGAACATGCGTTCCCACATCGGCGGCGAGACCAGGAGGCGCTCCTGCGTGCCCCAGTCCTCGCAGTAGAACACGCCGTCGCAGCCGACGTCGGCGTAGATGTCCACCTGGCCAATGACCAGGTCGCTGACCATGCGGTTGATGTCCTCGACCAGCTCGGGGTCGCCCGCGCACCACTCGAGGTAGGTGCCGAAGGTGGGCAGGTAGCGCGCGCGGTTGAAGCATGCGCCCGTGATACCGCCGAGCAGGTACATGTCCTGGAACTGCTCGCGCACCTGGTAGCAGCGCTCGTAGCGCGCCGGATCGTCGATGGTCGGAGGTTCGTAGGCCTCGAACTCCTCGCGCGAAGCGAAGGCCGGCTTGACCACCTCGCCGCCCTTGGTCCAGTCGATCAGCCGCCGCCAGGTGCAGCCCCACTCATCCTCCCACAGCTCGCCGCCGAGCCCGTCCTCGCGACGGTTCTCGTCGAAGTCGGGATCGGCCGCGGGACCGCAGCTCGCGATATCGCGCAGGCGCGTCTTGCCGTTGAAGTTCGAGTATGAGAAGCCGATGCGCGGCGGGTTGTCGAACTCGAGCACTCGTCGGATGATCTCGCGCGAGGTCATGGCGCCGGTCTCCCATGCAACGCGGTGGTTCGGGCCGGGCCGCACGGTTCCCCGCACAAGCCGCGCCGACCTGCACCGCAGGTGCCGGAGCAGGCACCGTCGAAGAGCGCAGGCGCGCACCATCCTCGGAGGCGTTGTTCCTCCCCATGGCTGATCGCGACGGCGAGGCATGCCAACCGGCCCCCGAGCGCCTGCGCCTGGCGATGAGCCTGGTGGCGCTCGCGCTCGCCATGGTCGCCACCTACGCATTCGCCACCTTCCCGGTTTACGCGCACCGCGCCCAGGAGCACTTCGGCATCACCGAAGGGCGCCTGGGCCTGCTGCTCAGCTCCGGCGCCATCGGCTCGCTGTTCTCACTGCCGCTGGTGGGCCCGGCCACCGACCGCCTCGGCTCGCGGCGCATGGTGCGCGCCTGCCTGGCCGGCACGGGCCTCGCCTACCTGGTGTGCGGCCTCGGGCGCAGCCTGCCGGCGCTGCAGATCGGCCTGATACTCACCGGGTTCTTCGGCGCGGCCAACGCGGCCTCACTGCCCGCGTTCCTGATCTGCCAGTACCCCGCCTGGCGGCGGCGCATGGTCACCATCAGCCTCATCGCCGTCGCGGCGCCGGGCGTGGTCTTCCCGCTGATCGGCCAGTGGCTGCTCGGGCGTGTGGACGCGGGCGCGATGGGCTTCGCACCCGCGCTACACCTGCCCTTCCTGGCCGCGGGCATGGTGCTCTTCGCCGGGCAGTTCATCCTCCATCTCGGCCGCGTGGCGGACGAGGCCGGCGACGGCCCGCCCGCCGACTTCAGCCTGCGCAGCATCCTGACCGTCCCCGCGCTCGTGATCATCGTGTGCGCGATGCTGCACGCCGGCTCCGACAACGGCCTCTACGGCTGGCTGCCCACCTTCATGGAACGCCGTTTCACCGCGCGCGCGGGCGCGCTGCCCATCGGCACCGGGCTGATGCTCGGCCTGTACTCGCTCGCCTACGCGATCGCGCGTCTGGCGCTGGCCGTGCTCCCCGAGGGCTTCGGCCAGCGGGCGTTCCTGACGCTGCCCGGGCCGATCGGCGGCGGCCTCATCATCGCGGCCATCTGGCTGGGCGGCCCACTCGCCATCGGCGTCATCTACCCGCTGGTGGGACTGCTGGTGGCGCTGGAGTTCCCCGCGCTGCTGGCGGAGATCCGCGAGACCACCCCGGCGCGCTTCTCGGCCGTCTACGCCGCGTCGATCTGGTCGGGCAACCTGCTGAGCATCGCCAACGCAAACCTGATCGGGCAGCTCGGCGAGCGTACCGGCGACCTGCGCATCGGCCTCACGGCGGCGGCCTGCGGCTTCATCATCTTCGGCGTCATCGCGCTGCTTACGGGCATGGGGAGCCACGAGGCGGCAGGTGCCGACTCCCCTGGCGCGGAACAGGCGGGCGACGCTCCGTAGTGCAGGCGCCTCGCCTGCACAGTCGTTCGCACCCACCCATCACCGGAACGGGAGCACGCGATGACCATCTCCGACCGTACCCGCGAACTGCACAGCCGCGCCATCACCGTAGACGGTCACAACGACTCCATCATCCAGCGCCTCGCCGACGGTGAGAGCATGGACCTGACCGTGCGCGATGAGCGCTACCACTTCGACATCCCACGCGCGCTCGAGGGCGGGCTGACCTGCAGCTACTTCATGCTGGGCGGCTCGAAGCTCCAGCAGACCATGGAGCTGTTCGACGGAGCCTGGGCGCTCGCACAGGAGCACCCCGAGCAGGTGGTCTACGCAACCTGCGTCGCCGACATCCAGCGCGCGAAGGCCGAGGGAAAGATGGCCATCGTCGCCATGCTCGAGAGCGGGACCTGCCTCAACGAGAGCCTGGCGACGCTGCGCAATCTGTATCGCCTGGGCCTGCGGGTGCTGAACCTGACTCATGGCGAGGGCGGCGAGGGCACCACGCAGATCGAGCCCAGCATCTTCGACTACACCACACCGATCGCTCGCGAGGCCGCCCGCCGCGGCCCGGGCCTGACGGATTTCGGCCGGGAGGTCATTGCTGAGTGCAACCGCCTCGGGATCATCGTGGACCTGGCGCACGCGAACGATGCCAGCTTCTACGAGGCGGTCGAGCTGAGCAGCACTCCGCCGATCTTCTCGCACGGCGCGGTTTTCGCCCAGAGTCCCCACTGGCGCGGGCTGACCGATGATCAGCTCCGGGAGCTGGCGGATGCGGGCGGCGTGATCGGCATCGCCTTCCACCCGAAGTTCATCGACCGCGACGCGCCCAGCATGAAGCGGCTGATCGACAGCTTCGAGTACGTGATCGACCTCGTCGGCCCGGATCATGTGGGCTTCGGGGCCGACTACGATGGCATGGGCTCGAACGTGCCCATCCCGCCCTCCATCGACCGGCTGCCCGAGTTCACCGAGGCGCTGGTGGCGCGCGGCTTCGACGACGAGACGGTCCTCAAGGTCCTCGGCGGCAACTTCATGCGCGTAATGGAGGAAGTCATCGGGTGAGAGCCATGATGATGCGAGAACCGGTGATCGTCGAGTGCGACGTGGTGGTGGTCGGGACGGGTGCGGCCGGGATGGTTGCCGCACTGACCGCCGCCGAGAGCGGCGCGAAGGTCTACTGCCTGTCCAAGATGCCCTACGCGGCGCCGAGCTGCACCACGCGGGCCTTCGGGGACATGACCTGGTCTACGGAGGATACCGAGGACGAGCTGTTCAGGCAGGTCGTGCACACCGGCGGCTTCCTCAGTAACCAGCACCGCGTGTGGCGCTTCGCGAACGAGGCCTGCCGGGCGCCGCGCAGGCTGCGCGTGCTGGGCGTGCAGCTCGACGAGCCGCGGCCTGCGGGCGAGGGCATGCCGGGGACGGTGCGCTGGTCGTACCGCGGGACCGACTCAGGACAGGAGTTGCTCGACGTAGTGCGCGCGGCCACGATGCCGCGCAAGGTCGGCTTCCTCTACGATCACGTCGCCACCGAGGTGCTGCTGGACGGGGACCGGGTCTGCGGGCTGACGGCGGTGTGCCTTAAGGCGCGACAGCCGGTGATCCTGAGAGCGCCCTACGTGGTCATGGCGACCGGCGGCGGGGCGGGGATCTTCGCGCGCACGGACAACCCGCCCGGCACGACCGGCGACGGCATCGCGATGGCCTACGAGGCGGGCGCCGACATCGTCGACGTAGAGCTGATCAGCTTCGGCTACCCGCAGGCCCGCGTCGCCGACGTGCTGGAGCGCGGTGAGGAGCTGCGTGCTGACCTGCTGGAGCTGGGCTACGCGCACTACTTCCTCGGCGGCATGTGGGTGGATGCCCGGGAGGGCAGCAGCGTCGGCGGGCTGTTCGGGGCCGGCGAGGTCACCGGGGGGCTGTTCGGCGCGGGGCGGCTGGGCGGCAGCGCGCTCGCCGACTGCATGATCTCCGGCCGGGAGGCGGGCGGGGGGGCGGCAGGGCACTGGCGCGACCGACTCTACCCGCCGGAGCTGCCGGAAGACACGTTGGACGCCGCCTGCGACCGCATCGAGACCATCCTCCGCGGCACGACGCACCCGGTGCCGCTGCAGGAGCGCATCCGCGAGATCTGCTGGCGGGGCCTGGGGCCGGTGAAGACCGAGGCGTCGATCACCCGGGCGCTGGAGGAGCTGGAGGTGCTGTCTCCGGAGATCGCCTTCTGCGGCGGCGCGAGCCGCGAGGACATCCGCACGGCGGTCGAGGTGCGACACATGCACACGGTGGCCCGGCTCGTGGCGCTGGCGTCGCTCGAGCGCAGGGAGACGCGCGGCTGCTACTGGCGCGCCGACTACCCGGAGCCCGACAACGAGACGCAATTGCGCAACATCATCCTGCGCAAAGGCGGGGGCGGCCCTGAGGTGACCTCAGAGCCGCCCAGAATGGACCGCCTCAGGGAGCCGGCGCCCCCGCGCATCGGGGCCGGCTGCTTCGGCTACATCGAGCGCGAGACGCCGCGCGCCGATCAGGGGTAGTAGCGGCCGGACATGTTGTGCTCGCTCAGGTAGTCCTTGACCGCGTCTTCGCGCGTGTTGTTGCCCGGGTGGCTCATGAACAGGATCTCGAAGTCGCTCGGGTCCTCGCCCTGAATGCTCTTGAAGGTCTCGAGGACGGCAAGCCCGGCGGTTGGGTCATAGCCTGCACCCGCCGTCCAGCGGCAGGCGAGCTGGTCGGCCATGATTTCGTTGTCACGGCCGTAGTCCTGCAGGCCGAGGCCGACGACGATGCCCGCGATCTCCCGCGCGGTGTTCTGACCGCCCAGC
The DNA here is from genome assembly GCA_029820295.1 of Candidatus Zipacnadia bacterium. GTDB lineage: Bacteria > Armatimonadota > Zipacnadia > Zipacnadales > UBA5352 > JALGVA01. The sequence goes on from JALGVA010000048.1 coordinate 26,418, forward strand.
AGCACCTCGATCAGCACCTGTGCGCCGATGGCCCGCTCGATGCGCCGGACCGCGTGCTTCTGACGGATGTGCGTGATCTCGTGCCCGATCACCCAGGCGACCTGGTCCTCGTCGCGACCGAGACTGTCGATGAGTCCGTCGTAGAAGTAGATCGGGCCGCCGGGCAGGGCAAAGGCGTTGTTGACGTCCTCGCGCACGAGCGTGAAGGAGTATGGGTAGTCCGGCGGCGACGCGGCCGCGGCGACGCGGTTGCCGATGGCCTGCAGCCAGCGGGCGTCGGCGCTCGACCGGTCCACGTTGTGCTCGCGGTCGAACTCGGCGGCCGCCTCCCGGCCGATCTGGATCTCCTGATCCTGGCCGATCAGGAAGGTGGTGCCATCGCAGCCCGCCAGCCCCCACCACATCGCGGTCAACACTGCAACCAACGCGACAGGTCTCATCGAGAGCTGCATGACGTCTCTCCTCGCACTCCGGCGGTTCATCGTCAATGAGGACTTCGCCGTGCGCCCACTCTATCCTGCCGCCCACCGGGCACGGGTGGTCACTCACGCAGCAGGTGCTCGCGGACGAACTCCACGGCGCGCGCGGTGGCCGCCTGGACCTCGGCGCGGTCGGCGCCCTGCAGCCCGTGGCCGGCCCCCTCGAAGGTGAACAGCTCGTAGGCGATGCCCAGCTCGTCCAGCTTCTGCGTGAGCGTGACGCTCTGCGAGTAGGGCACCGTGCGGTCGGCGGTGCCGTGCAGGATCAGCACGGGCGGATCGTCGGCGGAGAGGTGCGTGATGGGCGAGCCCTCGGCGTAGCGCTCGGGGAACTCGTCGCGCGAGCCGCCCATGAAGGCGACCAGGGCCCGCTCGGAGTGCATGTCATCGGCGGCCAGGTCGGTGGGGCCGTTCTTGTCCACGATGCAACGCACGAAGTTGGTGATCGGCCGCCCCTGCGCATCGAGGTCTTCGGGGCCAGGCTCGAGGTAGCCCATCATCAGCGCGAGATGGCCGCCCGCGGAGCCGCCCCAGACGGCCAGGCGGTCGGGGTCGATGTTCAGGTCGGCGGCGTTGGCGCGGATCCAGCGGAAGGCGGCGAGGCAGTCGTCCACCGCCGCCGGCCAGGGCGCGACGCCCGAGAGCCGGTAATTGAGCGAGAAGACGGCGATGCCGGAGGCGAGGAGCAGGTCGCCGCGCACCGCGTTGAAGGCGCCGGCCTTGTCGCCGCTACGCCAGCCGCCGCCGTGGATATAGACGAGCGCGGGATGTACCTCATCATCCGTCGGCAGGTACGCATCCAGCAGCAGCGGGTGGCCGTCAGCCTCGGCGTAGCGCATGTCGCGCAGGACCCAGACGCCGTTTTCGAAGCTCACGCTCGGCTCCACGGTCATGAGGACTTCCTCCGGCTGGGCGAGGCAGGCGACGGTGGCGAGTAGTGCGATGGGCACGGCGAGACTGCTGCTCCTGCGCAGACGCACGCGGATCACCTCCATGCGATCTCATCCATTACCGGGAACGCCCCCTCTGCACGACTTGTTCACAGGCGCGGAGGCCGGCTCAGTCCGAGTAGACCTCCAGCTCGACAAGCTGGCAGATCGGGTTGGCGGAGTTGTGCAGGCAGGTGAAGCGGATGAACTTCGCCGCGCGCGGCTCGAAGCGATCGACCTGCCAGGACCTCCACTCGCCCTCACTCCTGTCCACGGCCGGCCGCCACGTCTCGCCATCAACGGACGTGTCGATGCGGTAGCGGAAAAAGCGGCCGTCGAGGTCAAAGAGCATCACCTGCGTGCGGGCGACGGTCGCGACCTCGGGCAGCTCGATGGTGACTGAGCCCGGGATGTAGAAGGCCGTGAAGCCGTGCATGCCGCCGTAGGAGTAGATGTCGCCGTCGATCATCTTCTCGGGCGTGATGCCCGGCTCCCACTCGGGGACGTCGGGCGCGCCGTAAACGACGGCTCCGCGCGAGGCGAGGGCGAGGTTCCCGCGGGGGTCGCGGTCAACGGGCGCGAGCGGCGCGAACTCGTTCTCGCCGGTGGGCTCCCAGGTCCCGGTGACGAAGCGGTACACCGCGTCGTAGAGGGGCCTGCCCTCGTCACCGCCGTGGTAGAAGTCCAGCACGGCCCGTCCGCCCTCGTAGTAGCCCAGCAGCGCGTCGGTCATCCAGCCGTAGAACGCCCCGGCGTCCAGGTAGTCGTAGAAGCGGCCGCGGAAGCGCTCGTCGGTGAGCGCGCGGGTGTCGAACTCGACCTCGACGCCGGTGCCCGCGGTCTGCGTGCGCAGCGCGTGTGTGCGGAAGTGGCTGAGCGGGCGGTCGTCTTCCGTGAAGAAGTAGTTGGGCTGAAGCATGACCGCGTCGAAGCCGGCATCGCGCCAGGTGTTGTAGCCGGCAGCACCGTAGTAGGGGATCCACAAGTGCCTGAGGCCCAGTTCGTGCAGGTGCTCGGAGGTCCAGCGCGCGAGCGGCACGTAGCCCCCCCCGATGCTCTCGGCGGTCCAGTAGAAGCCGACCAGCTCGAGGTGCTCGTAGCCCGCGGCCTGCCACTGCTCGCGCACGCGGTCGATGTACCAGGCCAGCGCGCGCCGGGCGTCGGCCTCGTCGGCAAGGTCGAGCGTTCCCTCCTCGCCGGGCAGCGGCCCGAAGGCCCGGTCCTGCGCGAGTGGGATGGGCAGCGTGATGACCACCTTCGCCCGGCGGTCTTCCGGGCCGATAGCCGCGGCGACCTGCGCGACCGCCTGCTCCAGCCCCGCGAGGCCCGCGTCGGGCCGGAACCAGCACTCGGCCAGCCAGACCCAGTCGTCGATGGTGGGCAGGCGCGTCTCCTCACGATAGTGGTGGATGAACACGCCGTCATCGGTGGCGAACTCGATGAACAGGAAGCCATCGAAGAACCAGTCCTGCGGGCGGCCGTCCTCGTCGAGGTACGCCACGTAGGGCAGGAGGTTCTCGCAGGTCCACTCGACGCGCCGCTGCTGGCCGTGGTAGATGAGCACCAGGTCCTCGATGCCCGCGGAGGCGTCGCTGCCCGGCGGGAGGTAGTGAAGGCCCTGGAGCTGCCCGGCTGCAGGGAGCGTGAGGGCGATGATCGCGAGGGCACCGGCGACGGGACGGGTCACGATGGCGGCTCCTGCGGAGCAGTGGTGACGAGCGCGGACAGGCCGAACGCCGGGCCGGGATGGTACCTGACGGCCGCGCGACACAGCCGCGCAGGCGTCGCTTCGAGCGCCCGAGGCGCTCGAAGCGGCCCCCCGCACAACATACGGCGCCACCTCATCCCCGGTTCGAGGGCGGCACTCATGCCCTACAACTCCCCGCCCTCCGCGCCGATCGGGTCGATCAGCTCGAGCTGCTTGGCCGCGAGCGCGCGGTAGACGTCGGGCAGATCGAAGTGCTCCAGCACGCCCGGGATCATCGCCGACAGCGGCCAGTCGTAGAGTTCGGCCTCGGCGATCTCGGCGTAGCTGGTCAGCGGGTGGATCAACGTGACGCGGATGACGCTCGGGTGCAGCAGCGCCGCGAGGGCTCCGGGGATGGCCCCGTAGCCGCGCGCGACCAGGTGCACCTGCGTGTAACCGTAGGCGCCCATCCAGTCGAGCGTGCTCAGGATGTCGTGGACGCGCCAGGCGACGTAGCTCTCGCCGAACATGGTCGCGTGCGCGGCGTAGAAGTAGTCGCTGCCGTAGTAGCTTGCGAAGCTGTCGGGCTTGACGGCATCCGGCATCGACTCGCCGATCCCGCGGTAGTCGCAGGCGAAGAAGGCGGGGTTCGCGGTCTCCAGCTCGCGCACGAAGTCATCCTCGCGCAGCTCCGCGTCGGAGGACAGGTGCGGCAGGTAGAGCACGGCCGAGCCATCCAGTCCCGCGGCCTGCGCGGTCAGCGGCTCGGCATGGCGCGGCTCGTCCTCGAGCTTGGTGACGACCGCCTGGGCGCCGAAGAGCGGCTCGGTGTCCAGGACGTAGTGCGACTGCCAGGCGCGGGCGTAGCCGCGCCGGTTCCACAGGCGCAGCACCCGGGCGTTGGGCGGGCCCGCGCGCTCGGGCAGGTCCAGCACCTCACGGACGCGCGCGATCAACTCATCGCCCGAGGGCTTGCCGCGCTGCGCCGCAAGCTCGCGGGAGCGCTGCGCGGTGAACTGCCACGCCCACGTCGGCTCCAGCTCCGCGATCTGCCCCGACTGCGTGCACCACAGCGCCTGCTGCGGCTCTTCGACGAAACTCTCATCGGTGGCGACGACCGGCAGGCCGGCGGCCCGGCAGAAGTGCGCTACCATGGCATCGCGCATCGCCGGCGGGTAGCCATGGCCGCCGGGGCCCATGTAGTAGGCCAGCGCGTCCGCGGCCCCGAGCAGGTCGTAGACGTGCTCGATACGCGCATAGCTCTCGCGCGAGCCCCGCTGGTCGAAGAAGTCCTCGGCGGCGGTGAGCAGGATCAGGGCGCCGGGCGCGTTCATGAGCAGCAGATCGTGCTGGCCGACGAGCAGGGCGTGGGCGTTCGGGACCATCTGCTCGGCATCGGCGGCCAGCTCGTTCTCGATGTCGCGGCGCCACGAGGTGACGTAGCACGAGGGCGCGGACATGGTCAGGCGACGCTCCAGCGCGGTGAGCAGCGTGCTCATGGTGCCGCCACCCGAGCAGCCGGTGACGCCGATGCGCGCGGGGTCGACCTCGTCGCGCGTGAGCAGGTAGTCGATGGCGCGCACTCCGTCCCAGGCCCTCCAGGTGCCGAAGAACTCGCCCACCAGCAGTTGCGGATTGCCGATGTAATTGTGCTGCACGGTCCCCCAGCGAACCTTCTGGCCGTCCTCGTCGTCGCCGCCGGGGTACTGCAGGCGCTCGCCCTGGCCGATGGGGTCGTAGGCCAGGGCGACCATGCCGTTGCGCGCGCACAGTTGCGCGGCGGCCTGGTTGTAGTCCGAGGCCTTGCCTTCCAGCGAATGTCCGGAGGGGACGATGACCGCGGGCGCCGGGAGGTCGGCGTTGCGCGGGAGGTAGAGGTTGGCGGGCACCGGGAAGTTCGGCCGGCTCTCGAAGATCACGTTCTCGATGACGAAGTCGTCGCGTTCGAGCGTGCCCACGGTGCGGGCGTTGAGGGGCGTGCGCTCGGGCAGCTCGCCGAACATCGCCGGCAGCTTGCCGCGCAGCTCCTCGACGTAGGCGCGGGCGTCC
>JALGVA010000193.1 GCA_029820295.1 Candidatus Zipacnadia bacterium
CGAGCCCACCAGCGAGTGGGACAGTGGCGTCATCCTGCACTCGGACGTGTCGGCGCCCGACCGCTGGACGGTGCGCATGGCGCTGCCGCTGGCGCAGCTCGTGCCCGGCGGCGCCCGGCCCGGCGACACCCTCTACTTCAACGCCCTGCGCGCCACGCAGATGTCGCGCTCGCTCGCGTGGTCGCCGACCTTCGGCGGCTTCCGCCAGCCCGACCGGCTGGGGGAGATCCGGCTGGCGGAGTGAGCCCGGCGCGACGTATCCGTTCGTGGCGACGCCGGTCGATGCCCATTCACATCGCGCGCGGTAGGCCGACGACGCGGCAAGCTCATGGCTGCCGGTAACAGGTGGGACCGCCGCAGCCCTCGAGCGCTCCTTGACACTCTCGCGGAGAGGGTTAGACTATACGCCAGACCAGTAGGGAGAGGGCGAGTCCTGACTCACAGCACGATGCATTCGAGGCAGAGACGATGGCCCGACGACCCACAGCCCTGATCGTCCTAATCGATGCGGCGCGCCGGGAGGATACCTACCGCGCACTCGCGGCGTCGCAGATGCCGGTGCTGGCGGGCGCAGCGCACGGCACACTCATCGCGCCCTCGTGCTGGACCGTGCCGTCGGTGGTCTCATTGCTGACCGGACGGTTCCCCTCCGAGCACGGGCTGGCATGGCCGCTCGACGAGATGGGCTGCCGGGTTCCGACGGTCGCCGACCACTTCGCGCGCGCGGGCCGCAGCTTTGGGCTCCTGTCCGCCAACCAAGTCTACGCGCCGCCGTTGCTGGAGCTAGAGGCCGGGCAGATCGACTTCGGCCTGCACCGCTGGCCCGGGGCCACTGGGATCGGTCGCACGCTGGGCCTGGTCGAGTACCCCGGCCCGGCGTTGCTGCGTCGCGTGCGCGAGATGGCCGCCACCGGCACCATCCCCGACCTGCTGGTGATCCACGTGCAGCAGGCACACCACCCGTACCTGCTGCCGCCCACCGGCCTGTCGCCGCTGGCGCGCATCCGCTACGGACTGGGGTACGTGGCCTATCATGCGCTCAAGTCGGCGCAGGTCTGGGAGTTCGCGGCCCGCGCGACCGCGCGCGACTGGGAGGACGCTAGGAGGCGCTACCTGCAGTGTCTGGAGTACGACGTGCGCATCCTCGAGGGCGTGTTGCAGGCGTGGGCTGACGCCGGGCTACTCGACGAGGGACTGGTGATCATCACCGCCGACCACGGCGAGCACCTGGGCGAGCACGGTTTGGCGGACCACCAGGCCTCGCTGCACGAGCAGCTCGTGAACGTGCCGTGCGCGTTGCTCGCGCCCGACATCGCGGCTGGCACCGAAATCCCGGGGTTGTTCCAGCACACGGATCTGCTGCTCACCGTTGCGAACTTCCTAGGCGTGCCACTCGAGGGCTACGAGCCGGCCTGCGAGCCGCTGGACATGCTGGACCCCGCTAACTATCCGACCGGACACGAGCACACGTTCATGGAGTGGTCCGCCTGGGGGGAAGAGACGCTCGCGCGGCTGCGTAGGCGCAACCCCAGCTACGACTTCGATCCGCTCAATCGTGATCTGGCTGGCGTGCGTACATCGCGCTGGAAGTACGTGGAGGGCTCAGATGGTACGCGGGTACTCTGGGACCTGTGTGCCGACCCGGACGAGACCCGCAACGTCAGCCGCGAGTACCCTGACGTGGCGGCAGCGCTGGGCGAAGTGCTGGGGGAGTGGCGCGCCCGGGTCGGCGCAGTGTCGGCCCCCTCTGAGGCCGACGAGCACTCAGGTGACCAGTTAGTGGAGCGCCGGCTCCGCGATCTCGGCTACCTCTGAATCGTTACAGTGTCCTGGGGCCCGAGGTCCGGGACACCGCGAGCGTGGCGGGCGTGTTCTGAACGTAGGCGGACCGCGCAACGCGAAACGGGGACCCTCAGCGCACGCACCGGCAGTAGGACGTAGGGAGACGTTCAGCGCACGTAGGCGACGGCCTCGGTCTGGATCGACTCGATGGCCGCCGCCAGCACCTTCTGCGCGGCGAGGCCGTCCGCGCCCGAGCCGTCGATCTGCTCGGGCGGCACGCCGGCACGCCCTCGCTCACCTGCCGCGTGAAGGTGTGGATGCGGTCGATGAAGGTGTCCACGAAGTCGCGGTAGCCGCCGAAGACCGGGTTGGTGTAGACGATCTTCTGCGGGTCGCCCGCCGGGTAGAGCGTGGCCTCGCGCCACATGTCCTCGAGCACAAAGCGCCCGGCCACGCCCGCGACCTCGCAGCGCTCCATCGGGTGCCCGCGCTCGATGTCGTAGCTCGCGGTGAGGTTGCCCACCGCGCCGCTGACGAAGCGCGCGTTCATCTGCATGGTAGACCAGATGCGCCGGCCCGGCGCCTTGGTCGCGAAGACATGCACGGCTTCGATGTCGCCCGCGAAGTAGCGCATCACGTCCACCGTGTGCGGGTTGAGCGCCTTGATCATGAACCAGGGCGAACTCTCCTGCGGATTGCCGATCCACATCGCCATGTTGACGAAGAGCTGGTGGCCGATGCGGCCTTCCTCGACCCAGCGCTTCGCCAACCGCGCCGCCGGCGTGAAGCGGTGGTTCAGGTCCACCCCGAGACACAGGCCCTTCTCGCGCGCCAGCGCCACCATCTCCTCGGCGGGCGCGATCTCGTTGCAGATCGGCTTCTCGCACAGCACGTGGCAGCCGGCGTTCAGCGCCTGCATGGTCGGCTCGTAGTGGTCGCTGCCGTACTCCACGCCGCCGGTGGCCACGCTGACCAGGTCCGGCGCCAGCGCGTCCAGCATCTCCTGCGCATCGTAGAACGCGGGCACGCCCAGGCGCGCGGCCGCGGCGTCCGCGCGCTCGGGCAGGATGTCACATACGCCCACCAGCTCGCTGCGCTCGTCCATCACGTAGATGTCGGCGTGGCGGTTGCCGATGGGGCCGCACCCGATCACGGCCACTCTGAGCATGGGCTCGTCGCACTCCCCGTCAGCGTTCCTTGGCCTGCAGCTTCGCGGCCTGGCTGCGGTCGCCGATGTGCAGCGTGTTGTAGGCCTGCTCGCTGCTCTCGAACGGGCCCTCGATCTCCGGGTGACCGTGCCAGGCGCCCTGAGTATACATCGGGTTGGTGATGCCCAGCTCCTCCTCACGCCGCGCGATGAACTCCTCCATGCGCGCGCGCAGCAGCTCGACCACCTCGGGCTCGTCGTCGGCGAGGTTGTGGTTCTCCTCCGGGTCCTCGATCAGGTTGTACAGCTCCACCGGCGGCTTGAAGTGGAAGTCCGGCTCCAGCGCCACGATCAGCTTCCACTGGGGCGTGCGCCACCCGTGCTTGCGCATCCAGGTGCACTCGGTGATGTAGAATTCGGGCTCAAAGCTGGGCACCTCGCCGCGCACCAGCGCCATCTGCGAGCGCCCATCGAACTCATCGCGCGGCTTGATCTCCGCCAGCTCCAGCAGCGTCGGCACCAGGTCCTTGTGCTGGGTGTAGCCGGGCACGCGCAGGCCGGCGGGCACGGCCTTCGGGTAGCGAATGATCAACGGCACGCGCAGCGTGTTGTCATACAGGCCGTGGTGGTCGAACCAGCACTCGTGGTCGTAGAGGGTCTCGCCGTGATCGGAGTTGATGACCACGATGGTCTCGTCCAGGATGCCCAGGCCTTCGAGCGCCTGGAAGATGACCTGAATGCACGAGTCCATGTAGGCGACCGCGCCGTCGTACTGGGCGATGATGTAGTCCTTGTCGGTCACGCCCTCGGGCATCCAGCTCCGGAAGTAGTCCGCGAAGGGCGCGAAGTCGAAGACCGGCTGCATCGACTTGTTGCGCTTGTTGAACTCATTCCCGTGGTAGAACATGCGCTCAAACTGGCCTGGGGGCAGGTAGGGCGAGTGCGGGTCCATGTGGCGCAGCAGCAGCAGGAACGGGCCATCGCCCTTCGCGAGCCGCTCCAACTCGGGGATGGCGACGGCGTTGAGATTCTCAGCCTTGTGCGCCCGGCCGTCCTCACTCGAGCCCCAGCCCTCGTAGTTGAGGTAGGTGTCGAAGCCGCGCGACGCCGGGTTGCCGGTGAACCCGACGCAAGTGCTCTCATAGCCCGCCCGTCGCAGGATCTCGGGCAGTGTGCCGATACAGGTGCTCTCGTAGCCCTCGCGGGCGAGGATCTCGGGCAGCGTCTTCACGTTGCCCACCAGCGGGCCCTGGTGGCGCAAGGCGACGCAGCCGGTGCCGAAGCAGTCGCGTCCGGTCAGCATCGAGGCGTAGCCCGACGTGGTCGGGATGTGCGGCGAGAAGTAGTTCTCGAACAGCGTGCCGCCCTGGGCGAAGCGGTCGATGTGCGGCGTCGTCAGCTTGGGGTAGCCGTAGCAGCTCATGTGCGTCGAGACCAGCGAATCGATGGCGATCATCAGGATGTTCGGTCGGTCCTTCTTCGAGCGTCGGGCCATGGTGCTTCCTCCTTGCCGGCGCCGTGCCGGGCGCCGGGCGGTGCGGTGAGTCGATGGGTTCAGACGTCGTCGATCGCCGGGTCGTCGAGCCGTACGCGCCGGCCTTCCCGGGTGGATATGTAGCAGGCCAGCACCATGCGTAACGAGATGCGGCCCTCCTCGGCGGTCGCCGGCGCCGGGCGCCGGCCGTGCAGGAACTCCGCCAGCGGCGCGGCCAGCCCCGCAATGCGCGCGCCCTGCGAGTCGGGACTGGCTATGTCGCTGTAAACCCACTCGCCCCGGTCGGCGAGGAACCACTTCAGGCCACACGCGCCCTCAGGGCGCGGCGTGGCGGCGCTGGGGGCATCGCCGTAGTTCTGCACCAGCGTGCCGTTCTCGGCGATGATCTCCACGGTGTTCTCAGCCGCGCGCGTGGTGAACGAGCAGCACACCTCCACCAGCGGCCCGTCCGGGTAGTGGTAGATGGCGATGCCGTTGTCCATGGGCATGCGCGGGTTGTGCAGCGTCCTGATCTCGGCGGTCACCGCCTCCGGCACCCCCAGCAGCCAGTGGATGAAGTCGATGGGGTGCGCGGCGTCATCGGCCCAGATGTCCCGGTTCTGGACCGGGTCCACGTGCCACGAGTCGGCGAAGGCATCGTTCAGGCACATGCTCAGCCCGTGTCGGCGGCGAACCATGAACCACCGCCCGAGCGTGCCGCTCTCCAGCAGCTCCTTTATCTGCAGGTTCTGCGGATCCACGCGCATCTGCCACGCCATCGTGAACGGGACGCCCGCCTCGTTCACCGCCGCCACGATGCGGTCGGCCTCGGGCATGGTCAGTGCCATCGGCTTCTGCAGGATGATGGCCTTGCCCGCGGCGGCCGCCTTCTCGACCAGCTCGGCGTGGCGCGCGGTCTCGGCGGCGATGACCACCGCCTCGATGTCCTCGCGCGCGAGCAGCTCCCCGGCGTCGGCCACGGCGTCGAGGCCGAACTGCTCGGCCGCCTGCGCCAACCGCTCGGGGTCGTGGTCCCAGCCGGCGGGTACGCGCACGCCCATCTCCGGCTCGTCACGCCAGCGGCTGCAGTAGGAGTTGACGTGCCCGTGGGCGAAGCCCAGGATACCGACACCGATCGCCATGACGCTACCTCCCGCCGACGGCCTTCATGCAGGCGTTCAGGTAGCCGTAGCTCTCGGCCGCGATGATCGCCTGGGCCACCAGCTCATACTCCTTGGCGCCGACGATCTCGAGGTTCACCGGCCCCTCCCAGCCGGCCTCGACCAGCACGCGGCAGTAACCCATCAGGTCGATCTCGCCGCGCCCGCAGGCCTGCTCCTCGGGCGTACCCGGGCTGGGGCCGGAGCCGACGCAGTCGCGGATGTGCACGTGGCGCACGCGCGAGACGACCTGCGCAAGTGCCTCCTTCGGCACCTCGCCCTTGCGGTGGATGTGGCTCGGGTCCATGTCGATGCCGAAGTTCGGCGACGACACCCCCTCCATCACCGCCAGCGTCGTCGGTGTGCTGTCGAGGACCGTATTGACGTGCGCCTTGATGCACAGCGTGACCCCGAACTCCTCGGCCTTCGCGGCCATCGCGTTGAGGTGGTCGATCAGGCCCTGCAGGCCCTCGGGGTCGTCGGCTGGCCGGCCCGGCCCTACGTTTACCACCGGGATGCCCAGCTCCGCCGCGGCCTCGTAGGCCAGCATCAGCCGGTCTTCGGCGTTCGTGCCGACCTCCATGGCCGTGAGGGGCAGCTCCAGCTCTTCGACCAGCGCGCGGACCTCGCTCGCAACCGAGCGCCAGTCGTCGAGCGGCAGATGATTGGCCATGCCGGCCAGCGCCGAGATCTCCGCGGCGTCGTAGCCCGACCGCTTGATGCACTCCATGGCCGTGCGCAGATCGTGGTCCCCGAACAGGAGCGTGTTGGCTCCGAGTTGGATCATTGCGGCACCTCCGTTGTGGCGACGGCTTCCGCCGCGTAGGTCGAGTTCCCAGCCCGGTTTGGGCTGCAGGACGGCGACGGGAGGCGCGGTCTCACTTCTGCCGCACCGCGACCACCTTGTTCTCCTGCCACGACTTGATGCACGCCTCGATGCAGAGCTGCACCTTGAGCGCATCCTCGCCCTTGCCATCGACCTCATCAGGCGGCGTACCCTTGCGCAGATCATCCACCCACGCGGCGATGCGCGAGGCGAAGGTGTCGGGGAAGGCCTGCATCCCGCCCAGGTGCTCGAAGCACTCGACCTGGTTGGAGCGGCGCGGGAAGAACCACAGCTTCTCGCAGGCCTCGTTGATGACCACGCGGCCCTCCGACCCGACCAGCTCAAGCGTCTCCAGGCCGAAGCTGCCGCCGGCGTCGTAGCTGCCGGTGAGGTGGCCGATGATGCCGTTGCGGAAGAGCAGGTTGGCCTGCAGGTTCGACCAGATCTTGCGTCCCTCGCCCTTGCGGAAGAAGGCCTGGGCCTTGGCGAAGTCGCCGGCGAAGTAGCGCATGACATCGAGTGAGTGCGGGTGCAGCGCGCGAATGTGGAACCACGGGCTGGTCTCATTGGGGTTGTTGATCCACATGGTCATGTTGACCATGTTGAGCTGCCCGAGCCGCCCCTCCTCCAGCCACTCCCGCGCACGCACCGCGGACGGCGTGAAGCGGTGATTGAGGTTGATGGCATAGGGCACGCCCTTCTCCTTCGCGAGCCTGACCATCTTGCGCGCCTCGGAGACGTCGTTGGAGATGGGCTTCTCGCCCAGCGTCGGGATGCCCGCCTCCAGCAGCTCCATGGTGGGCTCATAGTGGTCGCCGCCGTTCTCGACGCCGCGCGTGCACATGCTGGCGGCGTCGATCTCGATGCCGCTGTCCACCATCTCCTGCACGCTGTAGAACGCCTGCGCGTCGTAGCGCTCGGCGGCGGCGTCGGCCTTCTCCTTGATGATGTCGCACACCGCCACGATCTGTGTGTGCGGGTTGTCCACGTAGCACTTCGCGTGCGTGTTGCCGATGTTCCCCACTCCGACGATCGCAATCTTGAGCATGGCGACCTCCCTGACACCCATGCAGGTTCGCCGGCCGCGCGCCCGCCCCGCCCCGACCTGCTGGACCGATTCCGGCTGCTGACTTCTCCGCGCCCCCAACCGTATCCTCTGCGCGATCTCCCGGTCGCCACATTCCCCGTCGGACAGCCGGGCAAGGTCACCCGGCGCGGCGCGGGGAACCTGCCGGCGACTCGTTACCGTGACGGCGTGTGCGGCCCAACGGAGGATGAGCATGAGCCTGACACTGCGCGTCGGCGTAGCCGAGACCACCATCAACCCCCTGCCGGGCATGCAGATCGACGGCAACATCGGCGTTCACCGGCCCGTCGAGTTCGCCCTCGGCGACCTGCACGCCCGGGCCATCGTCTTCGGGCAGGCCGACCGGCGCTTTCTGCTGCTCTCGATGGAGCTGCTCGCGATCACCGGCGAGTGGACCGACGCGATCCGCGACTTCGCCGCCGGCGAGTTCGGCTTCGACCGCGATGCCGTGGCCGTGCACGTAGTGCAATGCCACTCGGCTCCCTCGATGGGCCAGATCATGCTCAGCGACCGCCTCGAGGCTGCCGCGAAGTACCCCTGGATCCGCGGCTCCGATCCCGACTACGGCCCGCTGGCCATGTCGCGTATTGAGCCCATGATCCGCGAGGCGATGGCGAACCTGCGGCCGGTGCGGCTGCTGGCGGGTACGGCCCTTGAGTCGCGCGTCTCCTTCAATCGGCGTATCGCCATGCGCGACGGCACCTCGGAGATGGGCCTTGCCGGGCGGCCGCATGAGGCGCTCTACCGCGAGGGGCCCGGCGACCCCGAGGTCGGCGTCGCCCTGTTCACCGACGATGAACTGCACACCACGGCGGCGCTGCTGCATCACACCTGCCATCCCGTGCACTGGACACCCCACCGCGCGGTGCACGGCGACTGGCCGGGCGCGTGGGCCGAGGAGGTCCGCCGCGAGCTGCTGCCCGCCACCGTGCCGCTGGTGCTCAACGGATGCTGCGGGAATGTGCATCATGCCGATGCGCTCAACCCGCAGCGCGAGGACACCCCGCAGAGCATGGCGCGGCTGCTCACCGAGGCCACGCGCCGCGCGTTGGCGGAGCCCTGCGTCCGCGACGACGACCCGCCGCTGGCCTGGGGGACGGTGCGCTTCGACATCCCCTACCGCGACTTCCCGCCCGAGGTCTTCGACGATGCCCGCCGGCTCATCGAGGCGCATCCCGAGCCGCTGTGGATCGACGAGGCGCACACGCGCTTCGAGTGGGACTGGCACTTCGCGGCGTCGCTGGTCGATCTCGAGCACACGCTGGCGGCGCACGATGCCTTCGAGTACGAGATCCAGGCGCTGCGCGTCGGCGACCTGGCGATCCTCGTGCTCCCAGGCGAACCGTTCGTCGAAGCGCAACTTGCGATCAAGCAGCGCAGCCCGGCGACGCGCACCTTCGTGGCGCACATGTCCAACCGCTACGTGGGCTACATCCCCACGCCCGAGGCCATCCGGCGGGGTGGCTATGAGACGCGGCCGTCGAGTTCCTCCAAGCTCGCGCCCGAGGCCCTGCAGATGATCACCGACCGGTCGGTGGCGCTGCTCGAGGAGCTGTATGCGTGATGGCGAAGCTCGCCGGCCTCTCGGCCCTGATCGCCCTGCTGTGCGTCAGGACGGCCGGGGCGGTGCCGTCGCTGATCGAGGAGGTGGCGCCGGACGTCTACGTCGCCCGCGATGACACCGGGATGTCCTGGGGCGGCTGGAGCATGGGTGTCGCGCACATGAACTCCGCGCGCTACCAGGCGAAGAAGGTCGTGGACCTCAGCGACCTCCCGGAGGACGCGTGGGCCAAGGTGCGCGAGGTGCGGGTGTCGGCCTACATCATCGTCAACGACTACTCGGCGGTGCAGAACCCGCCGGCCAACGGCCTCGACGAGCGGTTCGAGGTCGTGGTCAACGGAACGGTGCATACGTACCCGACCAGCGTCGGCGTGGTCGCCTATGCGGACCGAGCGGCCAACCGCCCCGAGTGGTACGACTTCGTGCTGCCCAAGGACGAGTTCGTGCGCGGGCGCAACGAGATCATCATCCGCAAGGCGCCCGGCGACAGGAACGATGACTTCCTCTACGTGGGCATCGACGCCATCGAGCCGCGCGGCAACAGCTACGTCACCTTCGACGGCGAGAACTGGACACAGGAGAAGCTGACCGTCCCCGGCGGCAACGGCGAGTACATGGTCCGGCTGCTGCTCATCGGCGGGGATACGGGCTTCTCGGCCACCTGGAATGCCTCGACCGGCGCGCTGACCGACCCGGCCGGCCTGATCGTCTACGCCGGCGCGCACGGCTCCGAGCGCGGCGCGCTGGCCGCGGGTCAGAGCGCGCGCATGGAGTGGCCCCCTGACACGCTCGACCGGCTCACCCCGGCGACGGTCACCGCCGATGGGGACGGGTCGGTGCAAATCGCCTGGCTCGACGAGGCGGGCGAGCCCGGCGAGCCGGCCGCCGGCCCGCGCGCCGAGTTGCCCCCCGGTCGCACCGGGCACGTCTCGGGCGTGGTCGTGACCGCCGGCGAGGACGGCGTGTCCTTGCGCAGCGTCACTCTGACCGGAGCGCTCAGCTTCCACCCGCAGGTCGAGCCGATCGACATGGCGCCGGTGGTCGCGC
>JALGVA010000194.1 GCA_029820295.1 Candidatus Zipacnadia bacterium
ACTGTGCACTCACGGCAGGAGCCTCCCGAAACGGCGCTTTGGGCTATCACCACGCCATTTCGACGCTCCTGCCGTTTTCCTTTCTCACCACGCATGAATAATCCGGGCTAGGCCCCCGACGGGTCGGGGAAGTTGGCCCACACACGGGCCCAATCACGTTGCTCAACTGCGCTGACGAGCGGCTCGCCTCCGGCCTACTGCCGCCTGGATGGCTAGCTAGCGGGCAGCTTTTGCCGCCGTTCGCGCACGCGGCCGACGGCTTACGGGTGGCGCTGCTGACCGTCGAAGACACGCCGGAGATGATCTGGCACGAGCAACCTCCATCCCAGCTGTCCGTCCTCAGACTGCCGGACAGGAGCGGCGGCGTATGCGAGTTGATTAAACGCTTCAGCTACGCCTCTGAGGAAGATGTGCCTTCGCCCGAATGCCCGCTGCTATGGAAGTACCGCACGCTGCTAAACCCGGCCTTGAGCCTTGATGGATCGCGTCTCGCGTATGGGGAACTCCTGCGTTGGGAGGGGCAACACGAACGGCTGTGCATGTGGCGGCTCTGGGCCTGGGACGAGCCGACCGACAGGCGCTGGCTTGTTGCGATGCGCGCTGAGTACGTCGGCGCAGGCGAGCCCGAGCGCGCGTACGAGATGACGGCAGCGGGGGAGCTTGTTTCGCGCGCTGCGGACATCGATGGGTGGGCGTCTTGGACCCAAACGCTGTGTGCTCTCTCCCCAGACGGTATGAGCGTCGCCTATGTACTCGGGGACGAACTACGCGTTACCCGTCTACCCGCCACAGTAGACCGTGCTGAGTGACAGCCCGTCTCAGCACTGGCGCCGATCTGATGCGTGCACGCAGGCCACCACACGCACGCCGCGGCACCCCCGACGAAGGGCGGCAGGGCTGGGCGCGAGAGATGGTGGCCGGGCGCGGCCGGTCCCAACACTGAACGAGATGCCCGCGCTCACATCGGCTAGTATGCAGCAGACACCCAATGCCGCAAGGGGGCACCGCCATGACCACGCAACGCAGTCTCCGCAACATCCTCAGCCACACAGTCGCTCTGCTTCTCGTCGTGTTCAGCAGCGTCTGCGCCCAGGACCTCGAGGTGTATCGCCCGCAGATCGAGCAGCTCCTCGCCGATCGGGCGGTGGCGGCCGTCGAGTTGGGCGACCGCTGGCGGACCGTGGAGCCCGGGCAGATGCAGGTGAGCTGGCCCGACGCGGGCGTGAAGTGCCTGCTCATCGGCGCGAACGCGGACACCCGCAATGGCTTCGCGGTCATCGACGAGGCGGCGCAGCAGGTGGTCGGCCTGGTCGGACCGGTGCCCGTGCCGCCCGTGCCCATGGACGAGATGCCGCCCGAAGAGGCGGGGCAAGTCGCGCGCCAGTTCGCCGAGCGCCACCTCGCCGACCTGTTCGCCGACGGCGGCGAGGTCGCGGTGACGGTCGGCGAGGGGATCACGCCGCTGGGTGCGCGCATGGTGCGTCTGCAACGCACGGTCGCGGGCGTCCAGGCCCCGACGGTCGCGGATGTGGGCGTGCGCGTCTACGACGGCAAGGTCGTCTACTGGCGCCGTCACCACGTTCCGCTCGACGGAGGCCTGCAGCTTCCCGGCGAAGTCAGCCTCGACCAGGCGCACTCCATCGCCGCGGAGAACGTGCCCTACGACGACCATGCGCCGGTCCTCTGGTTCGACGAGGCGCATCGCGTGATCGTCACCGAGGACGGCCAGCGCAACGTCTGGGACCTGTGGGCTGAGATCAAGCAGCCGACCACGCCCGAGAACCGTCTGGAGTACTTCGCGCACTGGCAGATCGACGCGGGCTCGGGCGAGGTGCTGCTCAGCGAGGGCCACTCGCCCGGCAAGGAGCCGGAGCTGCGCCTGCGCTATTACGCGGCGGGCGGCGACCACACGAACCCCGACTACGGACGCCCCGCGCCCGAGCCGCTCTGCACCGACCGCCGACCGGTCTGGGCGCCCGATGGCGGGGTCTACTTCCTGTCCGACCGCCCTCGCGCCGGCTACCCACTCTGGGGCTCCTGGCCGAGCGGGCTATTCGCCGTCAGCGGAGATGGCGCCGACCTGCGCTGCGTCCTCGCCGAGGTGGCGGGCGTCCCGGCCGTCTCGCCCGACGGCACGCGCATGCTCCTCAAGGACGACGAGGGGCTGCATGTGATCCCGGTCGCGGGCGGCGACGAGCTGCTCATCCCCAAGCCCGAAGGCGAGGACGACTACTCGTACGCCGGATGGCTCAACGACAACACGCTCGTGGCCGACCTGGGCTCGGGCTTCGGCTCGGGCAAGCTGGTGACGCTGGACCTCACCCAACCTGAGCCGGCCCCGCAGCCCACGGGCCTGACGCGCGGCACCGGGGAGAACTTCGTGGCCTTCCTGCCGATGGCCGACGGGACGCTCCTCTACACCTTCTACGGCCGCCGCGGGGGCAACGACTGGGACCTGATGCGCGTGGACCTGTCCGCCGCCGAGCCGACGCCTGAGGTGATCTGCGCGGACCCGCAGGAGGGCCGGGCGATGCAGCTCATGGGCGCCGGCACCGTGCTGCTCGCGGACACCCGCAGCAGCAGCAGAAGGGCGGCGACATACGCCGTGGACCTGAGCACGGGCGAGGCCACGCGCTGGCAGCCGCCCGAGATCACCGATCCTCAGACCGGCAAGCGCCTGCGGCCCTCGCACGTCGCGTTCTCACCCGATGGGCGGCGCATGGCCTTCACAGCGGAGACCACCGATCCCGCAGCCCCCGCGACGGTCATCTGGATCTGCGCCACCGATGGCAGCGACGCCCGGCAGGTCACGCCCGCGACGGCCGACGTCGTCGCGATGGCGGGGGAGTAGCCGCCCGCCCCATCGCGGCAGTGCTGAGGTCAGTCATCCTCCAGGCAGGGCACGCGCAACCTGGGGCATGAGCTTGTGCGCGACGCGGTCGGCGATGCGGTCGATGAGCGTCTCCGTCTGCGCGGCCTTGAGGGCGGAGAGGCCGTCGGCGTCGTGGCTCCCCAGGCGGTCCTCGATCTCCTGGCGGATGCGCCCGGTGGAGGCGTGCACGTAGCGGTTGACGGTGCTCAGGTCGCGATGGCGCAGGAAGCGCGCGACCGTGCCGAGGTCCACGCCCGCCTCATACAGCGCGGTCGCGCAGCCGTGGCGCAGGCTGTGCGGCGTGTAGCCCTTGCCCGCCAGCCCGGCGTGCCGGATCAGGCGGGTGAACAGCCGCCGCGCGCAGGTGTCGTACATGGGCGCTCCCGTGCGCGAGGTGAACAGGTAGTCATGCTCCACGTCCGGTCGCGCCTCCAGCCAGCGCACCAGGTAGGGGCGCAGGTCGGAGAGCACCGGCACGGCCGCCACGTGCCCGCCCTTGCCGTGCACGCGCAGCTCATTGCGCGACAGGTCGAGGTCGTCCAGACGCAGAGCACGCAGCTCACCGTAGCGCAGGCCGGCGCACCAGAAGGTCATGAAGATGGCGCGCTCACGATCATCGCGGCATTCCAGCAGCATGGCGATGGCGTCGTCGGGGGTGACGTGGCTGCTCTGCTGGCCGTGCAGGTCGGGGCCGCTGACCGCGGCCGCGGGGTTGACCTCCAGGTCGCCGTGCTCGACCAGCCAGTCGAACCAGCTTGAGAGCGCGGCCAGCTTGCGCCGCACGGTGGCGGGCTTCCAGCGTGGGTTGCCGTCGCGGAAGCCGACGATGTCGGCCGGCGTGATCTCGTCCGGCACCAGGCTGTGCCCCTCGGCACGTAGGCGCTCGATGAACTGGCGCAGGTCGCACTCGTAGGAGCGCACGGTTGCCTCGGCGGCGCGGCCCGAGGCGGACAGGAAGTCGAGCCAGTGGGCGGCGAGGGCGGTGAGCCGCTCAGCGAAGCGATCGTCTGCCTCCACCAGGCGGAGGCTGTGTGCTTCCGCGTGGTCTCGGGTGTCATCCTTGCTGTGAAGCGAGTGTGCGTCCATTGCTGTTGAGCACCGGTACAGCGTGGCGGGCGGCGCCTGAACGGCGCCGCCCGCGCGGTGCTCCTGCCTCCTTCGTGGCTCAGTGTGTCAGTTGCACCCGCTCGGCGCGGGCGCGGTTCGGGTCAACCTGGCGCGAACACTGCGCTACAGCAAGCCGCGCCGGCGCGCCTCGGCCACGGCCGCCTCCGAGGTGCTGGCCCCCAACAACTTGCGGACGCGGCGCAGGCAGTTCGTCACTGTGCTGACCTCACCGACATCCCGGCCGGCGATTTGCTGGTAGCTCAGGCCCTCGGCATAGGCGGACAGCACTTGCTGCTCCTGCGCGGTCAAGCGCACCTTGCCGTCTCTCTCCGGCCGGCCGCGCATCCGGCCTTCCAGCGGGAGGCTTGGCCCCGCGGCGTCGATCTGGTCACGCACAATCTCCGCCGCCGCTGCCAGGTCTTCCTCGCCCAGCTTGCCGCTGATGCGCGCGGCGGTGTGGCGTACATTCTCCTCCGAGGTGTCCCAGCGCTTCGCGATCTGCGCCAGGCTCCGTCCGTCCTGAACGTGCTTGAGCAGTGCCAGCTCCCGGCGCGAGAGGCTGGCCGGCTTGTCCATGTCCCGCGGGCCGAGCAGCCCCAGAGCGCGCGCCCGCTCCGCTGCGGCCCGACTGGTGGGCGCGCCCAGGCTCTGACGCGCGTTGTGCACGTGAACGTACACGGTGTTGACACTGCCAATGCCCAGCAGCTCGGCGATCTTGGGCGCAGTGTGCCCCTCCAGCACGAGGGCCAGTACCTTGATCTGGCTGTCAGTCAGGGCCGTGTCGGCCCGTGTGGCCCTCCTGCGCTGCGCTCGACCGGCCACGACCAGCACCTGTTCGTACTCGCCGATGGCCTGCGCCGCCAGCTTGGCGGCCGCGTCCAGATCGACCCCACAGCGTCTGCGGATCTCCCCCACCACACCGTTGACCACGCCCGGCTGTACGTCCCATCGGCGCGCGATCTCCTGCCGGGTCAGGCCCTCGCGATACAGCTTGAGGAAGGCCAGTTGGCGCAGGGTCAGCGATCGTCCCTCGCCGATCGGGACCGGAGCATGCAGGTGCGGGATGGTGAACGATCTGGCCGCGGAGAAGTGCGGCGTAACCGCCAGCGTCGCCGACCCGTCCTCGTGGTGCTCCAGCGTCGCCGTGTGCACCACCATGTGGATCGCGTGGCGACGCTCTTCGGGGTCCATGACTTCCCACAGGGCGTCGAAGTCCCGCAGCAGCTCCTGCACCTGGGCGAGACGCTGCATCCGCGAGCGACTGCGCTCCAGCCGACGCTCGGCCTCCCGGCGGCGGGCCTCCAGGCGCTGCTTGCGGTCATTGAGGACGCGGCTGTGGTGATGGAACTGCCTGCGATCCATCTCCGGGTCGTCAATCATCCGGTCGTTCCAGCGCTCGATGTCCGAGGTCGCCTTCGCCAGCTGCCGATCCAGGCTCTCCAGGCGCTCGCGGAGCTGGCCGTCCTCCTGGTCAACCAGTGCCTCCGCCTGGTCGTGGGCCAGCCGCTGGATCTCATCGGACTGGGAGAGTTCCCGCAACATCGAGATCACGTAGCCCTCGAGCACCTCGGCCGGCTTGGAGTTCGCGGAGCAGTGTGGGGTCCGGCGCCCTGGCGGCGGGCTGCACCGATAGCGCCGGTAGATGCCGCCGCGGTGACGATGGCCGCACAGGCGCTGTCCGCAGTGCGCACAGGTGATCAGTCCGCTCAGCAGGTAGGTGGGCTTGGCCGCGGTGGTCCCCCCCATTGCGATGCGTGCCTCGAAGAGTTCCTCGATCCGATGGTAGTCGTCGAGCTCCCAGTACCGATCCTCGTAGTGAGTTGCCCTGACCAGGTGGCCGTCTCCGACCACCAGATAGCCGGCGTGCTTGGGGTTGCGCAGCAGGCGGGCGATCACCGACTGGGTCCAGTGTTCCCCGCCGCGCGGTGTGCGGATCGCGTTCTCGTCCAGTCGCCGGCCGATGGACGCCACGCTGTGGCCGCTCAGGAACATCTCCTTCATGAGCAGTAGCCAGCGCCCCTGGTCGGGCACGCGCACCAGCCGCCGCGGCTGCCCCTCTTCCGTGCGCTCGTAGCGCCAACCGAAGGACGCGATGCCCATGGGGTGGCCATCCTCCATGCGCTTGCGCAGGTTGTCCGACACATTCTCGCGCAGCCAGTCCAGGTAGTAGCCCGACACGATCGACAGGAGCTGCATTATCATGCGGCCGTAGGGTTGGCTGCTGTCCAGGCCCTCGACGACGCTGATCAGCGGCACATCGTGAGCCAGCACCACGTCGTCGAGGAAGCGTACGCAGATGGCGGGCGAGCGGAAGATGCGGTCCAGCCGGTAGACGACGATGGCGTCGATGCGGCCGGCCTCGACATCAGCCACCAGGCGCGCCAGTTCCGGCCGGTGCTTCTGCTTCCCCGAGCTGTTGTAGCCAAGCGCCCCCGAGTAGCCTGCGTCGGTGTAGAACTCGATCTGATGAAGGTCTCGGTCGTGTGCCCACTGCTCGACGCGCGCCCGCTGCGTCTCCAGCGATACGCCCTCCTCAGCCTGCTCCTGCGTCGAGACGCGCGTGTACGCCGCGATGCGGCCCAGTTCTGCGGCCTGGCCATTGCTGAACATGGCGCTGCTCCTCTCCGCCACGACCTTTATTCGTAATGGAGTATTCTCCAGGCGTTGACTTCGGTTGAGGCGCTCGGCACCCGACAGATAAAGGGCGCGCTACGCCCCGTCGTCCCTGCCAAATGCGAGCGGCCCGGCGCTTATCGCCGGGCCGCCCTCACCGCCATCGAGTCAGGCCCTCAACTGCCGTCTTCGGTAGCGTCCTCCTCGCTTGGCTTGTGCCGCGGCACCTCCCTGGTTGCGGCCCTGACCAGCAGCTTCGCGAACTCAGCCGCGCGCTGGCGGTCATCCTGCTGCGTCTCCGGCGTCGATGTCTGCTCCACTGCTGTCCTCCAGTGCGGCGTGGTGATTCTGGGCGTACATACGAAGGCCCCACCTCTGAGAGAGGCGGGGCCCCAGAATGGCGCTGCGTCCGGCCCTATGCCTCTGCGGGCGCCAGGATTCCGATGATCATCCTTTCGCTTTCGCGGAGCAGCTCGCTTGCGCCCTGCTGGCTGAGCCCTATGGCGTGCGCGGACGAGGCCTACCTTGGCGGTGAGCGCGTGCGTGCAGCCCGGCAGTATGGTGAGCACCGACGGTCTGGTGTGGTACGCTTCAGCTTGCCGCAGTCAGTGCGGACCATCGAGGGCGCTGGGGTGATGGGGCGTAAAAGCCGCGAAGTTCGGTAGGGCTGTGAGATGCCGGGGAGCAGAGGTGCGCAGTGCTGGCGGATCAGCGCCCACGATGCGTGCCCCAGGGCCTTGCTCAGGGCGTCGCGGACCGCCGGGTCGAGGAGGTCACCGAGGAAGAGGTCCATCTACCTCACCCCCGTACATGCACAAAGCCCGCCGTGTTCCGGCGGGCCAGTGTCCAGGCACGATCATTGCGCCGATGTGCTGACGATGATAGCGAACGCCTGTGCGCCTGTCAAGTGCACAGTCAGGTTGTCAGGTTCCTGTCACGCTGGCAGGAACCGCGCGGGCGAGATCATCAAGGGCCAGATCGCCCGCCGCCCCCGGGGACGGCCGAGGTCAGACTGAGCCCAGTGCGCACTGCATAGACGCTAACAAGCTGCATCACCCCTGCTCGTCGTCTCTTGCCGAAGGCATTGGCCGAGGAAGGGACGACAGCCGCCGCTGGCGAAGACCACGCATCAGGGCTGGCGCCAACGTGGTCCGGGTCACTTGACTTCGGAGGCCGATGGCCCTTGCGCTGCGCCGCCCAGAGGACACCGACTTACGCAGGCGGCGGCAGCCCCACCAGGCGCAGGACGACGCGGTTCGTCGCCCTCGCCTTGGAGCGGCTGTGCGAGAAGGGGGCAGGAATGTCCGCACGCGACATCCAGCAGCTGCTGTCAGCAGCGCCATGGCTGCGCAAGTACGGGCGCCGGTTCCTCCGGGCGCTTACGCAGCTTGGGGTCACGTCGCCCGAGGAGATTGCGTCAGTAGACACGGAGGCCATACGCACGGCACGTGGCGCTGGCGGCAGGATAGTGGACCTACTGCAGGGCGCTCAGCGC
>JALGVA010000049.1 GCA_029820295.1 Candidatus Zipacnadia bacterium
CGCCGGCGTCCGCCCGGCTGCTCCCCGCCCGTCTGCTGCCCACCGCGCGCCGAGGGCCGCCGCGTCCGCGGCTCCTCGCGCCGCTCGGCCCGCGGGCGCAGCTCAAGCTGCTGCGTCTCCCCGGTCCCCTGATTGTGCAGCGTCACCCCGCTGCGCGAGATCGACGTGACGGTGAAGCCGTTGATGCGATCTCCCGGCCGCAGCACACCGGTCTCGCCCTCGGGGTCCTCGTAGGCCGCCTGGGCCTGCCCCGACGCGTCCCAGAGGATGCTGGTCACGCGGATCTGCTTCTCCGGCGGCGCCTGTATCGGCGGCAGCGGCGGCGTCGGCGCCGGCGGAATCTCCGGCGTCACGAACGCCACCCGCTCCGCGATCGGCAGCCGGCTCCAGTCCGGGCCGTAGGTGGTCGCCGCCACAGCCTCCGCCTCGGCCACTGCGGCCGCCGACCGCGGCGCGAACGGATTCGGCCGACTCGGCTCCAGCGGCGGCGCTCCCGAGATCACCGTGCCCGCGCCTACGCCCCCACCGCCTCCACCACCTGCGGGCATCTCGCCCGGCATGCCCGCGCCCGGCCCGGGATAGCCCGCCCCGCCCGGCATCTCCATCCCCGGCGGCATCTCGCCGGGCGCCATCTCGCCGGGCGGCGGCTCCGCGCCCGGCGGCTCAGGAGGCAACTCCTCCTGCGCCACCGCCACCTGGCTGTGTTGCGCAGCCGGGATGACGAACAGCATGAGCACGACCAGCCCGGTCACGAACAGGGCTATGCCGCCAGCGAACAGCGCCTTTGCCTTCTGCTCTCCGATCACAGTGAACCCTTCCGGGCCTGCGTCCGCCCAACATTATACCAGAAATCGGCGGTAATGCGTCGCATTCGCCCCGGATGTGCCGGTTGCCCCGCTCAAGCCTCCGGAATATCCTCGGGCGGCGCGTCCGGCATCCCCGGCCCGGGCGGTCCGCCCGGCTCCATCCCCGGCTCCATCATCTCCGGCCCCATCCCCGGCCCCATCCCCGGCCCGGCCATCCCGCCGCCACCACCGGCAGCGGGCGCGGCTCCGGCCGGCGCCTCCACCAGCAGGTAGAACTTGAACGGCACCTGTGCCCTCAGGATGTTGCCGGTCTCATCTGACTCCATCACGAGCTGGCTGACCGTCACGACCCGCGGGAACTGATCGAGCGATCGGTACAGCCGCTCCAGCGAGGTCAGGTCCCCCGACACCGCCAGCGTGATCGTCTGGCCCTCGGGCACCTGCAGGAAGCCGCTGGGCGGCGCCGACGGCGGCGACATCGCCGGCGCCGGGAACGACGCCCCGCTCTCGATCGTGCACCCCGTGGACTCCACCCAGTCCTCAATCAGCGGCGGCAGGTCCTCGCGGTACTCATACCACAGCGCGATCATCGCCCCCGCCGGGTGCGCGAACGAGATCGGGATGCTGCGCGTCTCGCGCAGCGCCTGGAGCTGGTCCTGCTTCTCCAGCCACTCCGCCGTAACCGCCTCGAGCTTCGCGGTGGCGCTGTCGAAGCGGGCGGCGACATCCTGGCGCTTCTTGAGCTGTCCCCGGACCGCCTGCAGCTCCTCCTGCTGCGGCTTGAGCACCACGAACATCATCACGGCGCTCAGGCCGATGATGAGCACGAGGCCGATTGCGATGACTGCGATCGTCGGTATGCGGCCCATCGCCACGCTCCCGTGACCTGTCTGCTCCCTCTGAACACTGCCCGGCCGACGCGGCCGCGCCTACGGCGCGGGGGGCTCGGGGCCGCCGGGCGCCTCAGCGGGCGGCGGCGCGCCGCCACCACCCGGCTCCATGCCCGGCTCCATGCCCGGCTCCATCCCCGGCCCCATCCCGGGTTCCATCCCCGGCCCCATCCCGGGCGCGCCCATACCCGGGCCCATGCCCATGCCGCCGGCGGCACCCCCGCCCGCCCCCGGCGGCATCGGCTCGCTGACCGACTCAGTCAGCGTCGCCGTGATGCTCAGCGTGATCTCCCCCGTGGCCGAGGCCTGGCCGCCGCCCCCCATGCCCGGCCCGCCCATCATCCCCGGCTCCATCATCCCCGGCTCCCCCCCCGGCGGCGGCGCCCCCATCTCCATCCCCGGCTCCATCCCCATCGCTCCGCCCATCGGCGAGAACGTGCCCATCGTCCCGCCCGCGCCCTCAATCGACACCCCCGCGGGCAGTCCCGAGATGCTCACATCGCTCAGCGCCGGGCACTGGATCAGGTTCAGCACGAAGCGCGCCGCCTCCGTGGTGTCCCCCACGATGGCGGTGAAGTTCACGTTCCCCGGGTTCGTGATGCTGAAGCGCGTCACCTGGGCGAAGTCCGCGATATACTCGTTGATGTCGTGATAGCGGTCCCAGTACTGCGCCCCCGACTCGTCCGCCGCCGCCACGAAATCGACCTTCTGCGCGATCGGGGCCAGCTCGGCCTGCTTGGCATTCGTGTCGGCCTCGATGCGCTCGACTTCCTTGGCCTTCGGCTCGACCGCCTCCAACTCCTGCTGGGTCGAACTGATCTGGGCCCTGACACTGCTCAGCGCGTAGACCCAGCCGCCCATGACCGCGGCCAGCGCGATGATCAGCAGGACCATCACGAAGCGGTTGGTGCGGGCGACCGCGAAGTGCCTCGGAAGCAGGTCGATCTTCAGCAACTGCGATCCCTCAGATCTTGCCCCGGCGTCGCTACCGGCAGGGCTGCCCTAGTCGGACACCATGTCGCGCAGGGCCAACCCGACCGCGATCACCATGGTCGGCGCAATGTCCTGCAGATACTGCTGCGAGACGCTGTCGTCGTCAATCTGCATGTACTGGAACGGATTGCCGACCTCGGTGGCAACCCCCGTCTCTTCGCTCATCAGCTCGGCCAGCCCGCTCAGCCTGGCGCTGCCGCCGGTCACCACGATCCGGTCGATCGGCTCGTTGCGGTGCTGCCGCCGGTAGAAGTCCAGCGAGCGCCGCACCTCGGTCGCGATGTCCAGCACCGGCTCGGTCAGCGCGTCCGCCACGTGCTCGCGCGCCTCCACCAGGTCCGGATCCTCCGGCTCGCCCGCCGCCGTCTCCGCCGGCGGCGCCGGCGCCTCGGGAGCGGGCTCCTCGAAGTCGCTCAGCTCCTCGTCCACCTCGAGATGCGTCGCGCGCTCGTCCATCGGCTCGAAGGCCGCCCCGCCCTCATCGGTGCTCGACAGCTCGAACACCGAATCCGACGGCGGCTCCTCGTCCTCGAACAGCCCGGCGCCCGCGAACTCATCACGCTCAGGTTGTTCGACAAATCCACCGTCCTGGAGGTTTCCCAGCTCGAGCTTGATGATCTCCGCCTGGTCCTGGCCCACCATCAGATTCTGCGCCAGCGCCTGCGTCAGGTTCTCGCCGGCCGAGGGGATGATGCGCACGAAGCTCAGCAGCCCGTGCCGGAAGACCAGAATCAGCGTGGTGGTCGCGCCGATGTGCACGTTCACGATCGTCTGATCCGCCTGCTCCTCGCCGCCGGCCTCCACCAGCGCGCGCCCGATGGCCAGCGGCTCCACGTCCACCGCGATCGGCGCCAGGCCCGCGCCCATGATCGCCTCCACGTGCGCGTTCACCAGGTCCTCCTGCGCAACGCACAGCAGAACCTCCATCTCGGTGGCCTCGGGGTCGGCATCGGGGCGGTCGATCGTGGCGTAGTCGTAGATCACTTCATCGACGGGGAACGGCGTCTGCTCGTCCAGCTCCCACTGGATGGCCTCATCCAGCTCCTTGCCGGACATCTTCGGCACCTCGGTGATGCGCACCACCACCGAGGAATCCCCGCCCACCGAGGCGATGGCGCTCTTCACGCGCATCCCGTAGCGGTCCTTGATCTCGCGCAGGGCGTCGGAGACCGCGGGGGCGTCCACGATGACCCCGCCGCGCACAGCGCCCTCGGGAGTGGGGATGACAGCGGGCCTCCCGACGACGTGAAACTCGTCGCCACGCAGTTGGATCTCCGCTGCCTTGATAAATGCTGTTCCGATGTCCAGGCCCAGGACGTGCGTCGCGCCCCTAGCCATGTAGCGCGCCTCCTGCCATGCAGCAGCCTCAAACTACGGCGTTTTCGGCTGCGGGGGCAGCCTGATCCCCGGTTACTCTATTACATACCGTAGGACCTGTCAAGCCCCCGACGTTGCACTGTTCCTCCGCCGCCGCACAATCCCTTCATCGGCGCAGATTAAGAGATTCCGGCGACGGTCACGGGACCTTCCCGTCGCCTCTCCCTCCCCACCCCTGCCTTCCGCCGGCAGTCTTCTACGGACCCAGTCGCGGCACCTGCAGGTCCGCGATCAAACTGCTGTACTCCGGCGCTACCACCGCCAGGTACACGTCCGACGACTGGTGCACCCGCTGGCCGTTGCTGCTCGCCGGGCGCAGGTCGTACACCGGCCGCCCGCTCGCCCACGCCAGCCAGTAGCGCACCGCCTGCGAGTTCGTCCCCGCGATGGTGTAGATCTCCGGGAACACCCGCAGCGGGCCCTCGGAGACCACCGCGTTCACCGGCACCGGCGTCTCCGTGCTCCAGCCCACCACCCGATGCTGCTCCACCTGCGTGTTGCCCGATGCGTCCACGTAGGTCACCCGGATGCGGTGCCCGATCAGACCCACCTCGGCCGCCAGCACCGGATCGATCTGGATGATGCCGTTGGCAGGGGAGGTCAGCAGGTAGTCCGTGCCCGCGACCAGCGCCACGCCATCGGTCAGGTCAAACACCTCGGTGATGTCGCCGGCGGCGATCGGCGGCCGCCCTACCTGCAGCGCCGTGGTGTAAGTGCGATACATGAACGCCGGGCGCCCGAAGTGCGGCGTGTCGGTGTCACCGTAGGCGCGCCGCCAGAACACCGTCAGGCGGCTGGAATCGCCCAGGTCGTAGAACGCCGACGGCGAGTCATCGTCCGCCGGGTCGGTGGTCACGCGCCGCACGAATGGCGTGTAGTCCGCGTACATGACCACCTCGACCACGTCGGCCGTGTTGCTCAGGTTGAACACCGACAGCGGGTCGCCCGGATTGTCCGGGTTGAACAGCGGCGACGACCACTTCAGCGTTCCCGACGCCGGGCTGATCTGCAGCGTCACCGACGGCCACTCCTCGTAGTCGCCGGGCGCCGCGAACGCCCCCGCCGCCTCCGCATCGGCCCGCGCGGCGGGCGCGATCAGCTCGCCCAGGTGGTCGTTGTCCGGGTGCCCGGGGTTCAGCGGCAGCGCGAAGGTCCCGCCCGCGTGGATCCCGGTCAGCACCGGCGTGACCCTGTAGGTCCCGGTCGCGCGGTCATAGGTGCCGTCCAGCCAGCTCACCGCGTACAGCGTCTCGATGCGCGTGCCCGCGGTATCGGTCACCACGCCGATGTAGAACTTGGGGTCCACGTAGGTCTCCAGCCCCGGCGCGCCCGCCGCCGTCTCCCATCCGGTCCAGTCGGGCTTGACGGCGAAGTTGAAGGGATTCGGCGGGTCCGACGGGTCGGAGAGCCGCTCGGACACCAGCCAGTCGATGTCACGGCTCTGGTAGGACTGCCGGCGCGGGCTGGGCTCGAGCTGCTCACCGGCGTAGCCGCGCAGCGTCCCGGCCGCGTCGTAGATCGCCGGCATGCGGATCGCCCCGGCGTTCACCACGCGCGGGAAGGGCACCTTGCCGTAGTTGGTGTCCATGCCCACCAGCGGGAAGTCCGGATCGCTGGGCCGACCGAAGTTGAAGCGCGTCCAGCAGATGTCCGAGTTGCCCAGCGCCCGGATGTGCCCGGTGAACAGCACGTCCACCTGAAACTCCGGATCGTTGGGGTCGCCCACGTAGGTGCCGAACGCGCTGGGCTGGCGCGCGTAGGTGAACGGGCTCTGCGCCGGCTTGCGGTACCGTTCGGGGCCGACGACGAAGTAGCCCACACCCCCCGCCCGCGCCGCGTTGCTGATCGCCAGCATCAGGTCCTGCGGCACCGTCCCCGAGGTCGGGTCCCACGCCGGCCGGAAGCGGATCATCTCCCGTCCGGCCGGGCCGGCGTGCCAGAACACCCACTGCTCGTTGGCCGCGCCGTCGCGTGCGAAGCCGACCAGCCCCGCCTGCGCCCCGGTGGTGCCGAACAGGTACTCGGTGGCGCTCGAGCCATCCCAGTCAACGCCGCCGGACATGTCGAAGCGGAGCTGCGAACTCATCCCCGCCGCCGTGGTCAGCGACCGGTGCCACATGGCCCAGCGGTCGCCGGTGTTGGGGTCGATGTAGGCCGTCGGCGACGAGTTGCTCTCGGCGGGCGTGGCGCTCACGGTCAGCGCGTCGGCCTCGTCCGGATCCCCCGCGATCGGGTCCCACGCGTAGCCGCGGTAGAGCGGATCGAGCGGGTCCGGCGGCAGCAGCGACCCGTTGGCATACATCAGGTTCATCGGGTCGCTGGGCGCCGCCGCGTCGGCGCTCGTGGTGCCGGCGGGCGCCGGTGCCCCGGGGCCGCCGCCCACAGCGCGCTGGCCCGCCCACAGCACCTGCACATTGCTGCGCCCGGTGTCCACCAGCACGGTCGGGTCTACGTCGCGCGAGTAGAAGTCGTTCTGCGGCAGTCGCCCCTCCACCACGCGCATGCGCGTCGCGAAGCTCGCCACCGGCTCGAACGGCTCGTCCACGTCCGGGTCGAATTCGGTCACATTGCTGTCGGTGACGCCCACCAACGCATCATAGAAGTTCAACGCGCCGTTGCCGTCGAGGTCGATAAACAGGATCACCTCGGAGGCGTAGTTGCCCACCGGCTGGCCCAGCGGCACGGGCTTGGTGACGCCTGCGTAGGCGGCGCCGCCGTCATCCCGGTGCCCCGCCTGCACCAGCGCCGTCGCCTCCTCGCCCGCCGCGCCGGTCGCCTGCTGTCGCGCCAGCGCCCACGCGGTCGAGCCGAACTCGATGTCGTCGGTCGGCAGCGGCCCGCCGGGGCGGTAGCGGAACAGCGTCCCCACGGTCAGGGGCACGGTCTGCGCCCAGCGCACCATCGAGCGCACCGCCGGGTCGATCGCGGTGCGGAACAGGTAGCCCGAACGCATCTGGGCCACCGACTGGATGTTGCCCTCGTTGCGCACCGGCACATCCGAGCGCTCCGACACATCCGCCGGCTCGGGCCTGCTGCCGGCCACCATCTGGCTCGAGCCATTGGTGACGTTGGGCGCCGTCACCGGCACCCCCGGCGCCACCCAGCCCAGGTCCACGATGCGCTGATTCGCCGCCAGCGCCGCGCGCCGCAGCACCGAGACCTGCAGCCCGAAGGGGTCGAACTCCTCCGCCACCAGCGCGCTGTCGGGCACCGGCGGGGTCTCGGAGTTCAGCGCCGCCCCGCAGTACAGGCAGTTGGCGGGCGCCACCGCGCTGGAGTAGCGTGCCTGGCACACCGGGCACACGTTCTCGGCCTCGGCCGCCGCCGCGGTCTCCGTGGGCGAGCCGAAGCGGTTGCCGGTGTTGGGCGAGCGGAAGTACACGTCCCACGCGAAGTTGGCATCCGTCGGGTCGCTCCCGCCGGGCCGGTCGAAGGCCACCATGGTCCCGTAGTAGCCGAGGTCGCTGTCGATGTCGTTCTCGTAGCGCGAGGCCCCGGGCGGCACCGACGGCGGCTGGTACGCCGGGATGTCGGCGAACACCTGCTGCACGAAGTCGAGCGCGCCCATCGGCACCGGGCCCGCCCCCGGCCCGAACCTGAGCGCCTCGGGGGTCATCCAGTAGCGGTCGCCCGCCACCGTCGCCGCCGGTGGGGTGTGCGCGTCGTAGTGCACGTCGGCCTCGCCGTGCCCGGCCACCAGCGTGACGCCGCAGGCGGGACAGGCGTCTCCCGGCGCGTAGGCGCTGCGCAGATAGCGCGCGCCGCAGCCGCCGTTCTCCACCGGACAGACGCTCACGGGCGCGGGCGTGCGGTTGGCGATGGTGAACTCGCGCGTGGGCGTGTGCGTCCCCGGCCCATACTCGCCACCGTACCGGTCGGGCGGGCCCGTAGCGATCAGGTCGCCGATGATGATGCCGGGGTAGCCCCCCGTCGCCGGCTCGTCATCGGTCTCGGTGGGCACCGGCGGCACGGTGCCGTGCACCCACTCATCACCGGTCAGGTTCACATCCAGCCGACTGCACATGAAGCGCGCGTCCAGGTAGGCGTAGTCCTCGTTCAGGTTGCCCGTCAGCGCCACGTTGGCGGCCACGTCCGCGTTGGTCATGATGCGGTTGTCGGGTGTCGCCAGGTCCGCAAGGTAGTGCCACTCCGCTCCGGTGCGGTAGAAGATGTCATTGGCCCCGGTGCTGAAGCTCTGCAGCGCCGGCGACGGCGCCAGCTCCGACCACTGCATGATCAGACGCCCCACCCCCGCCGCCTCCGGCGGCATACGGTAGGGCCACGTCTCGTCGGCGTGCGCGGTCGCGGTGTGCACGAATCCGTCGCCGTTCTGCAGCTTCTCCTCCACCAGGTAGTCCACGCCGTCGCCCGCGTCGGCGCTGGCGATCAGCGGCGAGCGCGTGTCGTCCACGACCACGTAGGGGGCCTTGATCGGCGAGAGGTCCTCGGCGATGCCGTTGGCCAGGAAGTCGGGCTCATCCTCCCCCGGGTCCGTGTACATGTCCACGCCATAGACGCTGTCGTAGTTGACCTCGTCGGGCGAGGGCATGGTGCGCGTGTTGGACGCGATAGCGATCTTGAGCACCCAGGTGCCCGACCCGTCGGCGGCGAGCTGCCGGGGGATCTCCACGCGCAGCGCCCCGCTGTCGGTGATGATCTGGCAGCCACCGTTGGCGTCGTAGTTGGTCAGGCCCGCGCCCGTGATCTGGCCCGCGCTGTCGAAGTCGTTGCCGTAGAGCGTGCTGTACGCCTGTATCGCGACCACGGTCGTCACGCCGCCCGCGCGCTCCTCATGGTGGCGGATGTACCACACGTCGCCATCGGACACGCGGTACGGATTGATGTGAATGGCGTACTGGTCGGCGGTGGCACCACCCCCGCCGGCGGTCATGAAGAAGGTCGGCGCCGCGACGATGGTATCGGACGAGTCGAAGTAGAGCGGCCGGGCCGCCGCCCGCACCGCGCCAGGCTTGACCACCACGAAGCGCACGCCGTCACCGTTCTCCACCAGCTCGCCCGCACCCGCCGGCACGTTCGCGCGCACGGTCAGGTACGACGCCACGTTCTCCGGCGATGGCGCCTCCCACGGCGACGGGTCGTCGTTCCAGATCGGCTCGATCAACCCGCCGGGGTGGAACGGTCGCCCGACCAGCGGATAGTCCGGGTCGCCATTGTCATCGGCGGACAGCGCGGCCAGCGAGCCCAGCACGCGCGACTTCGCATCCGCCTGCACCAGCGGCGTGTTCGCCGGGTGCGACGCGATGCCGAACGGATTCGGGCAATTGCCCGGGGAGCCCGCGCCCTCCCAGTACGTGGAGTAGCCGCAGTAGGGGCACACCCACCGCTTGCGCACCTCAGTCATGTTCCACGTCCACGTCTGAGTGGCGCTGCGCGCGGCATCATCGGTGTACGTGGACAGGTACACGCGCACCTGCCCCGGCGGCGGCGCCTGCGCGAGCGCGGGCACGACGGCGGTGAGCGCAAGCAGTATCGCGATTATCGGCCTATGACGCATGCCTGGCACCTCTTCGCTGGATCACCTCGGCCGCGGCCGCCCCTCCGGCCGCGAGCTGCTTCACCTGACCTCTGCGTACGCCGGCTGCGTGAACGGGTCCGCCCACATCTCGCCCGGCGCCGGCACGGAGCGCTCCCGGTCCAGGCTGTGGGTGTCGTCGGTCGGATCGGCCACCACGTTCAGGTTCGTCGTGACCTGGAATATGTGACTGCCCAGCACCGCGTCGCGCACCCCCGCGCCGATGTTCTCGTAGGTCGCGCTCTCGATCTGGCTCAGGCTGTTGACGATCAGGTGGTCGCCCGAGCGCAGCCGCTGCGCGCTCACCGGGAACCAGCGCTTGTCGTAGCGGTGCTCGTCGGGCGTGCCCAGAGCGGTGATGATCTGGGTCATCGGCCGGCCGATGTAGTGCCCGCGCACGAAGAACCAGTGCGGGTCGGCGGTCGGCCACGGCGCGCCCGTGCCCAGCTCGTCGAGCGCCCAGTTGTCCGGGTTGGGGTCGCTCACGTCAATGATGAACTCGAACACGCCCGGACCCTCCGCGGCCAGCGCATGCGCCCCCGCGCCCGCGCGCCCCACGTAGCGCGTGCAGGTCACGGTCACGTAGATGCGCGAGCCGTAACGCCGGTACTCCACGTCCTTGATGTTCTCGAACTGCAGCGGCTCGTTGGAGACGTAGTTGGCGTCGGCCGGGTCGGCGTCGTACAGCCACGACCAGTAGCGCCAGCGCGCGCCGGCGCTGCCGCCGGGCGTGTAGACGCTCCCGCGCGGGTTCACCGTGCGCGCCCCGTCGTTGGCCACCACCAGGATCTGGTTCAGGTTCGACGCCGCGCACAGGTAGCCGATCACATTCTCGTTCACCGGGTCCAGGATCGGCTGCGCGGAGGTATAGCGCACGCGCATGTAGCCCCGCGGCGCCGAGCCCACGCGCACGTAGGCGGGCGTCAGCCGCCGCACCGTGTGCCGCTGGCGCCCGTCGAGCACGAAGCTCACGGGGTCGTAGAAGCGCGTCTCCACGTCGATCGCCCGCGCGTTGCCGGTGTCGGCGATGACGGTGTGCAGCACCGCGAAGCTGCGCATGGTGCCGCCGCCGATGTCCACGCTCTCGACGTCGTAGTAGCGGTACGCGTCGGCCGGCCGCGACAGGCTCAGGTCGTGGTTGTCCGGGCTGGTGTAGTACTCGTAGCCGAACACGTCGAGCGGCCACACGATGCGCCCGGCGCTGTCGATCTCGACCACGCGGTTGTTGCCCGTATCCACCACCAGCACGTTGCCCGTGGGCAGGCGCCGCGCGCGTGACGGCCGGCTGAACGGCCGGCGCAGGTCCTCGCCCACGAACGACTGCGCCCGCTGCGGGCTCGAGGTCCCCGTGCACACCCAGCTCGGCTGTGAGCCGGTGGTCTCGACCACTCGATCGGTGTCGCACAGCAGCACTCGCCACGGCCCCATCGCGCTCACGTAGCCGTGCGTGGTGTCCAGCGCGTCCGGGGCGTCGCTCATGCGCGCGCCGATGAAGACGCGGTCATCGGCCACCGACGGCGACGACTGCACGATCGGCACGCCCGTCGTCCCCACCTGCGGCCGCGCCGGCTGCGCCAGCATGCTGCGCACCACGCCCGTCGCCCGGTCCCACATCAGCGTCAACATGGTGTCGGCCACCGTGCGCCCCGCGGGCGCGTCATAGATGGCATCGAGGTCGAAGTCCAGCCCCTGCGTGCCCATGTGGATGGTGTCGCCCGCCATCGCCGGCGAGGACAGCGACGGGCCGAACTCCTCCGCCGCGTAGTGTCTCTCCACCGCCAGGTTCAGCGCCGGGTTGGGCACCGTGATGAAGGTGCCCGCGCGCTCGTCCCACCCCATGTAGCTCACCAGCAGCTCGTCGCCGGGCAGCACCGCACGGCCGTTGATGTCGTTGGCCCCGCCGATGTTCAGCCAGCCATCGGGGATCAGATTGACCCCGCCCACGGTGATCACCGTCGGGATGAGGACCGTCGCCGAATCGATCGGTGTGCCGTCGGCGCGGGTGATGATCGGGTTCCCGGCGGCCAGGCTCACCGGCCGGTGGCGAAGCTGGATGTAGCCCGGCGTGTGGTGGAAGCGCTCGATGTCGGGCACGTAGTGCAGCTCAGCGACGACCGCCACGTCGTCGCCGGGGTTGTCGAAGGTCTGGTTGTCGTGGCTCCAGTTCACGAGGATGGGCCGGCCGTAGATCGGCCCGATGTAGTTGCCGTTGACGTCGCGCACGTTGCCCGCCGTCTCGGCCGGGAACACCAGATGGCGCGTCCACTGATCGACGCGGAACGACATCGGCGATATCTGGGTGCCCGGCCCGGCCAGATACACCTCCACCGGCGTGGCATCGTTGGGCGAGACGTGGTAGCTGTTGGCCAGCGTCTCATAGCCCAGCCGCACCGTCGGCTCCATCTGCCGGCTCAGCCCGATGACGGCGCTGTGCGCCCGCAGCCCCGGGTAGTCCACCCCGGTCGCCCCCACCACCGCGGTCTCCCCGTCGAAGGCCGCGCCGGTGACGCTGGCCGTCTGCGCCACGGGCCCGACGTTGTGGATGCGCGGGTCGTAGCTCCACTGCACCGCGCCCGTACTCGCGTCCATGCGCGTGAAGCCGCCGCTGCCCGCCGGCGCCGGCGGCGTGTAGACGATCGGCGCGCCGCCGCTGACGATGACCTCGTCCGTGCCCATGCTCGCCGGCTGCTGGATGCTGTCACCCACCGGCAGCGGGCGCCGCCAGCGCACCGGCCCCATCAGCTTGTGCGGCTCATCGGTGACCGTGCCCGCCGGGGCGAGGTGGTAGTCCACCAGCACGTCCACGCCCGTCTGCAGCTCGATCGGATCGGCGCCGGCCGCCACCGCGGCCACGATCGCCTCGCGCACCGCGCCGGGCGCGTAGCGGCGATGGCGAATGTCGAAGAACGAGTCGGGGACCACCGTGGTGCCGTTGATCGCCAGCACCGTGTTGTCCGCCGCATGGTTGAGCATGTCGTAGTTGACCGTGCTCAGGTAGTAGTTCTCGTTGAGCAGCACCGCGCCGGTGTTGCGCACCAACGGCGCCGGCACCACGCAGAACTGGCAGCCCCCGGCGCCCGCGTCGAAGGTCACCCGGCCGGGGCCCGGATTGTAGATGTTCGTGACCGGCGTGCCGAAGGTCACCAGCGCATCCGCGAAGCCGCCGTCCACGGTGCCGCCCGCGGCGTGCACCACCGGCGTCGCGCCCGGCGCCGGCGGCAGCGGCGGCCGCGCGCCCGCCGGCGGCGCCATCACCCAGGTGGGATCGTGGAAGGGCGGCAGCGACCGCTGCTCCTCCACCGACGCCATCACCGTGCCGTCGCCGTCGATGTCATTCACCGACGTCGGATAGACCCACCAGCCGGCGTCGTCCGGATCGCCCGCCGTCCAGTCGAAGTTCAGCTCGAAGCAATGCACGCGCCCATATGTGCGCTCCGGCGGCGGCCCGGGCAGCGTGGCGTCGTACTCGCTGGCCAGCACGTACACAAAGCCGTTGTTCACCACCGGCGTGGACAGCGCCACCACGTCCGCCGTGCCCCCGTAGCCGCCGATGGTCCGCTCCCAGATCACCGCGCCCGGCGTGTCGAACGGCGGCGGCACCTGCGCCAGGATCTCCGCGTCGATGGTGGCGTTGTAGCAGGTCACGTAGCCCTCAGCGGTGCTCGGAGCGTTCACCGTGCTCACCAGCACCACCTGGATGGGCACATCATAGCCGTTGGCGCCCGCCACCTCGAGCGTCGCCAGCGCCGGTGAGGCGTAGCGCGGCGTGCGCCCCGCCCCCAGCGGCTGCTGCCACACGATGTCATGGCTGGTGCCCACACCGTAGTCGGCGATGCCGTCATCGGGCCACGCGTCGCCGTCGAGGCTCTGCTCGGGGTTCAGGTCAAGGCAGGTGATCTGCGCCTCCGCCGCCGGCACGCCCGCGGCCGTGGTGGGCACGCTCACCGCGTACACCATGCCGCGCCCGTAGACCGGCGTGGACACCACCGGGCCCATGGCGATGGCCGCCAGGTCCTCATCCGCGTCGGGATACTGCCAGACGATGTCCAGCGGCCCGGGGGCGCGCGCCACGCTGGTCGCCGCCGCGCGCGGCGTGCGCCGCGCCTGCTCCCAGCGGTCGTTCCACTGCACCATGTTCAGCGCCAGGCGCACGTCCGGCGCCTGCACGCCGTTGGGCGTGGGCCGCCGCCCGGCAACGTAGCCGACCCCTGACGACCCCGCGCCCAGCCACTCCGACACGTCCAGCCCCACCCCGCCGGTGGTCAGCACGATGCTGCCGCTGCCGTAGGACGCCGCCGCCACGAACGGCCGGCGGTTGATGATCTGCCCGCCCGCGCCGACCTCCCCCATCTGCACCACGGTGTGGAAGATCGGCTCGAGGTTCGTGATGTACTCCCCGGTCACGTTGGTGATGCCCGCGCTGAAGTCCACCCAGTCGGGGATGTCGCCCAGGCGCGCCACGCCCGAGTCGCCGAGGCGGAAGGGCTCGTTGAGCAGACCGTGACGGCCGTCCAGCGGCACATGGCCGAACGATCCGGCGCCCACGTCGGCGAACTCGAAGGCCCACGGGAAGCTGGTCCAGGTGGTCGGGCCGGTGACCGTGTCGTTGTCCACCCACAACAGCGCGCCGGCCTCCACCGCCGCGCGCAGGCCCTCATTCTGCAGGAAGGTCAGGTTCAGGTCCGGGGCGCAGATGTAGATCAGGTCCATGCCCACGAGCCCGCGGGCGTTCTGATCGGTAAGGGGGACGAACCAGTACTCGCGTGTGCCCTTGACCGCGAAGTCCACCGGCGCCTCGCCCGCAAGCACCGTGGGCGGCGCCAGCGGGTTCTCGAACACCCAGTCATCAGGCACCAGGTCCGAGCGCCGCAGCCCTTCGATCACGTAGGGGTTCGGGTGCAGCGTCTCCCCGGGGCCGGGGTTGGCGTAGACCTGTCCCGGCAGCCCCAGCACGCATGCCTTCACCACACGCTGGGCCGCGTCGTAGCGGAAGGTCGTGCGCGCGGCGAGGGCCGAGATGGCCGTGGCGGACAGAATCAGTGCACTCAGCAGCAGGCAGTTGCGGCGCAACCGCATGTCAATTACCTCCGTGCCGTGCCCGGAAGACGAGAGGCCGCCGGGCCTACTGCGCCTCGCCGTAGTAGACCAGGTCGGGACCGACGGGCAGCAGGGGCACCCTGGGCAGATTCGCGGCCGGGTTGGTCGGGTTCGCCACGGTGCTGTGGTAGCGCACCAGCCGCAGTGTCTCGTCGAACTGATACTCGATCGTCCCCCACTCGCTCAGGTCCGCGAGCGTCGGGCCCGAGTACGCGGCCGGATACGCCATCTTGTCGGTCCACGCCTGCACCGCTTCCACCGACGCCGTGAAGTTCTCCGCGATGGTCCCGGTGAAGGTCAGCTTGTAGTTGTAGCGCCGATTCTCCACCGCCTCGCCACCGCTCACCTCATCGTCGAAGTAGTCGGCGGTCAGTACGTACCAGCAGCCGCGCTCGGCGTACACGCTGGCGCTCACCTGCGCGTTGATCGCCCCCACCGGCAGGCCGTCGCTGTTGTACTCGCCGATCTTCCACTTCTTCACCCAGTAGCTGGTCGAGCCCGCCGACATGTTCGGGTCGGCGTGCGCCAGCACGATGCCGTTGGCCAGGCCCGGCGTCGCATTCAGGGCGGTCAGCGTCCAGGGAAGCCCCGCGGCGGGCTCGCGATAGGGCGCCCACTGCGGCGCGATGCCCTCCACGCCGTAAAGCTGCGGCGGCAGCGAGCCGTCGGGGAAGACCGCGGCCGGCGGAACCAGGGCGAAGGTCGTGTTCAGCATCGGCGCGGGCGCGCCCCCGAAGACGTGGGCGGTGTAGCCCGCGCCCGACACCCACTCGGTCAGCGACACTCCGGCCGGACCGGGGTCGCCGCCCGCCTGGCGCACGATCAGCCGCCGGCCCGCGCCCAGCGGGGCGCCGCCCCAGAAGAAGGTGCTGTACGCGCGGCCGTCCGACCCCGGCGCCAGCTCCCAATGCTTCTCCATGTCCTGCGGGTTGAGCGGATCGTCGGGCACCGCCGGCGCCGTGCCCGCGGTGAGCTGGGGGACGATCTGCGTGGCGTTCAGGCACACGCAGTCGCGCGCCAGCAGCGCGATCCTGGTGTTGAACTCATCCGCCACCGGCGCGCCCAGGCGGTCGTTGGGGGCGAGAATCTGCCCGTCGATGTAGATGGTGCCCCCCGAGACCACCGTGATGTCGTAGGGCCGGCGCAGGTCGCCGGCCGCCGCCATCGCCTCGGGAAGCTGCCCCGAGATGCGCACGTTGCCCTCGGCCACGATGATCGGGTTCGCCGGCTCATCCGGCGTCCCGTCCAGCCACATCGTCGGGTAATCGAACAGCCGCGTGCTCAGGCCCGAGTCATCGCCCGTAGCCGTGCGCCAGTGCTTGCCGTCATAGCGCGTGATCTTGATGCCCGGCTGCCCCGGCTCGTGGCCCGGCCACCACACCTCGCCCGCGTCCACGTCGGCGGGATTGATGGAGGTCTCGTAGTTGCCCGCCGCGGCCTCGGTGGGCAGCAGCTCGATCACCACCCCCGGCGGCGAGTAGGTGGTGTAGAGCGCATTCCAGCCGCTGTCGGCCGACGGCATCCCGCCGGCCGCGCTGGGCCGCTCCCAGTCCGCCAGCAGCAACTGGATGTCGTGGTTGTACTGCACGTCGTCGAAGTTGTCGATGTAGACGCCCGCGCCGAAACCCCAGGCGCCGGTGTTGACGTACTCCCCCGACCCCACCGGATACTCCACCGTGTCGCCCGAGTCGCGGGTCAGCTCGCGGTAGCCGTCGAACCTCGCGCCGTCGTCCAGCGTCAGCGGCGGCGGCCCGACCCGTGCGGCGAAGCGCGAAGCGCCCGCGGCCGTCCCCGGCACCCCGTCGCGCACATGTCCGCCCATGGTGTCGAAGGCCGGATCGGTGCTCTCCAGCAGGAAGGCGGTGGTCGTGGTGACGCCGTCATCGACGGTCACCTCGGCCGCGTTGTCGATGTCGTCGAGGTTCTCGATCCCGCCCGTGGCCGCGATCACGTCGTCACGCAGGTAGCCCGCCGGGCTGGTGGTGTCGAGCAGCTCGAACTTGGTGCTGGCCTCCAGCGGCGTGCCCGCGCCCGGGTCCAGGTGCGGCGCGCCCGCCACCACCATCTCCCCGTTCACATGCACCGGGCCGCGGATGGTCGTGGGCAGCCACTCCACCGAGGGGGCGGTCGAGGTCCCGGGCGGGATGTTGCCGTCGTTGTCCATGTCGATGTAGGGCGGGATGCCGAACACCGCCGGGCGCCCGTCGCCCGTCGCGTTGGTCACGAAACGGGCGTAGTTAAGCGTCGGGATCGGCTTGTAGGCCACCAGCTTGCGGTACACCTGCGTCGCGTCCACCCGCCCGATCGACTCGATCTTAATGTTCCAACTCAGCGGGTCGGGGGGGCCCGGGTCGCCCGGCTCCCACGGGTCGTAGGTCACGCGCAGCAGGAAGTAGCCACCGCCGAGCAGGAGATTACTCGCCGCGTCGGTGGTCGCGCCGGGCCGGCGCGTGTCGGGGATGCGACTGTAACCGCGCCGCACGTACTCACCGGTCGCCGCGTCCACCAGCGGCGCCCAGCCGCGCTCGAGTTCGGTGGAGGTGTAGTAGTCGTCCTCGGTATCCATCAGCCCGTCCGGGCCCGCCACCTCGGGGTCCTGCGAGCCGTCGGTGTAGGTCGCCGGCGGCTCCGGCGGCCGCCAGTCCGCCGCCAGCGGGCTGTTCATGAGCTGCTCGTTCGCGTAACGGATGCCGGCCTCGGCCAGCGCCTGTGCCGTCACCAGGTCCTCATGGCGCGTGGACTGGCTCTGGTTGTAGGTGACCAGGGCCACGAACAGGATCCCGATCAGCAGGATCGCCATCATCAGCAGCACGGCCACG
The DNA here is from genome assembly GCA_029820295.1 of Candidatus Zipacnadia bacterium. GTDB lineage: Bacteria > Armatimonadota > Zipacnadia > Zipacnadales > UBA5352 > JALGVA01. The sequence goes on from JALGVA010000049.1 coordinate 17,516, forward strand.
AGGAGCGCCTGTCCACGGCGCCCTGCGCTCCGCCACGCTCGACCCGCTCTGCTTCGTCGCATCACTTTCGGCCTCCGCCGCATGCTCGCTCCGCTCACGCTCCCGATCATCGGCTCAGGTTCCTGACGTTCGCCTGGCCCTGCGCCGACACTCGGTCCGGCGTCGCGTCCGCCGGCACGATCAGCGCGTCGGGGTTGCTCGGATGGGGCTCAAGCTCATAGTAGCGCTGCAGCGCCAGGTCCACGTTCATGATCTCGTTCGTCGAGTAGTCCGCTCGAATCACGAAGTCGTTCTGCGGCGCCGTCGGGTCGTAGTTGCGCCGGAAGTAGTACTGGATGTAGATGCCGAAGCTGCTGAGCGTCGCCCCGCCCGGGAAGTCATTCGCGTCCACCACGAAGTCGCCGTTGCGGTCGAACAGCCGCGGGCTCGGCGGCGCCAGCTCGTTGAAGCGCACCTCCGCGCGCTGCTCGTAGTCGGAGTAGATCACCGCGAACTGCCGGTCGCCGATCTCCGACTGGTCGGTCGTCGTGGTCTCGCTGTAGACCGCCTGGTAGGGCCGGCCCACCGAGTCGCGCGCCCACACCACCACGCGCACGCTTTGCGGCACGATCTTCGCCGCCGGATCGGCGCCCGCGCGCGTCGGGTCGATGCGGTAGGCGATGGGCATCGCCGGGTCGCCCGGCTGCGCGGTGGACACCAGCACCCCGCTGCAGCTCGGGTTCGGACAGGGATCGCCAGGGCTGTAGACCGTCGGGTCGAAGCTGCCGCCGCAGTCGGTGCACGTCAGCGGGCCCAGACTCGGGTAGACCGGCACCAGGTCCCACTGCCGCACCGCGCTGATGGCCCCGTCCTCGTCGTAGCTGTCGGTCGGGCCGCCCGGCGCCAGGTCCGGCCGCCCGTCCATGATGTCGATGGCGTAGTACTCGCCCGGCACCACCGCGGCCGACGGATTGGTCGCCGCGATCCACCGCCCCGTGGTCGCCCCCACCTGCACCGCGCCCCGGTCGGAGTTGTAGACCATCACCATGTTCGAGGTGTCCGTGGCCGTCCAGGTGTCGCGCGGGATCGACATGTCCGTGGGGTTGACCACCACGATGCGCGGGTCAAGCTCCGAGGCACCCAACTGCGCCCGCGTGCCCGCCCCGTCCAGGTCATTCAGCTCGATGATCCCCGGGTTGTACAGCCCCGCCCACGCCGCGTGGCGCGCCTGGTAGATGGTGTTGTGCGCCGTTGCCTGCAGCACCTCGCCCACGATGCGCTCGGGCCGGAACTGCAGGTTGTCGTGTATGTAGATGAACTCCCCGCCGCTGCACCCGGCGGGGCACACCTCGGTGTAGCCCTCGACCACGGCGCCGCACTGGGCGCAGATGGTGTGCGAGACCGGGAAGTCGAAGTTGGTGCGCGGCGTCAGCAGGTTGCGGATCGGGCTGGCCAGTCCGCCGAGGTTCACGAAGTCCCACCACACGCGCGTTGCGTCCTCCTGGCGCGTGTACGTCCCCTCCTCGCGCACCAGCACGAACGGGTTGGCCTCGCTGTAGGGCTGGGTCTCATCCAGCAGCGCGGCGCGCAGGCGCGTGGCGATGATGTTGCCCGCCCCGTCGGTGCGCGGCTGCAGCGGCTCGAGCAGCTCCCCGGTGGGCGCGCGCCCGGGCGTCACGAACACGATCTCCGAGTAGTTGGGGATGCGCACGTCATCGCCCGTCCCCAGCAGCCCGTCGCCACCCTTGAGCACCAGCCCCGGGGTCGGATAGATGTACATGGCGTTACTGATCTCGCGCCGCATGTCCTCCATCGCCGTGCGCACCGCGTTCTGCATGGTCACCCGCGACTGCGCCAGCGTGACCATGTCCAGACTCGCGATCATCGGCGCGAACAGCAGCGCGAAGAGTATGACCAGGATCGACAGCACCACCAGGACCTCGATGAGCGTGAAGCCCGCTCGGCCCCGGGGCGTCCTGCGCCACCCAATCGTGTCATGTCTCCTGGGTTCTGCAATCATTACCTGTCTCCACCTGCGCGATTATCCCTGATCGTCCCGTCCCTGGGAGATACCCGTCGCAGCCGCCGGTGGTTCGCGCACTGGCAGTATACCCGCGGCGCGCCGTCCCTACTCGATGCCATCGTCATGGCCGACCTTCCACGGCGCGTCCGGCGCGATGGAGGGATCGCACATGATATCCTCGGGAATGCGCACCACGCTGCCGTCCCAGAACAACACCTGGTAGTCGCCCACATCACCCGAACGCAGGTAGTCGGTGTGGAACGGGCACCAGGTTATGACCGTGTCGTCCGCCGGCCGGAAGTCCGGATGGATCACCGGCACCGGCGGCGCTGCCCCGACGATCGCCGCCGGCTGAAGCTGCCGGCGGTAGTACAGATCCGCCTGATCAGTCACGCCGCGGCTGTTCAGATACGACCACGCGTCCAGATCCGTGCCCGAGGACGTGTCCACGTCCTCGTCCCTGCGCTGGTAGCTCTGATAGTACTCGGGCGTGTCGCCGTCCACGTAGATGTCGCGCGGGCAGTGCAGGCTCTCACGCCGGTTCAGGTAGCCCAGATCATAGAGCGCCATCAGCCCGGCACCGTGCGGATCATCGGTGCCCCATGCCTGCCCCGTGTCGATGTAGAACGGGGGCGCCCCGCCCTCGTCCGCGTAGTACGCCTTCATCGCCTGGCCTATCTGCATGAGCTGCGACTTGCACGCCATCGCCCGGTTGCCCTCGCGCATCGCCTTGCCGGTCGGCACCATCATCGCCAGCAGCAGCACGGCGATGCCGATGACGACCAGCAGCTCGATCAGCGTGAAGCCGCCGCGCGAGCACCCGCCCGCGCGCTGTCCGGCCCCGGTTGTCGTCCGCCCTTCGCGCCTGCGCGCCAGCATCTCAGACCGCCTCTCCTCGCCGCGCCTCACAGCAACGGCTCGGGCGTCAGGAAGGTATCCAGATCGACCATCTGCACCCGCCCGCGCGCATCGTGCCACCAGCCGCGCACCTTCACCGACACGCCCCGCACGCGCACGATGGCGGCGACGTCGGGCCGGTCCAGCACGATGCCCAGGGAGGTGGTGTCCACCACATGCATCTCGCCGCTGACGCGCTCATAGGGCGCGCCCGGCCCGGCGAGGTAGTCCACCGCCACCGCCTGACCCGCCGCCGACGCGGGGAACACGAGCTGCGTGTACGCGGCGTCGCCCGGCGCCGGCTGTGCCGTGAAGTAGCGATAGTCCACCTTGTCGCTCTGATCCAGCGCCGGGTTGGGGTCCTGGTAGGTCTGCATGATCGCGTCTTCGAGGAAGTAGTCCGGCGCCTTCTCCACCGTGATCATATGCCCGTCGAGCGTGCGGTAGTAGATGCGCAGCTCCCGCCCGCGTGCCTGCGCCGCCGTCATCGGCGCCGCCGCGTCGTCCCAGTCAAGCGTCAGCCGCCCGGCGATGTAGTCCAGCTCGATCCACGTGTCGACGTCCGTCCAGGCGTCGCCGGTCATCATGTCCAGCACCAGCGCCGAGACCGGACTCGCCAGCGGGGCGCCGGTCAGATCGGTGTCGAACAGCGGCTGCGCGTCGTCGATGCCGCCGAACTTCAGGTCGATGCGGTACGGCGGCTGCGTCGGCGCGGTCAGCTCCTCGATCACCACCGGCACGCGGCGCGGATTGCCCGCCGAGTCCGGCTCGGTCTTGAGCTGGTAGTTCACGTGCATGACCGCCCCGGCGTCCTCGGCCGGCAGCAGCAGCGTCGCGCCGTAGTTGCGCTCGAGCACCGCGACGCCGGGCGCCACGTCCGCGGGCGTGCCGATCATCACCGTGTAACGCACCATCGCCTTGGCCCGCGACCGCTCGCACACCACGTTGGCGAAGATCGGGCCGGTGGTCAGCTCCGCCGCACGCACCGGCACCGCGGTCACCGCCGCCAGGGCGTTGGTCACCACCTCATCGTAGACCCAGTGCGGCGTGCCGGTGTCGTCCACCCAGCAGTAGTCAACCCGGGCGGTGGGGTACTGCATGGGCGCGAACAGGTAGCCGGCGCTGTCGAGGAAGAACTGGTCGTCCTCCAGCGGCCGCCCGGCCATGACCCACTCGGTCTCGGTAAGGTCCGGGCGGTGCAGGCGCTCGAGCCTGAAGACCTGGAAGTAGTCGGCGACGCTGGTGGGGTCCTGCACCGTGGCCGGGCCGAGGTTGAGCGTGTGGGCCGCGTACGCCGCCCCCGCCTGCGCCGCCGGCACCTTGAAGGTCTCGCCCAGCACCCACGTCAGGTCATCGCGCGGGTTGCCGGTGGTCGGGTCCACGCTCTCGTCGGGCCATGCGTCGGGGTTGATGACCGCCGCGCTCACGGGGTCGTGGCCGGCGATCGCCTCGGGGATGAGCTGCGGCTCCGCCTTGAGCCGCTCCATCTGCTCCTCGGCCAGACGCACCATCGCCGTGCGCTGCTTCTCCTCGTCCAGGTTGCCGAACAGCGACGGGAAGCCGCGTGCCACGGCATAGATCCCGACCAGCAGGATGGACATCGCCACCAGCAGCTCGATCAGCGTCAAGCCGCCGCGTTCGTGTCGTCTGGTGCCTGTGAGCATTCTCACCATCTGGTCGCTCCCGTTTGCGCGCCGGCCCGCCCGGACCGTCAGGTGTCCTGCGGGCCCCGCTAGTCCTGCTTCTGGAACAGGCTCGCGCCGTTGCCGTCGGGCTGCTGCCAGTTCTGCACCACGATCTGCTCGGTCTCGTTGCTCAGGCGCACGATCAGGTCACGCCGATCCTGCGCCTTGCTGTAGAAGTCGCGGTGGAAGATGCAGTGGCACACCACGGTGTACTCCGGCGCGTAGCGGTTCATCAACCGCGGATAGTGCTTCCACGTGCGGTTGGCCGCCGACAGCCACGTCGGCAGGGGATCGGTCCCCTGCACCAGGGGCGTGTCCATGTCCCAGCCGTCGACATCAAAGCCGTTGTAGTTGTAGGTGATGGTCTGGTTGCCCGTGTCCGGGTCGGTGTCGAAGTCCCAGGGGGTCGCCGAGGTGGGGTCGTCCGCCATGTTGATGCGCCCGTTGTAGCTGCAGTAGCGCCGCGCCTTGGCCTCCTCTTCCTTGCCGAAGATCGTGCGGTCGTCCGGGCACACCATGTCGTCCCACGTCTCCACGAACTCCGGATACAACGACGAGAACCCGCCGATGTAGAGCTGGCGGGTGTCGTCGTAGATGGGCCGCGGCGGGTAGTAACGATACTGCCGCTTGTACTCCGCCATGGCCGCCATGAGCTTGTTCATCTGCGCTCGACACTGCGCCTGACGGGCCGATTCGCGCGCCGACTGGATGGTCGGCACGAGGATCGCCACCAGTACAACAATGATGGAGATGACTACCAGCATCTCCACGAGCGTGAAACCCCGGCTGCGGCCGACTCGCGTCATCATCAGTCAGGAGCCTCCCGGATCGTGCTCGCGGCGGCCCGCGTGGAGCTGACCAGCCACCGAATGAAGCGCGGCCGCATCGAACCAGCGCCCGCGCCATCAGTCATCTTTCTACCCGGCGGCGAGTGTCCCTAAACCCTCCACGCGCGCGCCGCATGTGCACAGCGCAAGATATGCTCTAGCCCAGCATGAACCGCGACATCACCAGCGGCGTCACAACATCGCCCAGGTACAGCGTCACAACCCCCGCCACGGCCAGCATCGGCCCGAATGGCAGGTAATCCCGCCGGCTCCGCTTCCCCAGCGCCATCGTCACCAGCCCCACCACCGCGCCGATCAGCACCGCCAGCAGGAAGAATGTGAAGAACTCGTAGCCGGGCCCGAGCACCGCCCCCATCCCCGCCGCCAGCTTGACATCGCCCCAGCCCATCCCCGGCCGCCGGAACACTCGCTCGGCCACGAAGGCGATCACCACGAATACCCCCGCACCCATCGCCATCCCCACCACCGACGCCGGCAGCACCACCTGGTAGCCCGGCCCCGACGAGAGCTGCTCGTGATAGACCACCGCCACCGACCGCCCGCGCTGCATCAGCGCCAGCACGTCCAGCGCCACCCCCGACGCCGCGATCAGCGCCACCGCCTCGTCCGGGATGATGTAGTGGTCGAGGTCCACGAAGAAGACCACGACCAGGCAGCACACGATGACGAACGACAGCAGCGCCTGCGGCGTCGGCCCCAGCAGGTGCCACGCCCCCACCGCGGCCAGGCCCGTCGCCAGCTCCACCATCATGTAGCGCGGGCTGTAGCCGCGCCCGCAGTGCCGACAGCGCCCGCGCAACGCGATGTAGCTGAACACCGGCACCAGGTCCGCGATGCCCAGCGTCTCCCCGCAGCTCAGGCAGCGCGACCGCGGATGCACCAGCGACTCGCTGCGCGGCAGGCGGAAGATCACCACGTTGAGGAAGCTGCCAATGGCGGCGCCGACCAGGAACAGCACCGCCGGCACAGCCACCTGCAACGCCCCGCTGCCACCCAGCACACTCACCTCGAACGCCGTCGGCCACCACTTGCCATCATGATGCGGCGGCCGGCTCCGGGAGCCGGCCGCCGTCGAATGCGCGACACCGCCGACGGAGCCTGTGCCTTACTGGCTCAGGTTCTGAATGACGCCGATCAGCGGCAGGAACATCGAGATCACGATGAAGCCCACGATGAAGCCCAGACCCACGATCATCACCGGCTCGATCGCGGCCGTCAGGCTCTCCACCGCCGCGTCCACCTCGCGCTCGTAGAAGGTCGCCACCTTCTCGAGCATGCTGTCGAGCTGACCGGTCTCCTCACCGATGGTGATCATCTGCACCACCATCGGCGGGAACATCTTGCTCTCCGCCAGCGGCGCGGCGATGGTGTCACCCTCGCGGATGCTCGCCCGCGACAGCAGGATGGCGTCGGCGATGATGTCATTCGCCACCGTGCCCGCCACCGTCTCCATCGCCTGCAGGATGGGCACACCCGAGGACAGCAGCGTGGACAGCGTGCGCGCGAAGCGCGCCACCGCGATCTTGTGGTTCAGCGACCCGAACACCGGCAACTTGAGCGTGAGCGTGTCGTAGTAGCGCTTCCCGGTCTTCGTGCGCTTGATCCGGCCCACCGCGATCCACAGGCCGACCACGATGCCGATCATGATGTACCACTTGTCCAGCGCGAAGTGGCTGATATTCATCAGCAGCCGCGTCGGCGCCGGGAAGTCGCTCTCCTCCATGCCCAGGTCGAGGAACAGTTGCATGAACTTGGGCAGGATGAACATGACCAGGAAGCTCACGATGCCCACCGCGACGATCATAACCAGAATCGGGTAGGTCATCGCCGACTTGATCTTCTGGCGCAGCTCCAGGTCCTTCTCCATGAACACCGCGAGGCGCTCGAGGGTCTCGTCCAGCACACCACCGACCTCGCCCGCGCGCACCAGACCGGTCGCCAGCTCGCTGAACACCCGCGGATACTTGGTCATCGACTTGGACAGGGTGGCGCCTCCCTCGACCTCCGCCTGAATGTCGCGGATGATCTCCTTGAGGCCCACATTCGAGGTCTGCTGCTCCAGAACGTCCAGGCACCGTACCAGGGAGACGCCGGCATTGATCATGGTAGAGAACTGCCGGCAGAAGATCGCGAGGTCCTTGAGCCCGACGCGCTTCCCGAAGCTGAAGCTGAAGCTCTTGCCCGACTTCTTGGCGACCTTGGAGGTGCGTTGCTCCTTGATCTGCGTGGGGACCAGACCCTGGTCGCGCAGCGACTTGACCAGCGCGTCCTTGCTCGCGGCCTCAGTGGTCTGCTCCACCTCCTGCCCCGTCGTTTTGTCCTTGGCCTTCACCTGGAATGTCGGCATCCCTCACCAACTCCTCCGCCGGCGGACGATCACAGACCTGCCGATGCTAGTGTAACCACCCCACCGCGGTGTAAACGAGTTCGCCGAAACTTAACCTGCCTACGCCGGCTCGCCGCCCCCGTGGATGAGCTTCTCCAGCTCGATCGGGTTCTGCGCCCGGCGCATCGCGTCCTCGTAGGTGATCAGGCTCTGCTGGTACAGGTCGCGCAGCGCCTGGTCCATCGTCTGCATCCCGATCTCGCCCGCCGTCTGGATCATCGACGTGATCTGGTGGCTCTTGGCCTCGCGGATCAGGTTGCGGATGGCGGAGTTCGCGATCATGACCTCGATCGCCGCGATCCGCCCCGGCTGCCCCGCGCGCGGCAGAAGCTGCTGCGACAGGATCGCGACCAGGTTGTTGGAGAGCTGAATGCGAATCTGCTCCTGCTGCTCGGGCGGGAAGACGTCGATCATGCGGTCCACCGACTCGGCGGCGGAGTTGGTGTGCAGCGTGGCCATGACCAGGTGACCGGTCTCGGCACAGGTGACCGCGAGCTGGATGGTCTCGAGGTCGCGCATCTCACCGACCAGCAGCACGTCGGGGTCCTCGCGCAGCGCAGCGCGCAGCGCGTTGTTGAAACTGTGCGTGTCATGGCCCAGCTCGCGCTGGTTGATCACCGACTTGTTGTGATCGTGCAGGTACTCGATCGGGTCCTCGATGGTGATGATGTGTTCCGCGCGCTCCTGGTTGATCTGGTGGATCATCGACGCCAGCGTGGTGGACTTGCCGCTCCCGGTCGGCCCGGTCACCAGCACCAGGCCGCGCACCCGCCGCGACAGCTCGGTGATCACCGGCGGCAGGCTCAACTCCTCGATGGTCGGGATGCGCCGCGGGATCAGGCGGAACGCCCCCGCCACCGTGCCCCGATCGCGGTAGATGTTCACGCGGAAGCGCGCCACGTTCTGGAAGGAGTACGCGCAGTCCAGCTCCAGGTCGGTCTCGAAGCGCTGGATCTGGTCGTCGGTGAGGATGTCGTAGATCATACGCTGCGCGACGTCCTCGGTGATGCTCTCGTAGCGCGTCTTCTTCAGCTCACCGTCTATGCGCAGCACCGGCGGCAGGTTCGCGGTTACGTGCAGGTCCGACGCGTTGTGCTCGACCACCAGCTCGAGCAGCTCGTCGAGATGCACATCGCTGATCGGCTTGACCTTCCGCCGGGCACGGGGGGCTTCCTCGGCTGCCATGCCATCGGCCTCCTGATGCGCGGGATCACGCGCGGATGATTACCTCACCGTGGACACGACGCGCAGGATCTCGTCGATGTCCGTGATGCCCTTCATCGCCTTGTCGAGCGCGTCCGACGCCAGCGTCACCATGCCGTTGGCCAGCGCCGCCTCCTTGATCTGGTCGGCCGAGGCGCGGCGCACCACCAGCTCGCGGATCTCCTGGTTCATCACCATCAGCTCGAACATCCCGATGCGTCCGCGGTAGCCGGTGTTGCGGCAGTTCGGGCAGCCCTCGCCGCGGTAGAAGACGACGTCCTGATTCTCCGGTGCATCCGGATCGAAGCCCAGGCCCAGAAGCTGATCGCGCGGCGGCTTGTACGGCCTCTTGCACTCCTCGCACAGCTTGCGCGCCAGCCGCTGTGACACCGAGGCGATGACCGAGGACGAGATCAGGAACGGCTCCACGCCCATGTCGATCATGCGCGTGACGGTTGACGGCGCGTCGTTGGTGTGCAGCGTGCTGAGCACCAGGTGACCGGTCAGAGCGGCCTGGATGGCGATCTCCGAGGTCTCCAGATCGCGGATCTCGCCCACCAGGATCACGTCCGGGTCCTGCCGCAGGAAGTACTTCAGGGCGATGGCGAAGGTCAGCCCCGCCTTGCGGTTCACGTGCACCTGGCTGATCCCGTCGATCTGGTACTCGACCGGGTCCTCGATGGTGATGATGTTGGTCTCGATGGAGTTGATGCGGTTGAGGATCGAGTACTGCGTGGTGGTCTTGCCGCTCCCGGTCGGTCCGGTGGAGAGGATCATGCCGTTGGGCTGGCGGATGAGCAGCTCCATCTGCGTCATCATCTCGCCGGTGAAGCCCAGGTTCTCCAGCCCCATCATGATCCCGCGCTTGTCCAGGATGCGCATGACGCACTTCTCGCCCAGCGTCGTCGGGATCGTGGACACGCGCAGGTCGTAGTCCTCGCCGGCGTGGCGGATGTGGATGCGCCCATCCTGCGGCACGCGGCGCTCCGCGATGTTCATGTTGGCCATGATCTTCAGGCGCGAGATCAGCGGCGCGTGCACGTACTTGGGGAGCTGCAGGATCTCGTGCAGCACGCCGTCGATGCGGTAGCGGATGCGCACCCCGCCCCGGCCCGGCTCTACGTGGATGTCGCTCGCGCGCTCCTGGATCGCGCGCTGGATGACCACCTTGGCGATGCGGATGATCGGCGCCTCGTCGGCCACATCGGCGATGCGGTCGGTGTCGATGCGCTCACCGTCCTCGGCCCCCATGTCCTCCTCGGTGGCGAGGATGCCGCTGTCGCGCACCGACTGCGCCAGCGACTCCATCTCGCCCATGCCGAAGTCCGCCGCGGCCGCGGCCGCGTCGCGCGCGCCCCCGCCCGCTCCCGCCGGCGCCTCACGGTACACCTTCTCGATGGTCTCCTCGATGCGCTGCCCCGACGCCAGCATCGGCTCCACCTGCACCTGCAGCCGCATCTTCAGGTCGTCCAGGGCCATCACGTCCGTCGGCTCGGCCATCGCCACCCGGATCGTGCCCTCGCCGCCCCGGTCCAGTGGCAGCGCCATGTAGCGCCGCGCGATATCCTGGGTGATCAACGTCGCCACGCCCGGGTCAACCTTGATCTGCTTGAGGTCCGCGTACTCGACGTTCATCTGCTCGGCCAGCGTCTCGTACAGGGGCTCCTCTTCGATGAACCCGAGGTCCATGAGGATCTCGCCGATGCGCTGCGTGCTCTGCTCCTGCGCCGCCAGCGCTTCCTCGAGTTGCTCATCCGTGATGAAGCCCTTTTCCGTCAGCATCTGCCCGATGAGCTTTCTGCCGCGAGACCTGCGCATAGCCTGCACCTCTTGCCCGGCGTGCTGAAGGAGCCTTCACAATGAGGTCTACGTTCCCGTGGCGATTATACCTGCGCCACCGGGCACCGTCAAGGCGTGCCCCGCCGCGGCTCGCCCGGCAACCTGGCCCTCTATCACGCATCCTTGCGTGCTGTTTCCGCGTCCAATCCGGCGCACCTGCATGTCACCAGACCTTAAACATCCCCCGCCCGCTCTCAGTCCGCCTCCAGCTCCACCACCAGCACCGTCACCGAGTGCGGCGGCAGCACCAGCCTGCCCGCCTCCCCCGACGCCGGTGATGCGCGCACGATGCTCACTGCGTCCGGAGCGTGCTCCGAGCCCGCCGCCCGCTCGCTCTCGCCCGACAGCACCGCCAGCCGCGCCGCTCCCGGCCGCCCGCCCGCGATCTCGACCTCCGCCTCGACCTCATCGGTGCGATGGCGGTTGAGCACCGTCAGCGCCAGCCGCCCGCCGTCCTCCGAGATCGTCGCGGCCGCGTCGATGAAGCCAACGCCCGCCAGCGCGGGGATATTCCCGAAGGCCGGTGCGTCGAAGCGCTCACACTCACACGCGCACGCCACCGCCACAGGCCCGCACTCGTCAACGTAGAGGCGGAAGACGTGGTAGAGCGGTGTCCCCCACGCCCCCGTCGGCGAGGTGGTGATCGCCGGCAGCACGTTGACAAGCTGCGCCAGGTTGGCCATGGTCACACGCGCGCAGCACCGCTGCAGCCCGTGGAACACGCCCGCCGCGAACAGCGCGTCACGCAACTCGTAACGCTCCTCAAGAAGTGTATCCCGATTCGCGTCCAGCCACACATTCCATTCGTCAAAGGCGATGCGCACCGCGCTGTCGGGCCCGAGCACCTCCTCGATGGTCGCCTCCACCATCCCCAGACGCCGCTCGACGTCCACCGGCGCCGCCACGATCGCGGCGTACTGCTCGTCGGCCCGCGCTTCGTCGCGCGTGTGCGGCACGTAGCGGTGCACCGACAGGTAGTCCATCCGCTCGCCTGCGATCTGCAGCACGGTGCGGTTCCAGTCGGGCCGGTCCACCGGATCGGCGCCCACCGCGATCAGCTCGATCCGCTCGTCGGCCGCCCGCATCGCCTCCGCGAACTCCACGAAGAGGCGCGCGTACCCGTCGGCGGGCACGTTGCCGATCTCCCAGCCCCCGTAGGTCTCGTTGCCCACACCCCAGTAGCGCACCGCGTGGGGCGCAGCACATCCGTTGGCGGCGCGCCGGCCGCCGAACTCACTGGAGACGCCGCCGTTGCAGTACTCAACCCACGCCCCCGCCTGCGCCGCATCCGCCGAGCCGGTGTTCACGCAGATGTACGGCTCCGCTCCCACCAGCCGGCACCACGCCACGAACTCGTCGGTCCCGAAGTCGTTGGGCTCCCACGCCGCCCACGCGGTGTCGAAGACCGCCGGGCGCTCGGCGCGCGGCCCCACGCCGTCCTCCCACTGATAGCCGTCGGCGAAGCAACCGCCCGGCCAGCGGATGACCGGCGGCCGCAGCGCGCGCACCAGCTCGATCACGTCCGCGCGGAAGCCGCCGGTGGCCCGGTCGCCCGCCGCCATCAGGCTCACGTCCCGCATCTGCAGCTCGCCCTTCCCCCGGCAGGCGATGCTCAGCGCGGCGTCATCTGCATCCCAGCGCGCCGGCAGCTCCATCTCCCAGCGTCGCCACTCGTCCCCGGGCGCGGGGCGCACCTCGCGCGCGCCCGCGAGCGCGATCTCCACCTCACGCAGCTCCCCCCCGGCGGCGCGCACGTCAAGCTCCAGTGAGTAGCTCTCGCCCCGTCGCACCGCCAGCCCGCCATGCGCCACGCCGTGGCCGCCGTGCTCGCTCAGCGAGCGCAGCCACAGCACACCCACCCCGCGCGCAAGCTCGACGCTCGCCAGCAGTTGCGGGTCGCGCCCGCCGATGACGCGCCACGGGTCGGGCAGGCCGTCGTGGTCGTCGTCGAAGCCCACGAACTTGCGCGCGCGCAGCATCTCCCCCCAGATGCCGCCGTTGATGCACCGCCCCAGATGCTCGATGAAGTGCCCGTAGATGTTCGCGTCGATGCGGCCCAGCCGCCGCCCCACGTCCACGCGGATGCTCGCCGTGCCCATCGTCTCAGATCGCCTCCTGCTCGTCGTCGGTGTCGCTCAGCAGCGCGGCCGGGTGCCACCCCGGCGCGGCGCGCGTCACCGTCAGCGCGTACACCGCAACCGCCCCGGCGGCACGCAGCACGGTGGCGCACTCATTGATGGTCGCGCCGGTGGTCATCACGTCATCCACCACGATGACCGCCCGCCCGCGCAGCTTCCAGCGCCGGCGCGCCTCGAACGCCCCGCGCACGTTCTCCAGCCGGGACGCCCCCTGCAGGCGCACCTGCGGCGTGGTGTTGCGCACGCGCGCGATCACGTCCGACCACACCGGCAGCCCGGTGGCCTCCGACACGGCGCCGCAGAGCATCTCCGCCTGGTCGAAGCCGCGCCACGCCCGCCGGTCGCGGTGCAGGGGCACCGGCACCAGCGCCGCGCACTGCCCCAGCGGCAGCCCACGGCGCTCGTCCTCGGCGCGCAGCACGTCCACGAGCATCGCCCCCAGCGGCGCCGCCAGCCGCGTCCGCCCGTGGTACTTGTACCGGATGATCGCCCGCCGCAGCGCCCCCGCGTGCAGCCCCGCCGCCCGCGCCCCGCTGAACCACCGCCCCTCCCGGCAGTCCGCGCACACCGCCTCCGCCGGCGCGGCCGGCGGCAGCGGCGCCCCGCAGTAGAGGCACGCGTGCGCGCCGATGAACTCCACGTCCTCCCGGCACGTCGCACAGAACGCCTCGCCGCCCAGCGTGTCGCACACCTGGCAGCGCGGCGGGAAGAGCAGGTCGAGCAGTTCGTCGGACAGCCCGCGCGTGGGCATCTCGCGCGACAGCTTCTCCGACCCACACCCGAATCCTGCCGAAGACGGTCATGCATGGCCGCGCCTGCGTACCGCCGAAGTCGTGCGGACTGTGTATGTCAAGAGTGTAGTGCGATTGGTTCAGGCGGCGGCGCGCAGGCGGTTGGTCTGGTGGAGCTGTTCGTCATAGAGCGTGTCGTCGCGCCACATGGCGCACAGC
>JALGVA010000195.1 GCA_029820295.1 Candidatus Zipacnadia bacterium
CCCCCGGTCGCTCGTGGCCGCGACCAGGCCGTCGAGCACCGCCAGCACTCCGACACGCCCCTCGACCGGGCCTGCGCCGCTGATCTGACCGCGCGCGTCCAGCAGCACCACGCCCGTCGCGCCGGCCGCCGCCGCGAAGCGCGGCTGATCTCCCGGCAGCAGCGCCAGGTCGGTCACGCCGTCGGGCAGCGGTGTGCGCCAGATGGGCTGCCCGGCCGCGTCGAAGGCGTAGACGTTGGCGCTCTCGGCCGAACACACGATCTCGTCCGCGCCGTCGCCGTCGAGGTCCACGGTCACGATGCGCGTCACCCGGTCGCCGAGGTTGGCGCGCCACAGGACGCTGCGGTCCAGGTCGAAGCACACCAGCTCGCCCAGGTCGGTGCCCAGCAGCATCTCCGGCAGGCCGTCGCCATCAGCATCGACCGCTCCCGCGGCGGTCTGCTCGGGGCCCAGCCGGCCGGTGCTGAAGATGCGCTCGCCGTCGTTGTCGATCAGGTTCGCGGTATAGTACTCGTTGCCGCCGACGATCTCGGGCAGTCCGTCGCCGTCGAAGTCTGCCGCGCAACTGACCGTGGCCGAGTGCGCGTAGATGACGTTCGACCACAGCATCTCGCCGGCGCCGTCGTAGGCGAAGTACTGCCAGCTCGCCGCGCCGGCGATGACCTCGGGAATGCCGTCGCCGTCCACGTCCGCGGGCAGCACCACGATCACGTCGCTGTCGATGCCGCGGTACCTGGGCGGCACCACCGCCCAGCGCACCTCGCCCTCGGCCGAGAGCAGCGTGAGCCGACCGGCGTCCGAGCCGACCGCGATCTCGATGCGGCCGTCGCCGTCGAAGTCCGCGCAGGCCATCGAGTTGACGCGCGGCCGGCCCTCCAGCTCCACCGTCCACAGCGCGGCGCCGGATGCGTCGAAGGCGCGCACCTGCCCGCTCGCCGAGGCCACGACCACCTCGGCCGCGCCGTCGCCGGTCAGGTCGCCGGTCGCGACCGCGGTGATCTCGGGCATCGCCCCGGCGCGCGTGCCCAGCACCTGCACCTCGGCGATGTACACGCTCGAGTCATCGCGCGCCGGGCTCACCGTCAGGCGAAGCTGCTGCGCCGACTGATTGATCGGGACCTCCATGAGCGTGTTGATGTTGCCGCCCCACTGCTCGGTGCCCGCCTCGACGAAGGGCGCGGTGATCTCGCGCACGTCGTTCACGAAGCCGTCGCTGCTGATCGCCAGGTGGCGCTCGCCGACGTCCCACGCGTCGCTCATATGCCACTCGCGCAGCACCACGCTGCTGATCTCGGCCTCCGCGGGCAGCTCCAGGGTGATGGTCGGCGTCTCTCCCGCTGCCCACATGACCGAGAAGGTCGAGCTGGAGAAGCCGCCGTCAACCAGCTTGTCCACCGGCCCGTAGCGGCCGTAGGGCTCGAGGTCGGCGCTCACGCGGTCCACCCGCAGCGCCTCCAGCGGCGCGTCGAAGCCCCCGGCCTCCCACGCCCGGGCCAGCGCCGGCGCCTGCAGGGCCCCGCCGGCCGCCGCTGCCGGAAGCGCCGGCATCGCCAGCACGCGGTCGCGGATCTCGATGAAGCGTGCCGGCGCCTCGCCCGCGGCGAAGCGCAGCTCGGCCTCCCCATCGGGCGTCAGTTCGGTCACGCCCGTGGAGATGAGCAGGCCGTCGCCCAGCAGCACCATCTCGGCATCGCCCTCGATGCCCGCGGCGGCCAGGCCGGCCTCGCCCAGCGCGATCACGTCCGCGCCCTCAGGCCGCTCCACCACCACCAGCCCGTCACCCACGCGCCGCACGCTCAGCGCGCGCTCCTGGCCCTGCGGATGCGACTCGATCACGTTCACAAACCGGTAGGCCTCGCCCTCCGCCAGCGTCACGCCGACCTGCTGGGAGAGGCGCTGCACCGGCAGCGTGTAGGCCATCTTCATGAACTCCAGCCGCGCCGGCGCGCCGTCGCCGTTGACAATCTGCAGCGTCATCGGCGGGTGCTGGACGGTGAGCGTATCACCTTCGAGCACCGCATCGCCCCACGGCCGCCAGCAGCAGCGCAGCGTGAAGTCGCCCGCGACCAGCGCCTCCACGCGGTCATCGACCAACACATAGTCGCCGGTGCGCCAGACTATGCGCCGCTGCCACTCGGCGCCGTTGTAGTCGGTCAGCCAGGTGCGGCTGAAGTCGCACGATGGCAACTGCGCGGTGGCGCCCAGGCCGGTGACCGCCGGAGTCAGCTCCGACTGCCCGTCGCGCAGGATCACGAGCGAGCTGTGGTACTTGGGCCCGTTCTTGATGTACTCGCCGTCAACCAGCAGCGGCTCGCCGCCGGCGGCGTAGCGGATGATGGCGTTGGCGTCGAAGTGCATGTGCGTGCCGCGGCCGAAGCCGTCAAGCAGCAGGTAGGCGTCATCGCGGTCCAGCCCGTCGCGGAAGGTGAGCTTGTCGAAGGTCTCCTCGAAGGGCAGGTTGGGCTCCGTGGCGTACTGCGGGCTGCGACCGGCGTAGTCGTAGGCCATGCGCGGCAACCGTGCCACGGTCAATCCGACGTGCTCTGCCGGGGACTCGGGCGCGAAGTCCACGTAGTAGGGCTGTCCCAGCGGCATGCCTGATCGCCCGCCGATGCGTTCGAGCAACCACAGCACGCCCGCGTCGCGCGTGTACCAGGCGATCGGCGGCAACACCGCGCCGATGCCGGAGGCGCCCAGGTAGCCCGAGTGATCGCCGAAGGCGGCCTGGTAGCCCGCGTTGTCGGTGACCATCATCGCCACGCGCGCAGTCTCCAGCGCGTGGCCCTCGTCGAAGTAGGTGGTGTCGCCGCTCGCGAGCGACCAGGTCATCAGGTGGATCATCGGCAGCCACTGGTAGCCCGCAGCGTCCTCCAGCGGCTTGGGCGAGTGGCGCTGGCCGCGGAACACGCCCTCGGCCACGTCCAGCCACATCTGCGCATGCTCGGCCAGCGCGCCGCCATCGTAGTGGCGCCGGAAGTACTCGCCGATGAAGTACGCGCCCAGCGCCGGGAAGGTGTTGTGATTGTGCACCAGGTCGTTGTTCGCCCGCCAGACCTCCAGCCTGCGCTCGTATCCCTGGTAGTACTCGATCTCCAGCATCAGGCGCATCACCAGGTTGGTGTAGCGTACCCGCTCCTCGTCGCTGAACAGCCCCGACTCCTCGTGCAGGTCCCACAGCACGCCGATCTGGTAGGCCCAGGCGTCGCGGAAGTCGGTGTCGTAGCGGCCCAGGCCCTCACTGTTGATGTACTCGTCGGTCTCGTAGTACTCCTCCAGCGCGGCCATGAGGCCCTTGTAGGCCTCTCCCTCCAGCGGATCGCCGGTGCGCTGGAAGCGGACCCCGTGGCGGATGAGCTGGCTCGCGCCCGAGCGCCCCTGGCCCGGCGACAGGAAGTAGTTGCGGCCGGTCGCGATCGCGCCGTCGCGCTCCTCTTCGGTTATGGGGTCGCGCATCCCCTCCTGGCGGTCGGTCGGGTCGAACTGCAGCACCATCTGCCGGCCGATGCTCAGCGAGTTGCCCTCCGCGGCATCGGCGACCATGTCCGCGAACGCCTGCGCGGCCAGCGCGGTACCCTCAGCGAAGCTCCCGCCCACCAGGATGGCGTTGTGCCCGGCGCCCCACGGATCGTGCACCGAGCGGATCACGTAGCCCGCGCGGCCGGTGTAGCCCACGTCGAGGCAGACGAAGAAGTTGTGATAGAGCCGCGCCACGTGGCGGTTGTTGTCGAGGTGCCCCAGCAGGATCACGTTCTGCGCGTCGGCGTCCTCGAAGCTCAACGCGGCGTCGGTGCTCAGGGGCAGCTCGCAGCCGGTGGCCTCGCGGATCGCGGCCTGGATGGTCTCCGCGGCCTCGCGCCAGGCGGGCCGGTCGGCGTGACAGATGACTGCGCGCGGCTCGCCGTCCTCCACCAGCGCAGTGTCGAGCATCAACGGCTTGAGCCGGTCCGGCTGGACGGCCAGGTCGCGCAGCACCTGGCGCTCGGCGGCGAGCTGCTCGGGCGTCGCCGCCATCGCAGCGGCGCACAGACACAGCGCGGCGAGGCAGATCGCGGCATCGTGCAGCATGAACTATCACCCGGTCTCGGTGCATCTGGGAATGTGTCCCCGCGGAAGACTCCGGTGCCCACTTCACGAGACGACCCCGCGAATCCTGCCTGTGGGCGCGGCGCGCCCCGGCGCCACGGTTGCGCGCGAGCCGTCGCCCTCCCCGGTCGTGGTCGCCTGCCACGCCTCCGTCACCCGTTCCCACGCGCCACCACGATCCCGGCCTCGCACTGCACTGACGCCGCAACCCGGAGTTCTTCGCGGGAGGGGGCCCGGGGGAGCCGTAGCCCGCCGTCGCACCCCGGTGCAGGAGCATCGGCTCGCCGCGGGGAAGCGGGCCGTGCAGTTCCACGAACGAGAGGTGATCGACGTGCGCACGGCTCACATCGGGCTCGTCCTCGCGCTCATCGTCGCGACCCATGCGGGCGCGCAGGCGCAGCTCATTCGCACCGGCGGGCTGCCCGACCTGGCCGATGGCGCCACGCCCGCGGCGTCCACCAGCGCCACCGAGTTCGACGGCAAGTACGGGCCGCCGATGGCGATCGACGGCAACGCCTCGACGCACTGGGCCTCCGCGGGGCCCGACTTGCCGCAGTGGTTCGAGGTGAGCTTCCCCGAGCCGGTGACCTGCGACACCATCGTCCTCGACCAGGTGGACATGCTCAACCTCTACGCCAACGCCGAGCGCGTCGAGCTGGCGTTCAGCGAGGGTGAGCCGGTCGAGCTGACCCTCGAGGACACGCCGGTGCCGCAGATCGTTCACTTTGACGAGCGCACCACAAACACGCTGCGGTTGACCGTGCTCTCGTCGTACGGAGAGAAGCACTATGTGGGGATCGACGAGCTGTCGATCTTCCTCGACCCCGACAGGGTGGTGCAGGCCGTGATGCCGCCGAGGATGCGCTGGGAGAACCCCGACCTGACCGCCCACGGGCGCGTCGAGCACCCGTGCGTCAACAAGACGCCGGCCGACGTGGCGCGGGCGCGTGAGAACATGGAGCGCTATCCGTGGCTGGCGAACTGGGTGCAGAGTCAGCAGGAGGCGGCCGATGAGTGGCTGGAGCGCTCGGACGAGTGGATCATCTCGATGGTGCCCGAGCCCGGAGCGTGCTTCGCCTACGGCTTCACCGGCTGCCCGATCTGCGGCGCGAGCTGGGGCACGTGGGGCGGCGCGCGCTGCTCGTGGGACAACCCCGGCCACGTCACCTGCGCCAACGGCCATGTCCTCCCCGACGAGGAGCACCCCGACCCCGGGACCGGCTACGTCGGCCCCGATGGGCGCATTCACTACTTCATCGGCTCGTGGAACGCCTGGGTGGTCGAGACGCTGCAGTTCAGGGCGCTGCGCCCGCTGTGCCACACCTACCTGCTCACCGGCGACGAGCGCTACGCGCAGAAGGCCGCGGTCATCTTCGACGCCCTCGCGCGCATCTACCCCGAGTGCGACGCGGGCTCGTGGGACTATCCATCGAACCCGCCCAGCGGCCGGTTCTGCCGCCCGTGGTACCAGGTGGCGCGTGTGCTCATCCACTACGTGGACTTCTACGACGAGATCTTCAACAGCCCGGCGTTGGACGAGCCGTCACTCGTCGAGGGGATGACGCGGCGCGAGAACATCGAGCAGAACCTGCTGCTCAACGGCGCCTGGTACTGCTACGAGCAGTCGCTCAAAGGCGGGCTGCACAACGGTGAGGCCGACTACATCCGCGGCGCGCTGGCGGTCGGCTGCGTGCTGGGCATCGACCACTACGTGGACTGGGCGCTCGACGGCCCGTACGGCATCCGCTCGATGATCGCCAACAACGCCGACCGCGACGGGCGCTACTACGAGACCTCGCTGTCCTATGCCCTGCACGCCCGCAACCTCTACTTCACCTTCAGCGAGCCCATGCGCAACTACCGCTCAGCGCGCTACCCGGACGGCATCGACCTCTACGCCGACCCCAAGTTCCTGACCTTCTACTTCCTGCCCCGCGGCCTGTTCGACTGCGCGGGCCACTGGCCCCGCTACGGCGATTCAGGGCCCGACGTGTCGGCTGCCGCGCCCTCCGACCCGATCTTCTCGGCGACCGACTACGAGTTCGCCGAGGTGTGCTATGCGCGCACCCGCGGCGAGCTGCGCCGGCGCTTCGCCAACGCCCTGGCCTACCTCGCGGGCGAGCGCGGCGAGGACATCCGCTCCTCCGCCCGCGACAGCATGTGGATGCTCTTCCACGCCGGCGAGTTCCCCGCATCCGCCGACGTGAGCGCCACTCGCGAGCGCCTGAGCACGACCGACTTCTTCGGCCAGAAGGGCATCGCCATCCTGCGCGGAGGCGCCGGCACGTCCGCTCAGGCGGCACTGCTGCGCTACGGCCCGTCGCTCAATCACGGCCACTTCGACGACCTCAACCTCAACTACTATGCGCTGGGCTATGAGCTGACCTACGACCTGGGCTACGGCCTGGGCAGCACGCACACCCAGGTAGGCTGGAGCAAGCAGACCGCCAGCCACAACCTGGTGGTCGTCGATGAGCAGCGCCAGCACCTCACCGGCTCGGGCAGCGGCGGCAGCCTCTTCCTGCTCAACGAGATGCCCGGTCTGCGCGTCGCTGAGGCCGAGGCCCGGGCCGCCTACCTGGCCCAGGGCGTCGAGCGGTACCGCCGGCTCATCGCGCTGGTCGGCGAGGGCGCCGGGCGCTACCTGGTCGATATCTTCCGCGTGGAGGGCGGCTCGCAGCACGACTACATGCTGCACGCGCTCAGCGACGAGGTCGCGGTCGAGGGCGTCACCCTCGGCGAGGTCGAGCCGGGCTCGCTGGCCGGCCCGGACATCCACTGGGGCGATCAACAGGGCAACGACGGCGACATGATCGGCTTCCCCAACCGTCCGTACTGGAACCCGCCGCCGGGGAACGGCTACGGCTTCCTGGTCGGTGTGCGCCGCGGCGCTGCGTCGGGGCCGTGGAGCGCGACCTGGGAGATCGACCCCTCGCGCGAGGCGCGGCTGCGCGCCATCGGCCTGCCCGAGCCCGGCACTGAGCTGATCACCGCCCGGGCGCCGGGCATCTACCCGCGTCTGCCCAGAGCCGCGTACGTGTGCGCGCGGCGCAGCGGCGATGACCTGCGCAGCACCTACGCCACCATCCTCGAACCGGTCGAGCGCGCGTCCAGGGGCTACGCGGTGCGCGCCACCGACATCCTCGACGGCGCCCAGGTCAGCGCGGGCGTGACCAGGTACATCAGCGGCATCGATGTGGCGCTCTTCAAGGCCGAGGCCGCGGGTGACCGCATGACCTTCGCCGCGAGCGTCCCCGAAGCGGGCGACTACGTGGTGACCGTCGGCCACTACCTCTCGCCGGGCTACGGGACAGCGCGCCTGCTCATCGACGGGCGGCCGGTCGGTGAGCCCTTCGTCGGCACCGCCGGCGAGAGTGGCCCGACACCGCCAAAGAGCCTCGCCACCGTCGCCCTCACCGCGGGCGCGCACGAGCTGGCGCTGGAACTGACCGCGCCCAGCGCGCCCGATGGCACGTACTGGATGGGCCTGACCTTCGTGAGCTTCGAGCCCGCGGGCGACGCGGCGCGCGAGCCCGTCCAGGGCCGCATCGTCTCGGCCGAGCGCCTCGTGCCCGACCGCGGGGGCGGCGTGGGCGTGCGCGTCATCGGCCGCGACGGCGTCGAGGATCGGCTGCTGTCCGCGCTCGATGCCGCCCCGCGCGACTACGGCGACGGCTTCGCGGCGGCGGCGCAGCTCGCCCGCGTCCGCACCGACGCCAAGGGCATCGCGGCCGCCAACCTGCTGGCCGGCACCGAGCTGCGCATGCCGCAGATGACGCTGCGCCTGCCCTTCGCTGGCTGGCGCGCGACGGTGGTCGAGGTCGATCAGGCCGCGCGCGAGGTGGTGCTGAAGGTCGAGGGCGCCGCGCTCCCGACCGGCGACGCGCTCCGGGGCGCCGCGGTGTACTTCAGCAACCCCACATACTCGCGCAACACCGCCTATCATGTGGACACGATCAGCACCGACGGCGAGCGCGTGCGCCTGCGCGTGCGCGAGTC
>JALGVA010000196.1 GCA_029820295.1 Candidatus Zipacnadia bacterium
TGGTTGGGCGCGCTCGACCAGGGGTGGCACAGGCTGTCGAGTTCATCGCCGGCGAAGGTCTCCCACCAGGTGGTCGCCCCCGCGTCGGCCATGGCGCCCCACAGCTCGCGGATGGCGTCGAGCATCCGGCCGTGCATCCCCGCCAGCGCCATCGCCTCGAACTGATAGAGCCAGAAGTAGGGGCTGCAGCGGCACAGCTCCGGGTCGTCGGCCAGCACGCGCTGCATCAGCCGCTCGCGACGCTCGGGCGGGCAGACGCCGGTGAGCACCGCCAGGGCGTTGATCTGCTGGCTGACCTGCGCCGATTGCTCTCCCGCGACCAGCGCATCGACGTATACGCCGCGCTGATGGTCGAAGAATGCCCTGTCGATCGCGCGCGCGACGTCGTCGGCCTGCCCGCGGACTTCGGCGGCCCGCGCCTCCTCGCCCAGGGCCGCCAGCAGCTCGCTCCAGCACTGCAGCGCGCGCAGGTAGAACAGGTTCAGGCCCGCGCTCAGGCCGCGGCGGTCGATGCCCGGGTGGGGAAAGTTGTGCCAGCCCAACCCCGGGTGATCGATGAACAGCGTGCCCTCACCGCGCGCGTGGGCCTCGAGCGCGTCGAACTCGACCAGGCCGGCGTCGTTGGTGCGCGCGCGATACCACGCCAGCAGGCTCTCGACGGTCGCGTCCAGTCGCCGCGCGAGCGACAGATCACCGGTATCCCACCAGTAGGCGTACAGGCCCCACGGCATGATGAGCGTGTAGTCGAAGAGGATCTGATCGAGGCTGGAGAAGACCGAGGCGGGGAGCTGCCCGCTCTCATAGGCGGCGGGTTCGGCCGAGAGGAGCAGGTGGCGCACGTGGTCGCGGTTGCCGGTCAGCCACAGCGTCCACAGGCCGATCCAGGTGGCGTCGCCCCAGTAGGCGGCCTGCTCACGCGTCGGGCAGTCTACCTGGACCTCCTGGGTCCCGATGCGCAGCGTGTGCTTGCCGATCTCCCAGATGCGGTTGAGTGTCTCGTCGGACGACGTGAACTGCGCGCGCCAGTCGAGGTCGGACTCGCGCCGGCGCACACCCAGGTGGTGGATGGTGACGGGCGCGTCGAAGCCGCGCAGCACCACGTGCAGGTAGCGCAGACCGTGCCAGTCGAAGGTCGCCCAGCGCTGGCGCCCCGCGCGCGTGAGGTAGCGCTGGGCGTACTTCGTGCCCTTGCGGTAGCACCACGGCCTTCCGTCCCGCAGCAGCTCGGCGGGGGCGAGGTCGATGCGCCCGCCCGCCGGCGCGTCGATGTCCAGCTCGAGGTGGCCGACCACCTCGCGGCCCATGTCGAGCGTGAGCGCCAGGCCGTCCACGGTCGGGAGCCAGTCGATGACCGTGGCTCCGGGCGCGATGAGCGACGCCGCCAGCTCCGCCCGACGCTCCTCGTCGAGCGGCGCCAGCGGCTCGCTGTCCAGGAACTCGGTCAGCTCCGGCTCGCGATCGGCCGGACCGGGGGCCTCGCCATCCGCCCGCCAGGCCCCGGCGAGCGCCGCGGGCTCTTCGCTCCACTCGCGCAGCAGCGGCACCAGGCGGGGGAAGAGCTGCCGGTCCTCGCCGGGGGCGAGCGTGGCGTGCGGCCAGGCGGAGTCGTCGAAGTCGGGCGCGAGCCAGCCGGCGGGCTCGCGGGTGGCGTCGAAGTATTCGGTGAAGCCCAGGTCGGCGTTGCGGCGGGGCGTGTCGCGCTCCCACGCGTCGGTGATGCGCGCGCGCCAGTCCTCGCCGGTGCCTACCGTGTGCGTGGCGCCGCCGGCGTCCTCCCAGGACAGCTCGGCGATGACCCCGGCGGCGCCCTTCGGCCGCGAGTGCGAGGTCACGCCCCACCAGTTGGCGAGCACGCAGATGACGTTCTCGCCCTCGTGGAGCAGGTCGGTCACGTCGTACTCATCGACCGGTCGCACCTCGCGCACATACGGCCCCGGCCCCTGGCCGACGTAGCGGCCGTTGAGCCAGAGTCGGTAGGTAGTGTCGGCGCTGATGCGCAGGCGCGCGCGCATGGCCACATCGTCGGCGCGGAAGCGCCCGCGCAGGGAGCACCAGGTGTTGACCTCGGCCTCATCGCCCCAGATCCACTTCGCGTCGAGCTGCATGGTGAGCCTTTCCGGATCGGTACTCGCAGATGGGCGCAGGTTCGCCGTCGCGAGGGTGTGACCTGCGAGGGCGCCGACGGCGAACGGCCTCCTCACCCCCGGCGTTCGCCGGCGCGAACGTCACCCCCTCTCCCCGGCGTACCTGCAGTGCGCAGGTAGGAGAGGCGAAGAACGACAACGGCGCAGGGGCGGAGACCGCCCGTGCCACGAACGGGGACGGCCGAGGCGTGCAGACATGCGTCGCTGCGGCCGCCGTGTGCTGTTGCCGTTCTCCCTATGCCCCCATGCCCGATGCCCGGTCGTTGCCGTCGCCGTTCCGGGTTGCCGATTGCCGGTTCCCGGTTGCCGCTGTGTCCTTCCCGTGCTACAATGCGCGTGACCGGAACTGCGCCACCAGGGAGGCGGCCCGATGGTTGACGAGCGCCTGCTCAAGATCCTTGTCTGCCCCGAGTGCAAGCAGGACGTGAAGCTCGAGGGCGACTGGCTGGTCTGCGCGAACTGCCGCGTGAAGTACCCGGTGCGTGACGGCATCCCCATCATGCTCGTCGATGAGGCGCAGCCGCTGGACGCCCCCGAGGAGAAGTGAGCGGCCGGTCGCGCAGGCCGTGCCGATGGCGCCGCGGAGAGGTCCGCGGCGCCGCGCAAGGAAGTGCCCTCCCACGCGCATCACTCCCACCCGACGCGCCGCCGTGCGGGACTCCCGAGCATGGAGCAGGCCCCCCCTGATGTCAGCGTGTGCATCGTGAGCTGGAACGTGGCTGGCGACCTGCGCGCATGCCTGGAGTCGATCCGCGCCCAGCAGACTCCGCCGAGCTACGAGGTGATCGTCGCCGACAACGCCTCGCGCGATGGGTCGGTGGCGATGGTGCGCGCGCAGTTCCCTGAGGTGCGGCTGATCGTCAACGATGCGAACCTGGGCTTCGCGCGCGCGACCAACCAGACGCTACGCGCCGCGCGCGGCCGCCACCTGCTGATGCTCAACCCCGACACGGTGCTGCAGCCCGACACGCTGGCGCGGCTGGTCGAGCGCGCCGAGGCGCACCCGGAGGCGGGCATCGTCGCCCCGCGGCTGGTCTACCCGGACGGCTCGCTGCAGTACTCGGCGCGGCGCTTCCCGACCATCGCGGCGGCGGTCTTCCGCAACACCTTCCTGGGGCGGCTGTTCCCGAACGCCGCGGCGGCGTCGCGCTATGTCATGGCCGACTGGGACCATGACGAGGAGCGCGCCGTGGACTGGGCCTCGGGCGCGTGCCTGATGATCCGGCGCGACGCGTACGAGCAGGTCGGCGAGCTGGACGAGGGCTTCGTGTGGGGCTCGGAGGACGTGGACTACTGCTACCGTATGCACGCGGCGGGCCGGGCGGTGCTGTTCACGCCCGCGACCACGGTGGTGCACGCGGTGGGGCGCAGCACGGACCAGGCGGTGGTGCCGACCATCGTGCGCACCCATCAGGGGATGTTCCGGCTCTACCGCAAGCACTTCGCGCCCGGCGTGGCGGCGTGGCCGCTGGTGTGGCTGGGCGTGTGGATCCGCGCGGGGCTGCTGATCCTGAGCTGGGAGACGCGCCGGATGCTCAACCGCATCTGGCGGGTCGTGAGCGGCGGGAGGCCGTGGCGGCGATGAGGCGGGTGGGGTCGCGGGCGGCGGTGGTGGCGTGGGTGCTGGCGCCGGCGCTGATGCTGGCGCTGCCGCTGTTCGGCGGCTACCTGTTCACCGACCGCGTGCTGTGGGCCGCGCTGCCGGCGATGGTGTGCGTGCTGGCGGCGTGCGTGGCATGGGCGGCGGGAGCCAGGTCGGTGCGCGCGGGCCTCGGCCGGGCGGCGTGGCCGCTGGCGGGCTTCATCGCGTGGAGTGTCATCGCGACCGTGCGCAGCGTCTACCTGCACGCGAGCCTGGTGGCGGTGGTGTCGGTGAGTGCGGACCTCGGGCTGCTGGCGCTGTTCGCCGCGCTCTTCCGCGATGAGCGCCGGCGGCGGTGGGCGTGGGCGGTGCTGGCCGGCGCGGCGACGGTCGAGGGCATCCTGGGGCTGCGCGACTGGACGCAGACGGTGATCTTCGGCGGCGATATCGGCTGGCGCATCTTCGGCACCATGTACAATCCGAACGTGCTGGCGGGGTACCTGGTGGCGGCGGCCCCGGCGGCGCTGGTCGCGCTGGCGTGGGCGTGGCGCAACGCGGCACAGGACCAGGAGCGGCCCCGGCTGGGGCTGATCGCGGCGGGCTTCGCGCTGCTCATCCCATGTGCGGCGCTGCTGCTGACGGGATCGCGCGCGGGGCTGCTGGGGGCGATGCTGGGCGCGGGGGTGATCGTGCTGGCGGCGCCGACGCGCATCCCGCGACGCCGGCTCGCGCTGGCCGCGGTGGCGCTGGTGGCGCTCATGGTGCTGGCGCCGCCGGTGCGCAATCGCCTGCTGTCGGCGACCACGCAGTCGCACTCGGCGATCTTCCGCTGGTACACCTGGCAGGGCACCGCGCGCATGATCGCGGCGCGGCCGCTGCTGGGCTTCGGGCCGGGGACGTTCGAGAGCGCCTACCCGCGCTTCGCGCAGGTGGGCTTCACGCGCATGGCGCATCAGACGCCGCTGCAGATCGCGGCCGAAGCGGGCCTGCCGGCGCTGCTGCTGTTGGCCGCGGGCGTGACGCTGATCGGAGGGAGGCTGGTGGCCGGGCTGCGCGCGGGCGGGCTGCGGGCGCTGGAGGCGGCGGCCGGCCTGGGCGCACTGACGGCCGTCGGCCTGCAGAACCTTGCGGATTACACGTGGTACGTCCCCGCGGTCGGGATGACGCTGGCTGCGACGGTGGGGCTGGCGCTCGCGGCGGCGCGCGATGGCGATTCGCAGGAAGATCAGGCGGTGTCGGCGCGCAGACCGTGGCTCGCATGGGCGTGTGCGGCGCTGGCGCTACTGGCCCTCATCGGCTGCGCGATCGGCCTGCAGGCGCAGATGCTGGCGGCGGGCGGGCGGGCGGCGATGGCGCAGGGCCGCTACACCATGGCCGCGAGCCTGCTGCGCCGGGCCACGCGCGTCGATCCGCTGGATGCCGAGATCGTGGGCGACCTGAGCGATGCGCTGGGGGCGTCGGGGAGCCTGCGCAGCGCGGTGACCGAGCGGCTGCGGGCGGCCGAGCTGGAGCCGACCGAGGCGGGCAACTACCTGGCGCTGTCCACGCTTTACGAGGCGCTGGGCGAGGCGGACAGCGCGCTGGCGAGTGCGCAGCGGGCGGTGGAGCTGCACCCGACGTCACCGCAGGCCTACGCCCGGCTGGGGCGGTTGCAGGAGCAGGAGGGCCTCGACGAGAAGGCGCTGCAGACGTGGCGCGAGCTGGAGCGCATCTGGGAGTCGCCGGTGGGGCGCTACCCGGCGGTCGAGGAAGTGACGGACTACTCGTACGCTTACGCGTGGCTGGGGCTGGCGCGCGAGGCGGAGCGCATGGGCGACGTGGCGGCGGCACGCACGTACTACGAGCGCGCGGCGGCGCTGACCGGCGAGTTCGCGCGCAAGAAGCGCGACGGCGAGGAGATGCTGCGCCTGACCGGGATGTGGGACGAGCGCGAGGTCGTGGAGGCCGAGCGGCTGCGCGATGAGGCCGAGGCGGGGCTGCGCCGCCTGCCTGACGCCGGCGAAGGGACGGGATGAGCGATGAACGTGGCGGTCATTCACGGTCCGAACCTGAACCTGCTGGGGGTGCGCGAGCCCGATGTCTACGGAACCGTGACCCTCGCGGAGATCGACGAGCGCATCCGGGCGCTGGCGGAGGCGCTGGGCGTGGAGGTGACCATCTGCCAGCACAACTCTGAGGGGGCGATGATCGACGCCATCCAGCAGGCTGGCTGCGAGGCCGACGGCATCGTGATCAACCCGGCGGGTTACACCCACACCTCGGTAGCGATCCACGACGCGCTCAAGGCGGTGCCGGTGCCGGCCATCGAGGTGCATCTGAGCAACATCCTGGCGCGTGAGGACTGGCGGCAGCGCTCGATGACCGCGCCGGCGTGCGCGGGCGTGATCGGCGGGCTGGGCGCCGACAGCTACCTGCTGGCGCTGCGCGGGATCGTGGCGCTGGTGGAGGCGGGGCGATGAGCAGCCGGCGGGTCGAGCGTGTGCGGGCATGGCTGGCCGAGCAGGATCTGGGGGCTCTGCTGGTGTCGTCGGCGCCGAATGTGCGCTGGCTGACGGGCTTCGCGGGTGAGGGCATGCTGGTGGTGGATAACGGCGCGCTGATCTGCACCGACAGCCGCTACCGGGTGCAGTCGTGTGAGGAGGCGCCGGGCGTTGAGTGCGCCGCGGACGGTGGGCACCTGGAGCAGGCCATCGCGCGTCTGGCCGCATGCGGCGCCGCGCGCGTGGGCTTTGAGGCGCCGCACCTGAGCTACGCGAACTGGCAGAAGCTGGCGGAGGGGCTCGAGGGCGTGGAGCTGGTACCCTGCGGCGACGAGATCAGGCGTCTGCGTGCGGTCAAGGACACGGGCGAGGTGAAGCTGATCGAGCGCGCGGCGTCGGTGGCCGACGAGGCCTTCGGGCAGTGGCGCGCGGCGCTGGAGCCGGGCATTAGTGAGCGCGAGGCGGCGCTGGAGCTGGAGCGGCTGATGGTGCTGGGCGGGGCGGAGAAGCCGTCATTCGAGATCATCGTGGCCGCCGGGCCCAACGGGGCGAAGCCGCACGCCCGTCCCGGGCCGCGGACCATTGACGTGGGCGACCTGGTGGTGGTGGACTGGGGCGCGCAGGTGGAGGGCTACTGCTCGGACTGCACGCGCACGCTGCTGGTGGGCGAAGTGGGGGAGAAGCAGCGCGCGATCTGGGAGGCGGTGCGGGAAGCGCAGCTCGCGGCCATCGACGCGGCGGTCGCGGGGGCGAAGTGCGCGGCGGTGGATGCGGTCGCGCGCGAGGCGCTGCGCGGGGAGGGCTGGGAGCGGGAGTTCAGCCACGGGCTGGGCCACGGCGTGGGTCTGCAGGTGCACGAGCAGCCGACGCTGAGCCAGCGCAGCGAGGATGTGCTGGCGCCGGGGATGGTGGTGACCATCGAGCCCGGGGTCTACATCGACGACTGGGGCGGGGTGCGGCTGGAGGAGCTGGTACTGGTGACCGAGCAGGCCCCGCGGGTGCTCACGCACGCGCCGTACGACCTTTGACTTTTGACCGGCCATTTAGTATTGTGACATTCGCCCCGTTGCGCCCGCATCATGCGCTTTTCCCGCGCGCGGGACGTCACAACAAGGAGGTAGGCGCGTGATCACGCCCAACGATTTCAAGCCGGGTCTGACCATAGAACTGGACGGTCGTGTGCTGCAGGTCGTCTCCGCCGACCATCACAAGCAGGGCCGCGGCGACGCCATCGTGCGCACCAGGCTGCGCGACGTGGAGTCGGGCGACACCTTCCAGAAGACCTTCCGCTCCAACGAGACCATTGAGCGGGCGCACGTGGAGCGCCGCGACTACCAGTATCTGTACTCGACCGGCAGCGCCTACGTGTTCATGGACACCGAGGACTACGAGCAGCGCGAGCTGACGCGGGAGCTGCTGGGCGACGACGTCAAGTGGCTCAAGGAGGGCGAGAGCGTGCGGCTCGCGCTCTACGAGGGCAAGATCATCGGCCTCGAGGTCCCCAAGACCGTGGACCGGCGGGTGACGCAGACCGATCCGGGGCTGCGTGGCGACACCGCTCAGGGCGGGAGCAAGCCGGCGACCATCGAGGGCGGGGTGGTGGTCACGGTGCCCCTGTTCGTGCAGACCGGCGACGTGATCCGTGTGGACACGGGGACCGGGGAGTACGTCACGCGCGTTGATACCTAGCGGAGAGGGCGCCGGGCATGCAGATTGACAGAGAGGCAGTGCAGCGCGTCATCGGCCTGCTGGGCGAGAGCGACGCGGGGGAGATCGAGGTGCGGGAGGGGGAGCTGCGGGTGCGCGTGCGCCGGTCGGCGATCATGGCCGCGCCGGGCGCGGCCGCGGCGCGCGCGGGCGAGGAGGGCGC
>JALGVA010000050.1 GCA_029820295.1 Candidatus Zipacnadia bacterium
GACGTGGGATGAGTGGAAGCTCGCCAGGGGCTACGAGATGTGGACGGACATGGTCGAGGCCGTGCGCGCCGCGGTCGCTGAGGTAGGCGGGCCCGAGATCGAGTTCGGCGTCTACGACTGGCGCGCGGGCAAGATCTATCAGTTCACCTGGCCCTTCGACGAGTTCTACCCCGAGTACCTGCAGAGCAGCCAGCCCTCGACGTACACGCCGCTCTACCCGTATCACATCATGGTGGTCGGCGATGAGGCGCGCGAGGACCGGGAGCACCTGCCGCGCGCGGACGTGATCCCGTGGATTACGCCCGGTGACGCGGGCACCTTCACCGGCGAGCGCTTCCGCTACGCGCTGCTCGAGTGCTTCGCCAACGGCTCGCGTGGCATGCAGTTCTGGAGCGGTCGGGTGTGGGACTCCGAATTACTGGCCGCCTACGCGCGCGCGATCCGCAACGTGGCGCCGGTCGAGGACGTGCTCATGGACGGCGAGCTGCTCGAGGGCGCGCAGGTGCAGGGCGCGGGGCGCATCAGCGGCGTGGTCTCCGGCGACGAGATGGTCATCCTGGTCGCGGACTATCTCGGAGAGAGCGATGGGACGGTCACGGTCATGCTGCCCGTGCAGGGCGCGATGACCGCGACTGACCTTGACACCGGCGAGACGCTCCCGGTCGCCGCGGACGGGACGCTGACGGTGCCGCTGGATGGCGAGATGGCGCGGCTGCTGCATGTGACACGGTGATGCACGGGGCGAACACGGCGCGCCGGATCGCCGCCGTCCGCCCTACTCCATCTCCACGTTCCCCTCAACGCGCGCGGTTGACCACAGGTCGGCGGCGTCGGCGTTGGTCATGGCCGCGCAGCGCTCGAAGATGTTGCCCTGCACCAGCGGGCGCAGCGTCCGCCCGACACGGTCGGGGTAGAGGCCGAGCGCGCTGCAGCCCTCTTCGTTGAAGCCGCTGACGTGGTTGCCGATCAGGTCGAAGTCGCCACGCAGCTCGATGGCATGCGTGACGCCGGTCGCGAGCCCGCGATCGATCAGGTTGCCGCGCACCACCGAGGTCGGGCTGCCGTAGCTGTCGAGCACCATCGGGTGCACGCAGCTCGCGATAGTATTGTCGCGGATCAGCCAGGCCGCGCCGCCGGGCGGGAAGACCTCGAACACCTGTCCGGGAGCCAGCTCACGCGGCTCGGCGAGGTGGAACTGCAGCGTCTCGGGGTCGAACTCGGTGATGGTGGAGGTGCCGGTGACCGCGTCGCCCTCGAGCCACGCGATCTGCCAGCCGCGGTAGCGATGTGAGCGGCGGCGTTCGAAGGGGATGCCCATGAATCCCTGGGTGAAGGTCTGCGCGTCAATGACCTCGCCCACGCGCCCGAAGTGGCGGTAGGTCGCGATGCCCGTCCCGCACAGGCTGAGCTGGTTGCCGTGCACCTCGATGTTGATCGAGGGCTCGCCAATGCGGATGCCGGTCACCTGCGCGTCCGGGCCCTCGCCGCGCACGAACACCTGGTTGTCGGCCACGATCACGTCCGAGGCGCTGACCTGGATGGCGTGGCGCGGCTGGGACTCGCGGCCGATCGCGGTCATGTCGATGATGTTGCCCGAGACCCGGGCGTAGCGCGCGGGCATGGAGCGCTCGTGCTGCGGGCCGATGACCTCGATGGCGTTGGAGTCGAAGTTGACGAAGATGTTGTCGCGGATGATGGTCTGCGTGCCGCCCTGGGCGAGGCGGATGGCGGCGCCGCCGTAGGGCACGTAGTCCTCGAAGACGTTGTTGGCCACGATGTGCTGGCCGCTGCCGAGTTCCTCGAGAGCCTCGGGGCGTGCGCCGATGTTGCCCATCGCCACCGTGCCCGCGTTGCGCACGTAGTTGTTCATGAAGCGCACGAAGCGCGAGGCGCCCTCCCACGCGCAGCCGCCCACGTCCACGATGCGGCAGTGCAGCACGCTGGTGTTCTCGGCCAGGTCGTTGTTGTTGAAGCCGTTGCGCCCGCAGTCGATGGCCGAGCAGCGCAGGTAGGTGAGCTGCTGCTGGTACTGCGCGGGTTCGGGGTTGGTGCCCGAGCGTGACCGCCCCTGGGCGTAGAACGCCTCGGTCGCCATGCGCCGCGCATGGCAGTTCTCGATGAGGCTGCGCGTGGTGTTGCGAATGCCCACCGCGTTGCAGCCCTTGAGGTACATGCCCCACATCGACCTCACGCCGCGAGTGCGCAGTGCCCCGCACTGGTCGCGGCGATCGAAGCCGGTATGCCCGACCATGGTGAAGTTACGCAGCGTGAACTCGGCGCCGTCACGGATGGTGAAGCAGGCGCCCTCGGCGTCAGAGATGTCGATGATGGTGTCCACGTCGTTCTGGCCCTCGATCACCAGCCCCTGCGGCTCATTGACCACCAGGCCGCGGGCTATGCGGTAGTGGCCCGACGGCACGTAGAGGTGCTTGTGCTGCGCCAGCGCCGCATCGATGGCCGCCTGCAGCGCCTTCGCGTCGGTGTGCCGGACCACCGCGTCCTCGGCATCGCGGTTCGCCGGGTCGCGCACGGTCAGGGTGTTGCCGTCGATGGCCTCGATGACGGTGAGGAGCCGGTCGCGTGCGGAGAAGCTCAGCAGATACGCGCCGTCCCACTCGCGCCGGTTGAACCTGACCTCAGTGCCGCCCGACAGCGGCACCCAGCCGTCCTCGTCGGTGATGGGCTGGTCCTCGTGCCAGGTGCGGCCGATGTCGTCGGTCCAGCGGAAGGTCTCAGGCGTGCCCGCCGCGACCTCGATCAGGAAGGCGGTCCAGCTCCCGCTCGAGCCGTCGTAGCCGCGCATCTCGATCTCGTTCTCCATCGGGCGCGGCCGCGCGAAGTCCGGCCCCCACACGCGTTGCCTGTCATAGTGGCTCAGCGCGCGCGAGACCATGATCTCCTGTCCCACCGCGAAGTCGCCCACGTCCTGCACGACGATCTCGGTCGACCCCGCCCGGACGGTCGCGACCGTCTCGAACTGCGATCCGGATGCGCCAAAGTCAGCGGCGTTGAGCCAGCCTGCAGGCACGGTTCCCGCCTCCTGGGCAGCAGCAAATGTACACGTCACGACCATCATCGCGATGGCAAGCAGTCGGTACGCGGTCACGATGGCTCCTCCTCGGCCGCTCAGTCGGCGGCAAGCTCGGCCTGGTAGCGCTCGTAGACGTCGTCGAGCGTGCCCTCGATGAGCCAGATGCGTCCGGTGACGGTCTGCTCCTCGCCCGGCGCAAGCAGCCGCCAGGCGGGGTTCGAGTGCTGGCAGTTGGTGGTGGGCGTGAAGTTGAAGCTCAGCGACCGCGCGGGCTTCGTTGCCATGGCGACCAGGTAGCGCCCGTCCACGGTGAACTTCGCGGTGATAGGCTCGGCCTGGCCCTCGGCGTCGCCGACCGCTATCCCGCACATGCGGTGCTCGGCGAACTCGTGGTTGACGACCTCGCCCATGGTGATCCACGCGCCGTCGCGGCGCACGTACGTGCGCTCGGCCTCGTAGTCCACGAAGTCCGGGGAATCGGGCGCTTTGAAGCAGAACAGGCCGAGGCGACTGTGCGAGCCCCAGGCCTCTTCGCCGACGTTGCGGGCGGTCAGGGAGTACTCGATGGTGTCGCCGCGCGCGATAACCGTGCCCTCGAAGTCGAGCGCCGCGGCGCGCTTGTGCTCGTCATCGGCCGCCCAACGGAAGCGCCAGCTCTGCGGTTCGTCGCCGCGCTCCCAGACGACCTCCGCCGAGACCTCGCGGCGGTCGCCGTCGGCGTAGGTGTGCTCGGGGATGCGCAGCATCCAGCGCGTATCCGGCAACGCCGAGTGCCTCACGATCACGTAGTGCATGCCCGTGATGGGCCGCAGCGCGAAGCCCTCGGGATCGTTGGCGAGGTCGCCCGTGGACACCGGCAACGCCTCCTCGGCCTGCGCGAGCGCCAGGATGTCCTCGGCGGGCAGCACATCCTCGAAGATCGCCAGCTCGTCGATGTCGCCCACGAAGCCCTGCGGGGCCGCGCCGCCCAGGTAGAGCCGGCCGAAGCCCGAGTTGCTGACCAGCTCGTGCTCGGCGACCTGCACGCCGTCAACGAACAGGCGCATGACGTCGGCCTCGATGATGTCGATGACCACCGCCACGTGCGTCCAGCGTGCCGGTTGCAGCGGCTCGGGCGCGGTCAGCACTGCCACCGGGTCGTCGAGCCGGCCGTCGTAAAGGCGGAAGCCGAGAAGCCCGTCCTCCTGGATGACCAGGTTCCAGCGCCAGGAGCTGCGCTCGGGGGCCTCGCGCGAGCCGACGATGAAGCGGCGCTCGCCCGGCCCCGGGCCGGACCCATCAGGGCGCAGCCAGACGGCGATGGTCTGGCGGGGCGCACAGAAGCTCATGCCGAAGTTGCTGCCGGCGTCGATCCAGCCGCCGGGCCCGAGGTGGCATCCGGCGCCGAAGCGCCCGGAAGTGGGGGAGACGTCGCCCTGCGCCTCCGCGGGATGCTGGGCGGCGGCGCTGTCGGCCAGAAAGCCCGGTGCATCCTCGAACTGCAGCAGCACAACGCAGGTCTGCGTATCCACCTGCGCATGCGCGGCGAGGGGCAGCGTGATGGCGAGCACGAGCGCGGCCCAGGTCATGGCGTCACACGCTCCCGACGAGTCGACGATGGCCCCGCGGGGACCTTCCGCCCGGGGGCTCCAGGACCTGCTGCCGGGGCAGGACATCTCAACGTCCGGGCTCCGTCACCCATCGAGACTATCGTCTCGGCGCGACAGAGAACGAAATATCCTCTTGCAGGTTCCGCCGGTTTCTGCTAATGTCGCACATAAGTAAAGGGCGACGACGCTCGCCCGGTAGTGTGGTTGTTCGAGTCGCCGGAGGGTTACCTCCCGTCGGGCGAACAGCGCACAGCCAGAACTGTCTCGGAGGTAACACAGATGGCGACGGGAACCGTCAAGTGGTTCGACGACGCGAAGGGCTTCGGCTTCATCGAGCGCGAGGATGGGGAGGATGTGTTCGTGCACTACTCCGCCATCGTTGGCGAGGGCTACAAGAGCCTCGCGGAAGGCTCGAAGGTCGAGTTCGACGTGGAACAGGACCCCAAGGGCCCGCGCGCGGCCAACGTGGTCGTGATCGAGGCCGGTCCGGCGTCGGACTCCGCCAACCGGTGGTAGCCGACCGCTGACGCGCGGACCTGCAGAGCTGCAATGAACAGAGGCGCCCGGCCGGGTGGCCGGGCGTCTGCGTGTACATGCGGGCAGGTGTCGGCCTTGTCGCGCACGAAGGCCACGCACTGGTGATTCGTCCAGGCAGGTGGAGGTGCCAAAGGTGCGTGGGCAGTGCGTGGCGATGATCATCGGGCTGTCGCTGGGCGGCGCCGCGGTCGCGGGCGCTCAGGAGGCGCGCGTTCCCCGCACTTACCTCTTCCTCTACGCCGAATCGCCTGCCGTGGCCCGCTACGCGCGCGAGCATGGTTCGGTCTACCGGCGTGAGCCGTGGATGAGCGACGAGCAGTGGGCGGCGCACTACGAGCGGACGGTCGCGAACTTCCCGAAGCTGCTCGACCTCATCGACGACATGCGTCCCGACATCTTCTATCTGGCCAACAACGCCGCGTTCATGCTCCCGGGCATGAACCTGACCGACCTGCCCACGCCCGACCAGGTGCGCGCGCAGCTCGAGGCCCAGCGCGGCGAACTCGCGCAGTACCGCGAGCGCGGCGTCGAGGACGTGGGCTTCTACCGCTGCGCCATCACCATGCGCGGCAACCCCGAGGCACGCCACGGCATCTTCGCGCTGTACGACCGCTGGGACGAGTACGCGGAGGTCTTCAGCCTTGGGCCCAGGCCGCCCGAGGACCCGATCGAGTGGCTGCAAATCCGCTTCGACAACGGCCGGCCCTACATCCGCGCCTGGGACCGGCCCGACGCCGGCGGCAACACCGGCTACTTCTGTTGCCCCAACAACCCCTGGTGGCGGCAGTTCACGATGGCCATGGTGCGCACCGGAGCCACCGTCGGCTACACCAACCTGTTTGTGGACAACCCCTCGCTGTTCTGCAAGTGCCGCTGGTGCCGTGAGCGCTTCGCCGAGTACGAGCGGGAGCGCTTCAGCGCCGACGAGTGGGCGGCGCTCTTCCCGGACATCCCCTGGGGAGAGGCCGACATCGAGGCGCCGGAGTTGTCTGTTGAGCGTGACCGCTTCTGGCAGGACAGCATGGGCGAGCACCTGGCGGCCATGAAGCAGGCCATGCGCGAGGGCAACTCGGGGGCGCGCGTCACGCTGGGGGCGAACGGCGCGCAGATGACGCTGGGGCCGTGGTACACCTCTCGCGCGAACCTGATGCAATACGCGCGCGCGGGCGTCGAGCTGGGCTTCAAGGAGTCGCCCTTCGAGTTCTCGGGCGTGAACCTGCGCCCGGTGGGCAACGGCCTGCTCACAGTCGAGCCGGGCGACATCCTCGACGGCTACCGGCTGATCCGCGGCACCGGCGTCGAGGGCTACCGCGCCTGCCCGGCGCAGAGCTACTCGAACATCGGCGTGCACGACAACCTCTACCGGCTGGCGATGTCCGAGGCGCTGGCAATGGACGGCACCTTTGTGGACGGGGCGGCCGTGGGCGCGGAGATTATCCGCGCGCCCATGTACCACTACCTGAACCGTCACCGCGAGCTGTTCCGGCCCGGCAGATCGATCGCCCGTGTGGCGGTGATGATCGCGGCGGCGGAGTACTACTTCGACGGCGATCTGCGCGCCGACGCCACGCGCGACACCTACGCGATCCGCGACTGGCTGGACGAGCAGCAGATCCCCTTCGACTATCTGGTCGACGAGGCGGCGACGCAGGAGACGCTGGCGGGGTACGACGTGGTAATCGTGCCCGGCTTCCGCTCGCTGTGCGACGGCGCGGACCTGGCCCTGCGCGCACATGTGAGCGCGGGCGCGTCGATGATCCTGTCGCTGCCGGCGGGCACGCACCACCCGGCGGGCCCCGAGCGCGCGACGCCACTGTTCGCGGACCTGGTGGAGGGCGCGGAGGAGCGCGACGGCTGGTTGATGGCCCGTCTCGGCGATGGCACGGTCATCGCCTCGCCACGGCATCTCGCCGACATGGACCTGCCGGCGGGCTTCTCGACCACGGAGTACACCATCTCCCGCCCGCAGACCATCGGCGGCAAGAGTCGCGGGCCGATGGGGCGCGTGTGCGTCGAGGCGAACCGCGCGCGCTTCCTCGAGGCGCTCGACCTGGCGGCGGGCCGGAGTCTGTCGGTCGTGCGGGACGCCGACATGCCGGGGCTGCGCGTCGCGGGCCGCTGCGCGACCGAAGGCGACGACCCGTGGCTCGTGCTGCATGTCATCAACGAGCGAGTGCTCATGCGCTTCGAGGACACCGGCGGCGGCTTCGATCTCCTGGCCGACGGCGAGCCCGAGCAGTACGGTGATGTGCGGCTGGTCATCCCGCTGCCGGAAGGATTCACCGCTCGCGCGGTGCGCTGGGCGCGGGTGCCGCAGAACCAGCCCATGGCGCTGGAGTTCGAGGGGCTGGCCGATGGCGTCGCCTGCACTCTGCCGGCGGTGGAGCTGTACTCGCTGGTCTTCGTCGATCTCGCGCCCGGCGTGGGCGCGGGGGAGAGCGTCGCCCAGGTGGTGGGGCCATCAAACCTGCCGCACGAAGGGCAGGGGCTCTACCTCGCGGACCAGAGCGCGGTGAGGCTCGTCCCGGTGCCGGGCGGCGAGCCGGTCGAGGCGACGATTCCGCTGCGGCTGAACTTCACGCACCCGGCGCTGATCCATGCCGCCACGGGCGATGAGGTCACCGTGCGCATCGCGGCCTGGGGGCCGGAGGGCAAGTGGGCGCGCTGGTGGTTGGTCGATCCTGCGGGCGCTCTGCTGCAGACGGGAGCGGTCGCTTGCGGGAAGAGCGCCGACGTCGGCTTCACCGCGGAGGCCGACGGCGTCTACCTCGTGCAGGCGCAGGCGGGGGCGCACGACGTCTCCATAGGGTCGCCGAGCCACGGCGTGTGCTTCCCGGCGACGGCCGCCCAGCGGCTGAACCTGACCGGGGCCGCGCCGGAGCTGTACTTCCACGTGCCGGAGGACGTCGCCGAGATTCCGCTGATGCTGCAGACGCGCGATCGCGACGGCGTCTACGAGGTCATCGACCCGGAGGGCAACGTGGTCGCGCGGCGCGACGGCCTCGGGCAGGCGACGGTCATGGACCCCGGCGGCGCGATGGTGTGGAGTGACAGAGCCTCGGGCGCAGCCTACCAGCGCGTGGTGGTGCCCGTGCCTGAGGGCCAGGACGGCGCCATCTGGCGGCTGCGCTTCCTGGCGAGCACCGAAGACAGCACGCGGCCGTCGAACCTGTACTTCGCCGACGACTTCCGGGGGCTGCTGAGTACCGGCCCTGATGCCCTGCTGACGCCCGCGCTGTAGCGCACGGAGCACCATCCACTCATCCACCGGAGGCACTTGATGACGACGCGTGAGCGCTTCGTGAGGACCCTGACCGGCCGGCCCGTGGACCGCGTGCCCTTCATGAAGGTCTTCGGTGGCACCAACGCCGTCAAGCCGCAGTGGGAGGAGGAGTACCCGGGCATCGGCGAGTGCATCGACGAGCTGCTGGGCTTCGAGGGCGTCTACCGCGGCTGGGACCGCACGCTGGTGAACATGGATGCGTCGAACCTGGACCCGGTCGAGGTCTACGAGGACAGCGACGAGAAGCAGGTGCGGCGGCGCGGCGATGGCACCGTCGAGGTCATCTCCAGGGTCGGCGACTACAATCGCCACGACATCGACTGGCCGATCAAGTCGCTGGCCGACTGGGAGCGCTATCGCGACCGGCACATGCAGGCCGACGACCCGTCGCGCTTCCCGGACAACTGGGCGGAGATGGTCGATGTCTATCGCACCCGCGACTGGCCGCTGCAGCTCACCCATCGCGGCGTCTACGGCTTCGCCCGCAACCGCATGGGCGACGAGAACCTGGCCTACGCGTTCTATGATCGGCCGGAGCTGGTGCACACCATGATGGAGGACTACACCACCATGGCCATCGAGCTGTGGGAGGTGCAGTGCCGCGACGTGCAGTTCGACCTCATCGAGTGCTGGGAGGACATGGCCTACAACTCCGGCTCGCTGATTTCGCCCGCGACCTTCCGGGAGTTCATGACGCCGCAGTACCGGCGCATCGCGCAGTTCGCGTGCGACCACGACATCCCGATCATCCTGGTCGATTCCGACGGCTA
Source organism: Candidatus Zipacnadia bacterium (assembly GCA_029820295.1). Taxonomy (GTDB): domain Bacteria; phylum Armatimonadota; class Zipacnadia; order Zipacnadales; family UBA5352; genus JALGVA01. Next base: position 9,211 of record JALGVA010000050.1, read on the forward strand.
CATCGAGGATCTCACCGAGCTGATGCTCGAGGGCGGGGTGACCGCGCTCTATCCCTACGAGGTTCAGTGCGGCAACGACGTGGCACGCGTGCTGGAGCGCTATCCCACGGTGGGCTGCGTGGGCGGGCTGGACAAGCAGGTGATGGCGCAAGGGCGCGAGGCCATCGACGCCGAGATGGACCGCGCCCGGCGGCTCATCGAGATGGGCCGCTTCATCCCCGGCCCGGATCACTTCGTGCTCTCGGACGTGAGCTTCGCCAACTACCGCTACTTCATGGAGAGCCTGCGCGAGGTGTGTATGACCACCACGCTTGGCAATGGCTGAGATGCGCGAGTCCCTGCGACGCGAGGTTGTGCGGGCGCTGGAAAGCGCCATCGCGGAGGGGCGTACGCCCGGCGCGGTGGCGCTGATCGGCCGCGGTGACGAGGTGCTCTGCCACGAGGCCCGCGGGCGGCGCATGGTCGTGCCCGAGCGCCGGCCGATGGAGCCGAACACTGTGTTCGACCTCGCGTCGCTCACCAAACCGGTGGCGACCGCGCCGGCGATCATGCAGCTCGTCGAGCGTGAAGCGATCGGGCTCGACGATCCCGTCCGCGCATTCATCCCGCCCTTCACCGGCGATGGCCGCGAGCGCGCGACCATCCGGCATCTGCTTACGCACTCGTCGGGCCTGCCCGCCTACCGGCACTACGACCGGCAGCTCGGCGCGGACCTTCCGCCGGAAGAGCGACGGGCGCGCGTGGTTGAGGAGATCTCCCGGCTCCCGCTGCAGCACCCGCCCGGCGAGGGCTTCGTGTACTCGTGTCTGGGCTTCATCGTGCTGGCATCGATCGTCGGGACCGTGGCGGGGGAGTCGCCGGACGTGTTCGTGCACAGGAGCATCTTCGAGCCGCTGGGCATGACGGACACCGGCTTCAACCCGCCGGCCGAGCTGCGCGGGCGCTGCGCGGCAACGGAGCAGCTTCCCGAGGGCACACTCTGCGGCGTGGTGCATGATGAGAATGCGCGCTACCTCGGCGGCGTGGGCGGGAACGCCGGGCTCTTCGGCACCGCCGCCGACCTGTCGCGCTTCGTGCGCGCGATGCTGGCGGGTGGGGGGCTGGGCGGCCGACGCATCCTGCGGCCGGAGACGGTGGCCGCGATGCTGTCGGCGCAGCTCGAGCTGCCCGGCGCACGCCGGGGGCTGGGCTGGGACATCGACAGCACATGCACGCCGAACATCCGCGGAGAGTTCCCGGATGGCGTGGGGCACAGTGGCTTCACCGGCACGTCCATCTGGGCGCATCCGCCGAGCGGCGCGTACGTGATCCTGCTGACCAACCGGGTGCACCTGGGCCGCGACCGCGAGATCGCGCCTCTGCGACGCGAGGTGGCGACGATCGCGGCCCGGCACCTGCTGCCGCCGAAGGCGGAGGGAGCGTCGCCATGAGAGTGCTGCTGATCGCCGCGCTGAGTGTCGTGCTGCTGGAGGGAGACGTGATGGCATCGATCGATGACGGGCTGCTGGGCCACTGGCCGCTGGCGGGCGACTGCCGCGATCACTCGGGCAACGGCCTCGATGGCGTCAACCATGGCGTGGACCTTGACGGAGGCGGGCCCGGGGGAGCGCTCTCGCGCGGCGCGGTCTTCGACGGGGAGGGCGGGTTCATCGAGGTGCCGGATGCCGGCGGCTTGCGCGTGGGCGAGGGCGACTTTGCCGTTGCGGCGTGGCTGCGCACCGACGAGGACCTCACCGACGTGATCGGCGACATCGTCAGCAGGTACGATCCGGCCGCGCGGCGCGGGCTTAACCTGTCGGTGATCAGCCACGCGGGTATGACCTCGAGTCAGAGCAACTTCCGGACGCTGTTCTTCGGCGTCGATGACGCGCGCGCAACCGACTGGCAGGACTGTGGGCGGCCGGGCGAGGCGGTCTTCGTGTCCTCAATGTGCGTCTTCGACGGCGACCTCTACGTCGGCACGTGCGAGCCCTACGGCGAGCAGATGGGGCATGTCTACCGCCGGCGCGGCGACGGCGAGTGGGAGGACTGCGGCGGCCCCGACGGCGCCAACTCGATCATGGCGATGGCGGTCTTCGATGGCGCGCTCTACGTGGGCTCCGCGGCGTACAACACGAAGGGCTCGCTGCTGCCCGCTGCGGAGAACACCACGCCCGGCGGCCATGTCTACCGCTACGAGGGCGGGCGTACCTGGACCGACTGCGGCCAGCTCCCCGAGGCCCGCGCGACCTACTGCCTGACCGTCTTCGCCGGGAATCTCTACGCCCTCGCGATGTATGTCCCCGGCGTGTTCCGCTGGGACGGCGCGACCGGATGGGAGTACTGCGGCACGCCCGGCGAGCAGCGCTCGATGGCGCTGGCGGTGCACAACGGCAGCCTGTGGGCCAGCGGCAACGGCAGCGCGGGAGTGAACCGCTACCTCGGCGGGGAGGACTGGGAGTTCTGCGGACGGCAGGAGGAGAACACGCAGACCTACTCGTTCGCCATCTACGAGGGGCGCATGTACGTGGGAACCTGGCCCGACGGCTCGGTGCACCGCTACGAGGGCGGCGAGCAGTGGACCAACGTGGGGCGCATGGGCGAGGAGAAGGAAGTGATGGGCCTGGCGGTCTACAACGGGAAGATGTACGGGGGAACGCTGCCGCTGGGGCAGGTCTATCGCTTCGACGGCCCCGGGCAGTGGGCGCTGACCGGGCAGCTCGACACGACGCCCGACGTCACCTACCGGCGCGTGTGGACCATGGCGATCCACGAGGGTTGGCTCTACGCGGGCACGCTGCCCTCGGGTCATGTCTACCGCATGATGGCCGGGAGCGCGCTCAGCCACGACGAGGCGCTCCCCTCCGGCTGGCATCACATCGCCGCGGTGCGCGATCACGGCGCGCTGCATCTCTACCTCGATGGCGAGCGCGTGGCGCGCAGCGATCCCGGCCGCCGCGCCGACTTCTCGATCGACACCGATGCGCCGCTGCGCATCGGCTTCGGGCAGCACGACTACCTCAACGGCTCGCTCGCGGACGTGCGCCTCTACGGACGCGCGCTGGGTGGGCGGGAGATCGCGGAGCTGGTGGTGATGGCGCAGTGAGCCCCGCCGCGCGCGGTGAGCGATGCACATCCTGCTGATCGTCAACCCGAGGGCCGGGCGTCGTCACGGGCAGACGGCGGCAGACGTGGCCGCCCGGGCCTTCCGCGACCTGGGCTGGCAAGTCACCATGCGGCCGACCGAGCGCGCCGGCGATGCCGAGCGGCTGGCGCGCGAGGCCACGGGTGGGGGCTTCGACGCGCGCGTGGCGGCACGCACGAACCGGCGCAGACGCCTCACCGGCGGCCTGCTTGGCTATCTCACGGCGGTCGCTGCCGAGCTGGTGCACCATCGCCCGACGCAGGTGCGTATCACGGTTGACGATGGGGACTGGGAGGGGCCGGCGCTGCTGGTCGCGGCCGCCAACGGCCGCAGCTACGGCGCGGGCATGATGATCGCGCCCGACGCGCGCGTGGATGATGGGCTGATGGACGTGGTGCTGGTGCGGCACATGGGTCGCGCGCGCTTCGCGAGGTGCTTTCCGCGTGTCATGCGCGGCACGCACCTGGTGCTGCCCGAGGTGACGGCCTGGCAGGCGCGTGAGCTGACCGTCGAGACGCTGGAGCCTTCGCCCCTGCTGATCGATGGCGACGTGCAGGGAGAGACGCCCACGACCATCCGCGTCGCACCCGGGCGCGCGCTGATGTGGATGCCGGGCGCCGAACGCAGCGCTGACGGTTCGGCCCGCAGAGCAATCGAGGCCGCACAGGAGGTCAACCACTGAGAACGTCGCCGGTCAGGACGCCAACCATGTGGCGCTGGGCGCTCGCGTTCGCCGCCGCGGCATTCGCGCTGGTCGCGGTGACCGTTCTCGCTCCCTGCCAGCCCGAGGAGCCGGCGGCGCCCGCCGCCGCCATCGTGCCGCCACCGGCGCCCGCCGATCCGACCGTCTGGATGCGCTTCCGGGGCCCGGAAGGCTCCGGTCATGCGCCCTTCGATGAGCCGCCGGCCGGCTGGGACGCTACCACCGGCGCGGGCATCGCGTGGCGGACGGCCCTGCCGCTGCCGGGCGCGAACTCGCCGGTCATCTGGCATGACCGGCTGTTCGTCGCCGGCGCAGATGAGAGCCGCCGCGCGGTCTACTGCCTCGATGCGCACTCCGGCGCACTGCTGTGGGCCACGCCCGTTGCGCCTGACTACCAGGCCGAGCCGCGCCTCCACGCCATGACCGGCCATGCGCCGGCGACCGGTACCACCGACGGCGAGCGTGTCTACGAGGTCTTCCCGACCGGCCATGTCGTCGCGCTCGACTTCGGGGGCGCCCTGGTCTGGGAGCGCCGGTTCGACATGTCCGAGGACATCTACGGGCACGCGACCTCGCTGGTGCTGCACGGCGATCGGCTCTACGTGCAGATCGACCTGGGCAAGCCGGACATCGGCAGGTCGCAGATGCTCGCGCTCGACCCCGCGACGGGCGAGACCATCTGGGAGATCCCCCGCCCGGTGCAGGGCTCGTGGACCACGCCCATCGTCATCACCGCCATGGGGCCCGAGGGCTGGCGCGAGGAGCTGATCACCAGCGCCAAGCCGTGGGTGATCGCCTATGACCCGCTCACCGGCGACGAGTACTGGCGGGTGCGTTGCATCGAGGGGGATTCGGCGCCGTCGCCGATCCACGCCAACGGGCACATCTTCGTCGCGAATATCTACGCCGAGCTGACCGCGATCCGGCCGGGCGGCTCGGGCGACGTGACCGAGACCCACGTGAGCTGGTCCGAGCCCGGGCGCCTGCCCGACATCACCAGCCCGCTGAGCAACGGGAAGCTGGTGTGGACGCTGGCGACCAACGGCCTGCTGAGCTGCTACGACGCCGCCGATGGTGCGCTCATCTGGACTGAGGCACTGGGTGCGCGCTTCCGCACGTCACCGTCGCTCATCGGCGACAGCGTGCTGCTGATCAGCGAGTCCGGCGAGGCGATTACCTTCGCGGCTGAGCGTGAATATCGGCAGGTGGGTGCGGGGAGCTTCGGCGAACCGGTCTACTCGTGCCCCGCCTTCGCGCACGGGCTCATGTACGTGCGCGGCGAAGGGCATGTCTTCTGCGTGAAAGAGCGGTGATCGGGATGAATGGGTACGTCGCGCGGATGGTTGTCGCGGTTGCGATTCTCGGGACGATCTCGGCGGTCGCACAGGGAGCTGATGAGCCGGTGTTGAGCGTCACAGTGCAGGCGGAGTTCGGCGAGGACGTGGGGCAAAGTCCGGGGTCACTCTTTGAGGCGAAGACCGTGGACGGGCGCTTCGTCGTCGGTGCGGGCTTCTGCGACGTGTGGAACACGCGTTTCCGCACCGACCGCGACGTCGTGCAGTTCTTCATCCGCCGAACCAGCGGCGAGCGCGACTTCGCCATGGAGCGTCTGCCGCGGCCGCTGGCCGAACATGGTGCCTACATGTACGACTTCCGCGGCGAGGTCATCGCGGCCACCGACGCGTCTTCGGGCCGGCTCAGCGCCTGGGACCCGGCCACCGGCTCCTGGGAGTCGCGCCAGACTCCGGCGCCCGCGCGCATGCGCCTGGGCGACGGGGAGCTGGCCATGGGCAGCTCCCGCGTCTGGTACGATGGCGAGCTGATCCTCGGGCCGCCCGAGCAGGGCAGCAGTGGCAGCTTCTACTACGCGGGTGGGCATCTGTGCTGGTATCACATCTGGCGCGGCGCGGTGGACGGCTACCAGCCATGGGAGAGCGACGAGGTCGGCTTCTCGAAGCTGGTCGCCTGCCCGTGGACGCCCGGCGAGGGCCCGGTCGATCTGTCGCGGGCGGTCGTCCTGACGCTGCCCATTGTGGGCGAGACCACCTTCGTCTGGGGGCAGTTCGGCGGAGAGCCGATCACGGTGTCGAACGTGGGCGGCGTCTACTTCCTTGACGATGGGCAGTGGCGCATGCTGCGCGCGCCCGAGCTGGGCGTGAGCTACCAGGTGTACTCGATGGTGCGGTTCTACGACGACCTGATGCTCGGCCAGTACCCCTCCGGCGAGCTGTGGCGCTTCGATGGCGAGACCATCACTCAGCTCGAGGGCTGGCCGCCGGTGATCGAGGGCGTAGCGGCCTACAGCCGCGAGGCGCAGACTGCGATCGTCTGGGGCGGCGAGCTGCTGGTCGGCGTCTGGCCGTGGGCGGAATTGTGGCGCTACAGCCCCGACGCGCAGCAGTGGCACTCGATGGGGCGCATGTTCACGCAGCCGGAGGTCCACGCCGATCCGGGCCACCCGTGGGAAGCTGAGTGCGCCGAGGCCGGGCTGGTCATGAACCAGTGGGGCCAGCGGCTCACGTCCATGGTGCCGCTGGGCGATACGCTGATGGCCTCGACCTCGGCGAAGTCCCCGGTGCCGCCTGACCAGGCGCCGGAGTTCATCCCGCCGGAGGCGCTGGCCGAGTATGGCTCGGTGATGCGCATCCGTATGCCGGGCTGCCTGTCGGCGCGCATCCACTGGACGTCCGAGCCCACCGAGCTTGAGTTCGCTATCAGCGGCGGGCGCATGGTGATCCGCCAGAACGGGCTGGAGCTGGGCTCGACGGCCATCGATGCCGAGCTGGCGCAGGCGATTGCCGCAGGCGGGGGCCTGGGCGAAGTGACCTGGGGCAACGGCGTCTACGGGCCGTGGGGCGGCGCGTCGGTGGCGGGCGCGGCGCGATAGGCCGTGCGGCGTCCGCCGACAGGAGTGTCGGTGGGGACGGCGGCGACGGAGGCGCGTCGTGTGCCGTACGGACGGGCCGCTGCGAGCGCAGCGAGCAGTGAAACAGCCGGGCTGCGTCGCAGCCCGGCTGTTTCAGGCTCCATCCCGGCCCAGCCGTCTCAGTCCATGAGCTGGTCCGCGTTCTCGGCGACCTTGCGGAAGCCCAGCGCATACTCCTCGATGATCTCCGGCCGGTAGTGCTTGAACCATGGGATGCTGTAGCAGCGCTGCGGCATGCTCTCGGTGACCGGAAGCGAGCCCTCGCGCTGGCGCAGGTCGCGGTCGGAGTTGGCGATGCGCGTGGGCTTGCCGTGGCGGTAGATGTCCGCGTCGTTGAGCAACGGGTGCAGGTGCAGCGGGAAGTTCGCGCCCGGGCTGGTGGGGACGCCCTCGGCGCGCACCGCCTCGCAGAACTTCGCGATGGGCAGCCCGTCCAACTCCTCGGCCACGTACAGGCCCTTCGCGGCGTACCAGCCGCCCATGGTGCTGTTCTCGTCCTTGGGCGGCCGGTGGGCCTTCACGCCCGGCACGCCTTCGAGGAGGTCCCAGAAGTAGTTCATGGCGCGCTGGATCTCCTCCATCTCCTCGCGATAGAGGCGAAGCTGCACGCGCCCGGTCGCCGAGGAGAGCTGGTGCATGCGGTACTTGTAGCCGCCCCAGGGCAGACCGACGAAGGGTGTCAACTCCGGGTCGGTGATGTACTGCTCCTCAAGCTCACCGGTCCAGACGGTCGCGCGCGTGCGCCCGTAGTGGCCCCAGGCGATGCAGCGTTCCCAGATCTGGCGGTCGTTGGTCACCAGCATGCCGCCCTCGCCGACGGCCAGGGACTTGCCGCTCATCACCGAGAAGCAGCCCACGTGGCCGATGGTCCCGACCAGGCGGCCCTTGTAGAGCGCGCCGTGGGCGTGCGACACGTCCTCGATGACCTTGAGGTTGTGGCGCTCGGCAATCTCCATGATCGGGTCCATGTCCGCGGGGTAGCCGCAGTAGTGGACCGGGACGATGGCCTTGGTGCGCTCGGTGATGCGGTGTTCGATGTCATTCGGGTCGAGACACATGCTGTGCGGCTCCACCTCGGCGAAGACGATCGTGCCCTGCAGGCTGAAGACCGGGAGGGCGGTGGCCCAGTACGTGAGGCTGGGGGCGATGATCTCGTCGCCCACGCCCACCCCGCAGGCCCACATCGCCGACTGCAGCGTAGCGGTGCCGGTGTTGCAGCCCAGCGCGTACTTCATGCCGTGCCACTCGGCATACTCGCGCTCGAACTGTGTGGTCACGTCGGTGCCCGACATGGCGCCGCGGCGCAAGACCTCGAGCACTGCGTCCTCATGCTCCTTGGTGATGATCGGCCAGGTGAAGATGTCACCCGGGTCGGACTGAACGGCCTTCTCTCCCCCGTGAATCGCGAGTTCGCTGGCCATGGGTTCCGGAAGCTCCCCTGCTCTATGTGGTATGCGCGCGACCGCTGTGTCGGCGGGAGTATTCGGCCCCGAGGGCCGCGCACCTCCCGCGCGCGCGGCGCGTCGGCGAAGGGATGTGCGGCGGCGGGGCGGAAGCACGGTACCCATGCTGATCGACGTCAACACCTGCTTCGGCGTCATGCCCACCCGCCGCGTGGCCTACGCGGACGTGGTCACGCGCGCGCGCATGATCGACGACCCCACGCCCGCCGACCCGACCGCGCAGGACATCGACTGGTCGCTTGACAACCTCCGGCGGCTCCTCGACCGCCACGAGGTCGAGCGGGCCTTCACGTACAGCCTGCGTGGGGTGCTGTACGACGCCGTCACGGGCAATGACGAGACGTGGGCCGCGGCGCGGCTCGACCGGCGACTCGTGCCCGTGGCGACGCTCGATCCGCGGCGCGACGTGGCGTGGCACGACGAGATCAGCCGGTGCATCGACCGCGGCGCGCGGGTGTTCCGCTTCTTCCCCGACGAGCAGGGCTGGAGCATCGGCGCGCTGCCCTTCCCGCGCATCGCCGAGGCGCTGGCGGAGCATCGCGTCACGGTCATGCTGCCCGCCGGACGCTGGGGCCAGCAGACCGCCATGGCGCAGATGCTGTGCCCGCTGGGCCTGACGGTGGTGGCGATGGGCGCGACCTTCGCCGTGGTGGCCGAGAGCATCGCGGTCATGGGCGAGCACGAGCGCTTCCTCTGCGAGACCAGCGCCATGTGCACCGGCGGCATGATCGAGACGGTCGTCGGAGAGGCGGGCGCCGGCCAACTGCTCTTCGGCTCGAACTCCCCGGAGTTCAGCTTCGAGGCGCCGCTCGGGCTCGTGACGCGCGCGGCGATCAATGAGGGCGAGCGTGAGCGCATCCTCGCCCGCAACGCGCTGGAGCTTCTGCTCGGCGAGGAGGGGGCGCCATGACGCGCATCGATATGCACGCACACATCGGCGTGTGGCCCTTCCCGGCGCCCGAAGGCGACCCGGTCGAGCGCCTGCTGTGCTTCTGCGACCGCGAGGAGATCGAGTTCGCGGTGTGCTCATCCGGCCTGGCGCTCTACTGCGACATGGCGGCGGGTAATACGGAGGTGGCGCAGGCCATCGCGCGCGACGAGCGCCTGCTGGGCTACGTCTACGTGAACGCGAACTGGCTCGACCGGTCGATCGCGGAGATGGAGCGCTACCTGGCAGCGCCGGAGTTCGTGGGAGCCAAGATCCACCCGCGCATGAGCGCGGTGCCCGAGAACGTGCCCATGATGGCCGACCTGATCGCCGCGGTCGCCGAGCGCACAAGCCTGCTGCTGATGCACACCGTGGACCGCAACTCCGTGCGCCAGATGGGCCGCTACGCCGCGCGCCACCCCGGCCTGTCGATCGTCCTCGCGCATGCCGCGAACACCGACTCCGACGAGGCGGCGCACGTGGCCGCCGCCCACCCGAACGTCTTCCTCGACTTCGCCAGCGAGTGGCCGGGCGCGGGGCGCGTGCGGCGCGCCATCGAGATCTGCGGACCGCAGCAGATCGTCTACGGCACCGACATGGACCTGCTCGATCCGGCGTACACGCGCGGGATGTTTGAAGCCGCCGACCTCACCGACCGGGAAGCGCGGCTGATCTACCGCGATAACGCCGCCCGCATCCTCGGGCTGTGACCGTCTGAGTGATCACCACGCCACCAGCTCGTTCGGCCGGCCCCAGATCATGCGCGCGAGCCACACGCGGTTGTCCGCGCCGCGCGCCTCGCTCAGCTCCAGATTCATCGGCTCCTGCGCGTCGCCGTGCATGCCCTCGGAGGTCACAACCCAGCTCTCGGCGCTCGAGGCATCGGCGACACCGAAGTTGCCGAGTTGCGCGCCCCTGTCGGGCACGAGCACGCGCTCGGTCGCGCGCAGCACCACGAGGCGCTCGGGATCGACCTGCGCGATGAGCAGCGGCGCACGATGGCGGATGACGTGGTCATTGTCAAGGCCCCGGCGGGTGTAGGTCAGGAACAGGCCATCCGAGTGCGTGACCCAGTGCTGCTGCGTGTTGTAGCTGCCCAGCTCCTCGCCATCGTCGAACCGCCACGGGATCGGCTCGGCGAAGTGCAGGCCGTCATCGCTGACCGTGACGTAGCCCCTGAGGTCGTTGCGCAAGGTCAGGTAGTAGCGCCCGTGCCGGCGCGTGAGCGAGGGCTCGTAGAGGCCGCGCGGCTCGGGCACGGACATCTCGTTGCCCTGCTCCAGGCACGTCAGTGTCTCGCCGTCGAAGCCACAGCGCAGCACGGTCGTGGCGAAGCAGGCTTCCCAGAAGTTCTCGCCCACCGCGTCGCGGGCCATGAGCGAGACCGGCAGCAGAATGTCGCCATCGGGCAGATCGACGCGCTGGGCGCAACCCGCCGAGGTCCAGAAGAAGCGGTCGCGGTCGGGCGGCTCGAGCGTCCGCCACTCGGTCCAGCGCCGGCCCTCGGGGTCGGAGGCCGAGTACACGATGTCACGCGGATGGGAGTTGTCCACGATCAGCCCGCCGCGCTCGCCGCCGTGGTACGCGGCCGTGTGCCCGGTCATCAGCAGCCGGCCGCTGGCGGCGTGCCACGCGGGAGTGAGGTCGCAGGGGCACACCTCGCTCCCGTCGGCGAGCACGCGCCGATCCAGCGTCTCATGCACCACCGGGCCCTGCCAGCTCGCCCCCAGGTCCTCGGAGCGGAACTGCTGGATGGCCGTGAAGATGTCGCTGCCCCACAGGCGCGCGCGGGTCATGGTCAGCACCGCGAGCGGGTCGCCGCCGTCGCGTGGCGGGATGATGCCGATGCGCGGCTGGAACCACTCGGTCTCGCGGTCGTAGCCCTCGGAGATGACGTCAAGGCGGATCTCGTAGTCGAGTGCGGCGTCCATGGGGCCTCCTGTGCTGCGCGCCATCTGCGCGGTCGCGGGGCAGGTTCGCCCTGGTGGGCTCACGTCCTGCTCTCTCGCGAGGAAGAACGCAGCGCATCGGCGAACCTTCCCACGCTGAGGCTGCGTTCCCCCGCGTTGGGGCACGCAGGTGGGGCTTCGAGCCCGACTCGAAGGTCCGAAGGGCAAAGGCGTTGGGCGGAAGCCCGACCTGTGCCGACCATGCATTACCCACATCTCGTGCGCGGTCGGTATGTCCGGGCCGTACGTCGTTGCCGTACGGAGGGGGTGCCCGGAGGAGTATGAGGAGGCCGTCGATGCGCGCGTTCACAGCTCTGGTGCTCGCCGGTTCGGTCGTGCTGGCAGGCGGCTGTCGCCGGCCGGTAGCGCCGCCGGAGGACGCCTCGCCGTCGGCAGACGGGCGCCTCTCGGTATTCGTGAGCATCCCTCCCCAGGCATACTTCGTCGAGCGCATCGCCGGTGAGCGCGTGCGCATCGAGGTGCTGGTGCCGCCGGGGCAGTCTCCGGCAACCTACGAGCCCACGCCCACGCAGATGGCCGCACTGGCGGGCGCCGACGCATTGTTGCGCATCGGCGTGCCCTTCGAGAACGGGCTCATGGCGCGCATCGGTGAGTCGATGCCGGGCCTGAACGTCGTGGACACCCGCACCGGCGTGCCCCTGCGCAGCTTCAGCGAGCATGGCGCCGAGGACCCGCATATCTGGCTGGCGCCGCGGCTGGTGGAGATCCAGGCGGGCACCATCGCCGATGAGCTGGCGCGGCTCGATCCGGCGCACGCGGATGAGTACGAGGCCAACCGCGCGGCGTTCGTGCGGGAGTTGGACGCCCTGCACGAGGAGCTGGCGGCGGTGCTGCCCGAGGGCGCGACGATCACGGTCTTCCACCCGTCGTGGGGCTACTTCTGCGACGAGTTCGGGCTGCGGCAGGTCGCGATCGAGGTCGGGGGCAAGGAGCCCGCGCCGCGCCGGCTCCAGCAGATGATCGAGGAGGCGCGCGCGCGGCAGGTGAGCACGGTCTTCGTCGAGCCGCAGTTCTCCAGCGCCAGCGCGCAGGCGATCGCGCGCGAGATCGGCGCGCAGGTTGTGTCCCTCGACCCACTGGCGCGCGACTGGGCCGACAACCTGCGCGATGTCGCGCACAAGATCGCCGACGCCGCGAAGTCGCCTCCGGCCGCCCAACGGCACTCGGATGCTGCCGCCGGCCGGCACGTCCACGGTCAGGCGCGTCCCGCCGAAGACCGGGGTGTGCTCGGGCGAGGTCAGCGTGGCCGTGATCGGCTCGGCGCCCGGATTGTGCACTTCCAGGAACGGCCGCGCGCCCTCCGCCTGACCATCGACCACCGGCGTCAGCTTCACGTCCGGGTCATCGCAGACGAAGACGTTGCTCACCCAGATGCGCACCGCACCATCGCGGACCTACCGGCAGACCGAGCCTGGATGGACGGGAGCTGAAGAACGATGCTTCATGCCGTGGCTGTGTGGAACTACGCGTATGAGGGCGCGGACGCCATCGACGTCATCGACGCGCTACTGGATGTCGGCTTCGATGCCATCTCACACTCGACTCATCCGCTCAGCCGCCTCGATCAGGGCGAGGTCGAGCGCATCGCGGGGCACCTGGTCGGGCGCGACGTGCCGGTCACGCTGCACAGCAGCCCGTTCATCGACTCGGCGGACCTGGAGCGCGTCATCGCGCCCTTCATGCCCGTCCTGCGCTGTGTGACCTTCGATCCGGCGAGGGATGCCCACCCGCTCGGCTCGCTCTACGCCGCCGCGCACCTGGCCCGGCGTGTGCGCGAGGTGCTGGACCTGACCGTCGGCACACAGGTGCGCGTTGGGGTCGAAGACTTCCCCATCAACGCCGATGCGATGGCCGCCTTCGCCGATGACCTGGCGCCGATCACCGGCGATCCGCGTTGGGGCATCCTGATCGACATCGGCCACATGCACATACGCCTGTCAGGTGAGGGCTACTTCGCCGGGATGACCGTGGGGGAGCATCTGGCGCAGGTCCCGCTGGAGATCATCGAGCTGCACGTGCATGACAACGACGGCCAGGCCGACCAGCACGCACCGATCGGCGTCGGGACAGTCAACTTCGCCCAGGTGGCCGCCGCGGTGTGCGACGCGGGCTTCGACGGGATATCCACCAGCGAGATAGTGCCACGCGGGCAGGGAGTCGGGTCTCTCAAGGAGGCGATGCCGCTCGCGCGGCGAAGTCTCGAATGTTGGCGGCAGGTGTTGGAACGGGCGACGGTGGGGTAATATTGTTACAGAGTGGTGGTGGGGCGGGATCGTCGCACACGGGAGGCGGGCGTGATTGCGATGATGCGTGGGGATTCGCGGGTACTGCTGGCGCGGTGGTGCGCCATCGGCCTCATTATCGGTGTAGGCGCGATCATGGGCGCCGGCTGCGGTGGCGTGGCCGGCACGGGCGTTGGTAACCAGCCCACCTACCCGCCGGCGCGCGAGGACGACGCCGCCGGCGAGCAGCCCGCCACCGGCCTGCTGCAGCCCGGCGACCTGAGCTACGTGGGCGCCTTCCGGCTGCCCGACGCATCGGGTGGCTCGGACTGGGCATACAGCGGCGATGCCCTGGCCTACTTCCCCGACGGCGATCCCGGTGGGCCTGATGACGGCTACCCCGGGTCGCTCTTTGGCATCGGCCACGACTGGCACAAGCAGGTTTCCGAGATCACCATCCCCGTGCCGGTCGACTCGCCCGCACGAACGCTCGGCGCGCTCAACCGTGCCGAGACGCTGCGCCCCTTTACCGATGTGCGTTCGGGCGTGGGACAGCTCGACCGGCTGAACGAGATGCTGCGCGTGGGGATGGCGTACCTGCCGGCACAGGGCGCACAGACCTCCGGCAAGCTCTACCTGTGCTTCGGCCAGCACCTGCAGGAGGAGGCAGAGCGCGTCGCCTCGCACATGTGGTGTGAGACCGACCTGAGCGGCGCGCGCGGCGCGTGGTGGGTGGATGACGCCTCGCCCTACAGCGTGAACGACTACATGTTCGATATCCCCGCCGCCTGGGCCGATGCGAACGCGCCGGGCATGCGCCTGGCGACCGGCCGCTTCCGCGATGGCGGCTGGAGCGGGCAGGGCCCGTCGCTCTACGCCATCGGCCCATGGAACTCCGGCAACCCGCCCGCCGACGGCACCAGGCTCGATGCGGTAACGCTCCTGCAATACTCGAACACGGCCACCGACGAGGAGCCCTATCACACGCTGGACGACTACCATCACTCCGACGAGTGGAGCGGCGGCGCGTGGCTGACTGCATCGGGGCGAGGCGCGGTAGTGTTCATCGGCACGAAGGGCACAGGCGAGTGCTGGTACGGACTGCCTGACGGCACGGTGTGGGAGGAGCCGTATCCGGAAGACCCGGCGGGGCAGCGTGGCTGGTGGAGCACCGGCTTTGAGGGCCGGATGATCTTCTACGACCCGGCCGATCTGGCCGCGGTAGCTCGCGGCGAGCGCGAGCCGTGGGAACCGCAGCCGTACGCGAGCATGAACCTCGACCGGCACCTCTTCGGCGTGGCCGGCTCGCAGTACAAGCACCACGTGGCGGCCTGCAGCTTCGACCGCGAGCGGGGCTATCTCTACGTGTTCGAGCCCCTGGCCGACGGCGAGCGCTCGCTGGTACACGTGTGGCGCGTGCAGTAGTGGTGGAGGTGGTGGCGTGGCCGAGAAGGTGGTGATGATCAACCGTGCGCCGGTGCTCGCCCTGTGGGGGGCGGTGGTTGCCGAACGCATGGGCTTCGAGCGTGACGAGGCGCTCACGCTCGGCAAGGCGATGGCTGGCCTCAATGCGCAGGCCAAGGGCCGCGCGCTGGGCATCTTCGGGCCACCGAAGGCGCCGGAGCGTGGTGGCCCTCCGAAGAAGACCGGGCTGGGCGAGGAGTTCTGGATCGATCTGTGCGGGCGTCGCGTCCCGGCGAAGAGCACCGAAGATGGTGTGCGCGCGGTGATCAAGGACCAGGCCATCGAGCCCGCCAGGGTGGAGAAGTACCTGCAGAGCAAGTTCAAGGACGACCTCGAAGCGGTGCGGGGGGCAATGGAGGAGCTGGCCGCGGCCTTCGAGCCTGAGGAGCTGTGCGTGGCCGCCTACGGTCTCTACGAGCAGTTCCGACCGCAGATCCCGCGCGGGAAGAGCGGCTGGGGGCGCGCGGGCGGTCTGGACCTGGCTCTGATCCGCTCACTTGCACCGGGACAATGAAGACCGGGTGTGATCGAGATGACGAAGTGGCGTCTGGCCGGGGCAGCACCGAGTCTGCTGGCGGAGATCGAGAGCGCCGATGAGCGCGCCAGGCGGGTGATCGCTGCGGCGGTGGCGCGCGGGGCGGCGGCCCGGGCCGGCCTGGACAATCCGACGGTCACACGCGCTCTGACGGTACTCGACGAGCGCGCTGAGGGCGCGGGCGGCCCCGCCGACGCCCTGACGGTGGAGGCGCTGGAGTCGCTGATTGAGCGTCTCGACGAGGAGTACGTAGCCACGCGCGACCGCCTGGCGGCGGGCGAGGTCCGCCAGGCCGCGCTGGCGCAGGCCCAGGAGCGCGTGCGCGCGGCAACCGCCGTGCTGCTGGCGCTGCGCGATGACGGCGTGGAGGCCGCGGCCGAGAGCGCGTTCGAGGCCATCGAGGCCGCCGGCAACCCGCGGCAGGTCGAGACCGAGGCCATCAACGCGCTGGACGCGTACGAGTCCGCCGGTGGTCCCGAGCTGATAATGCGCGCGGTGCGGCGCAGTCAGCGCCTCTCCCTGCGGTCGATGCCCGCGTACGCCGTCATCGCCGTCGTCGGCATTGCCGGCGTGCTCATCCTCGATCGGTTCCTGCCCCTGCCCATCTGGCTCCAGGCCGTGGTGATCGCCGCGGCGCTCTTCGGCCTGGTCAGCGACGCCGCCAACTACGTGCTGTGCGCCATACGCATCAACGCGCTGCAGGCCGAGATGTCGCCCGAAGCCGACGAGTGATGCGTTTCGCTCAGGGCACACCGCGCCACGCCGCCGCGGGGATCACCACCCGGTCGCACGCCTGGACCGGGTACTCCCGCACCACGATCTGTGCCCCGGACGCGGCCTCAATCTCGTAGCCCGTCCCCCCGGCGAGCAGCCAGGCTCCCGGCAGGTCGGCATCACCGGGCAGGGCCTCGGCGAGGGCGATGGTGCGGCCGTCTATGCCCGTGACCTCGCGTTCGATGCGCGCGGCCGGCAGCTCGAGCCCGTCGCCGTTCACCTGCAGGCGAGTCCCCTCCACGAGCCATGCCGCGCGCAGCTCGCCTGCCCCGTCCAGCGAGACGAAGCCGAAGCGCCCGGCCATGGTTACCGGCCCGTAGCTGCGCGGCTGGTCGTCGAGGGCCGAGATGATCCAGTCGGTCCGGCCGTCCAGCTCCACCACCAGCGCGCAGGCGCCGCTGCCGTCGGGCGCGACCCGGCGCACGGACCGCACCGGTGACGCCTCGCCCTCCCAGGGCGCCAGCACCGCCGCGAACGTGCTGTCCAGGTCCTCGCCCGAACGTTCGGCAAGTACCTGTGTGATCGGCGGCGCGTGGAGCTGGTCCCCTCTGTAGCTGCGCCAGCCCGGCGCGTCGGCCACGATCAGCCGCTCGATCTGCCCGGAGCCACCCGGATCGGCGGGCATCCACAGGTCCAGCTTGACCCCGTCGTTGGTCCACGTCGCGTGCCAGGTGTCATCCGGCCGCGCGACACGCAGGTTTTCCAGCCACGAGATCTTCCCGTCCTCGGGCGTCAGCGGAAGGTCGGCGAGCGCGAACCCGTCGCCGTTGGAGTTCAGGCCATAGTGATGCAGCGCCCCGCCGGTCACGCGGAAGATGTCCACCGCGTAGGAGTTGTCGCCGGGCAGTCGGACCAGCGCCGTTGTGCGCCGGTACTGCGAGCACTGCTCATAGGCGTTGGCCGAGGCCTGCACCACCTCCACCTCGGGCGCGGTCGCGAACAGCTCCAGCGTCGAGTGGCGGCCGGATGATATCTGGTTCGCGCCATCGACGGTCACCAGGTTGTGCGCATAGGTGCTCCTGGTCCAGGCGTTGCGCGGATCGTCCCAGATGTAGCCGCGATCGGACGCCATCTCGCGGTCGAGCGCGAAATAGGCGATGCCCAGCGTGTCGTAGTGACGGTGCCCGTGCATCTCGTAGCCGTTGAAGTAGAGCGCGTTGCGGCCGCGCGGCCTGCCGTTGCGAAGCACCGCCACGTGCCAGCCGGGGAACCACTCGGTGCGCAGCGGCAGGGCGGCCCCCTCCTGCGCGGCCATGTCCGGCGGGCGGTGCCAGAGCGCGTAGGCGCTGCCCCGGTCGGCCAGAGGCGCCCCCTGGGCAGTGACGAGCAGGCCGGCGTACTCGTCGCCGTAGTGGTCGGCGAGGATCTCCGCCCAGTGCGCGGAGATGCCCGCGCCCGCGTGCGTGTCGCCGATGACCGGGTACTTCAGGTCCGGGCCGAGCATCCTCACCATGCTCAGCAGTGCCAGGCGATAGCGCGGCATGTCCTCGTAGACGCTGAGGTCGTCGAAGCGCTCGCCCTCCTCGCGCCGGTAGCCCTCGGGATCGGAGTAGCCGTCGAGGATATCCGGGATCTCCTCCATCAGCCCCAGGTGCATCGACGAGTATGAGGGCGATTCCTTGCAGAAGCCGTCGAAGTGGAAGGCGCTGTCCATCAGCGCGTTGAAGCCGGCCAGGCCGCGACGCACGCGCTCCGGCTGCTCGAACATGATCCCCACCGCGGCCGACAGCGCGCGCCCCGGTCCGCACTTGTTGTTGATGGCGTCGTAGTTCTCAAGGTCCGCGCACCCCGCGAGAATCAGGTCGTCTACGATGCGGCGCTCCATCTCGTCGCTGAGCACGCGCGTGCCGTCGGCGAAGGTGGCGTCGCGGATCAGGTCGTAGGCCACGGTGCAGTTGAGCAGGAAGCCGCCCTCGCCGCCGACGCCGGCGTAGAGGCGGCCGTCGCCCCAGAAGCCCTTGAGGCGGGCGCAGCTCTCGTTGTCCGGGAAGGCGGTGACGGCCGCGCCCTCAGGCAGCACGCCCCGGGGGGTGTGCTCGCCCATGTACGCGGCGGCCTCCCCGGGCGGCATGTCGGCGTAGGTGCCGTAGTAGCTGTGATAGAGCCAGTTCGGGTAGGCGCGCGCGAGCGCGTCGAGCACCCACGCGCAGCGCTCCGCGTACTCGACCTCGCCGGTGAGCGCGTAGACCTGCGCCAGCGGCAACACGCGGCCGGCGATGTAGCCGGCCTTGTTGGCGCGGATGATCCCGGTCCAGCTCACGTGCACCGGCCAGCTCGCCCACCGGTACGCGTACTTGCCGGTGCGATCCTCCGGGTGCGCCGCCTCCTCGGGGGGCACATAGAACGTGAACGTCTGCCCCATGCGCTCGGCGGTCACGCTGCCGCTCTCGGGGAACTCGGGGTCGGGGTAGACCGCGCCGCAGTACCTGCACACCAGCCGGTCGGGCTCGGTGACGCTCCACTGGTATACGCCGGTCTCGCCCATCGAGCACTGCTCGCCCACGCAGCGCGGGCAGACCTGGCCGTAGGTGGCCCAGGGCGTCAGTTCGGGCACCATCTCCTCGATCCACGCGCGGTCCTGCGCCATCAGATAGGAGACGGTCCTGCGGTAGCCGTCGAGCACCGACTGCGCCCACTCGTAGCGGGAGATGTTCTCGCGCGCCATCTCGATGTTCGCCGGCTTGTAGAGCGTACACGGCTCCGCGCACAGCGGGCGCGCACCGAAGGGGATGAGTGCGGCCATGACGATCAGCGCCTCCCACCGTGCACGAGACAATGTGCGGGCCATGAGTTCACCTCGGGGACGGCCTGCGCGGTGCTCTCGGCACAGGACCACTTCCCTGTCACGGGGCGGGCGTCCTGCATGAAGATGCGGCGCATCTTCACAGCGACGGAGGCTCGCGCGTCACTTCTGCGCTATGCGCCGCCGGGAGCGCCGGACCTCCGGGCTTACCGCCGTGGCCGCGTGGAAGGAATACCGGGTGCGCAGGCTGAAGGAGTGTACGGCACCAGGGCCGCACGAGGAGGCGGCGAGTGACTCATGGATGACCTGATTCTGCACGAGCGCCCCGAGGTCGAGAACCCGGCGCTGGTCATCGGGCTGACCGGCTGGATGGACGGCGGCCACGTCTCCACCGGTACGCTGGGCTATCTGCGTGAGCGACTGGCGGCGACACGCTTCGCGCAGATCGACCCAATGGACTTCTACATCTTCAACTTCCCGGTCTCGAGCATTTCCATCCCGGTCTACCTCGACAACGGCAGGGCGGTGGTCACTCCCATCAATCCCATGGAGTTCGCAGCCGTCTTCCGTCCGCACTGCGATATCGAGGACGGCGTGGTGCAGGACGTGCACTACCCGGACAACGACTTCTGGGTCGCGCCCGAGTCCAACCTGGTCCTGTTCACCGGCGAGGAGCCGCACCTGCGCTGGGGCTCGTACTGCGACTGCATCTACTGGGTGTGCGAAGAGCTGGGCATCACCGAGGCCTACTTCGTGGGCTCGGTGGCCAGCCCGGTGCCGCACACCCGCCCGCCGCGCATCCGCGCCACCATCTCCGACGAGGCGCTCAGGCCGCGCATGGCCGACGCCGGCCTGGGCTTCGGCGCCTACGAGGGGCCCTCGAGCATCACCACTTCGCTGACCTTCCATGCCATGGACCTGGGCATCGCCTGGCACAACCTGGTGGTCGAGGTGCCGCATTACCCCTTCCTGGATATGCCCACCTACCCGCACAGCATCCTGGCGATCACCGAGACCCTCAACGGGCTGCTGAACCTGGAGCTTGACCTGTCGGATCTGAAAGAGGCCGCCGTCGCCGCGCGCGGCAAGCTCGATGAGCTGATGGAGCACAGCGAGGAGTTCCGCGAGCTGGTCGCCAAGCTCGAGGAGGCCTACGACTACGCGGTTTCCGACGCCGACGAGGAGCTGCTGCGCCGGCTCATCGATAGCCTCGACATCGAGGGCGGAGGTGATGCCATGTGAGCGATGCCGCGACCGCACCCGCCGCCGGTGAGGCAGACCAGGACCGTGTCGATGATCCGGTCATCGAGGTGCGCGACCTGAGCTTCTCCTACGACGGCCGGCGCGTGCTCGAGGATGTGAGCTTCGCCATCCCCCGTCTCGACTTCACCGGCATCGTCGGCCCCAACGGCGGCGGCAAGACCACGCTGCTCAAGCTCCTGCTGGGCCTGCTGCGTCCCGATCGGGGCAGCGTGCGCGTCTTCGGCCTGCCGCCGGTGGAGGCCGCTGAGCGCGTGGGCTACGTCCCGCAGAGCTTCCAGTATGACGCGCGCCTGCCCGTGACCGTCGCCGACGTGGTGCTGATGGGCCACCTGGGGCACACCCACCGGTTCACAACCTCGCTCGCCGACTCTCGTGAGGAGGTGCGCCAGGCGCTGGAGGCGGTGGACCTGCCGGGCTTCGAGGGGCGGCGCTTCGCCGATCTCTCCGGGGGGCAGCAGCAGCGCGTGCTCATCGCGCGCGCCCTGGCCACGCAGCCGGAGATGCTCATGCTCGATGAGCCCATGGCCGGCCTCGACGCCGCCTCGGAGAGCGACATCCTGGCGCTGCTGCAGCGCCTGAACGAGGACATGACCATCGTGCTGGTGACGCACGACCTGGGCTTCGTGTCCACCGCGGTGACCGGCGTGCTGTGCGTGAACCGCGTGGTGCGCCGGCACCCGACCACGGAATTGGGCGAGATGACCGGGGAGATGCTCCTGTGCATGTACGGGCCGGACCGCAAGGTCGTGCGCCACGACCAGAGCTGCCGGGAGGACGCGATCTGTGACTGAGTTCGTGAGCGCGCTGGCCGAGCACGCCTTCCTGCGCAACGCGCTGCTGGCCGGGCTGCTGGCGAGCATCGCCTGCGGGGTGGTGGGCAGTTACGTCTCCGCCCGGCGCATCACCTACATGGCCGGCGGCATCGCGCACAGCGTGCTGGGCGGCATGGGCGTGGCGCGCTATCTGCAGGTCACCGCGGGCTGGACGTGGCTACACCCGCTCTACGGTGCGACCATCGCCGCCCTGCTCGCCGCGGCGATCATCTGGCAGGTGAGCCTGCGCTGGCGCGAGAGCGAGGACATGGCGATCGGCGCCATCTGGGCCATCGGCATGGCGGTGGGCGTGCTGTTCATCTACCGCACGCCGGGGTACACCGAGAACCTGATGAGCTACCTGTTCGGCAATATCCTCATGGTGACGCCCACCAGCCTGTGGCTGATGGCGGGTCTGGACGCGGTCGTGATCGTGCTGGGCTTGAGCTTCTACCGGCCGCTGCTGGCGATCTCGTTCGACGAGGAGTTCGCGCGCCTGCGCGGGGTCAACGTCGAGTTGTTCTCCCTGCTGCTGCTGTGCATCACGGCGCTGACCGTGGTGCTGCTGGTGACGGTGGTGGGGCTGGTGATGGTGATCGCGCTGCTTACGCTGCCGGTGGCCGCCGCCGGGCGTTTCGGGCGCTCCCTGTGGCAGGTGATGGCGCTGTCGTCTGTGCTGGCGGCGCTGCTGACCGCGGGCGGGCTGGCGGTCAGCTACGCCGCCGACCTGCCCTCGGGCGCGACCATCATCGTGCTCGCGGGCGTGGCCTACCTGCTGGTGGTGGGCGCCGCATCGCTCGCGGAGCGCGCGCGCAGGGCTCGGGCGGGCGGGGAGTAGGCAACGCCCTGAACAGCGGCCCTTGGGAGTCGTACGGGGGGGCCGCTTCAAGCGCCGCAGGCGCGAGAAGTGACGTCTGCGCGGCCCAGCCGCGTGGGTGTCAGGTTCGTGTGCCGGGCATGTTCGCCAACCAGGAGGTGTAAGTCCTCTACCCAGCGGGATGGAGGCGAAGGGTGAGCGCAGCGCAAGGGCTGGATCGTGAGGTGCGGTCTGAAGGAAGCGTGTAGCGGAGCCGCGCCTC
>JALGVA010000197.1 GCA_029820295.1 Candidatus Zipacnadia bacterium
TCACACCATCACGAAGGGCAGTGTTGCCGCCATGGCCGCAGCATCCATCGCAGCAGACAAGCAGTTCAGGGCCGCGTTCGAGCGCTACCTGGAGCACGCGCGCAGCTACCGGGGCCTGAGGCCGAAGACCATCGACGCCTACCGGCGCGACGCCGCCAGGTTCGCGCAGTTCCTGCGCGCCCATGGCCTCCCCACTGACGTTGCGTCCATCACGAGCCAGCATGTGCAGGCGTGGGCCAACTCGATGGCGGGCCATGCGCCGGCGACCATCCGTCGGCGCACCTACGCTCTGCCTATCGGCTTGTCTCACGAAGCGCCGGGGAATGCCCGCCCCGCGCCGGAACCGCTGGCTGCCCGGGAGGTGGCGTAGATGGAGAAGCAGCGGCCGAAGGAGGGCGCGAAGCGGGCCCAGGATGTGCCCGAGCCAGCGCCTCAGGCCGACCCCGAGCGGGCGTTTGCCCACTTCAGCAGGATGCTCGCGATCGGCGCGGCACGGGTGATCGGCGGCCAGTAGCACGTCACACAGGCGGGGAGCGCCCCGACGCCGGGGGGCGCTCCCCGCCATCTGCAGAGCCATACGGGGTTGCCTCAGGTAGTTTCATATGGTAGCTGGGCAGTTCGGCACGTGACCGGGACCACTGCGCCGGTACGACGTGAACTGCCCGTCATCGCCGCCGGTGATGGTGAAGCCCACGACAGCCTTCCACAGCAGCGTCCCCTGCAGGTGTGCGATGTAGTCGCGGATCAGCCGTGAGCCGTCGTCGCGGAAGACCTGCGAGTACAGCGACGCGCAGAAGAACTCACCGTCGGCCAACGTCTCCCCGTAGCGCGTGCTATGCACCGACCTGCCAATGGCGCGCACCCCCTCCTGGTCCTGGCAGACCTCGTCGGGATGCTCCGCGCCCCAACCGGGGTAGCCGCTCAGCAGGACGATGTCCGGCACGAGACAGCCGCTGGGGTCGCCGCGCAGCGCGTACATCAGCACCTCGTCGGCCTTCTCGAAGTCATACTGACCGGGGCCCTGCCAGATGTGCGCGCCGTCCGCCAGGTTCGGCGCGAAGACGATCGGGCAGACATGGATGTGCATGTTCGCCCGCCCCAAGTCCCCGTTGCAGCTCGTCTCGGGCCGCCACAAGCACATCAAGTGCAGCATCGGCGGCGTGGGCTGCTCTCGCGCTTGAAGTCCGAGCCGACAGGCACGCCGTCGTCGCCGGCCTCCTGGAAGTCCTCGGTCGGTAGCAGGTTCACTGCGCTCCTGACGTCGCCTCTGTTTCCCCTTCACCCCGCCGTCGTCAGCTTCACAACCACCATGGCGCGTTGGGGGCTCGACCATCAGGTATTGTGAAGATCGGTCTCGAGACGGAGACCGGCCGGCGCCACGGAGCGGTGACAGCCATGGAGACCGGGCGCTGGACCTCGGCTGTTGAGAAATCCCGGCGATGGCGCGGGCGCTATGTCCGGCTTGCCGGGTCCGCAGGTCAGCACGCGGCCCAAGGTGGTCCGGGTGTCTCCTGGTGGCGCGGTTGCCCCACCCGCCTCAGGATTGCGGCAGTCTCTCGATCTCCGTCGGTGAGATCGGGGTATGATGGCTGTGGATCCAGCGGCTGCGGATGAACTGAACCGCGTTGCCCCCCGGTAGAACAGCGAAGTCCCCCGGCCCCGCGTCTGTCAGGAAGGCGTCAACACGCGATCGAAGCGCGCCCGACAGACTGGCAGACTCAAGCGCCTTGGAGCGATCGCGCTTGGTGCCCAACCGGCCGATCATCTGGGTGCCACAGTTCGACAGGGCCCGGTAGTCGACGTCGCCGGGATTCTGCGTCGCCAGCACAACGCAGACGCCGAACGACCGTCCCTGCCGGACCAGGTAGTTCAAGCCCCACTTGGCGGCGCACTCGTACGGGTGGCTGGCGAAGAGCGCCTGCTTGCCTCCACCGCCGCCGATCTCGTCCACGAACAGCAACAGCCGAGGCGACGTCGTTCCCTGCTGCGTCCTCATCCAGTTATGGATGGTGTTGGCCACCTGGGCCACGACGAAGCTGCGATCCTCAAACTCGATCACATCCGACAGATTGATAATGCTCAGGGGCACTCTCGGATCCTCCTCGCCGGGCAGCAGCAGGTCGATGCTCAGCGGCGTGCCCTCGAACCACTGCGCGTCTGGGCCGCTGATGAGCCCGTTGACCTTGTTCATGAGCCGGTTGCGGCGGTTCTCAGCATCGATGAACTGCTCAACCGGTAACTCGCCGATGCGTGAGAACGGCGGCTCCTGGATCAGTCGCAGCAGCCGCGCGATCCCTTGCTTGCCGTGCAGGTCCTGGCCTCTGAGCCACGCCGTTCTTACCAGCTCGAAAACGAAGCTCCGTTCGTTCGCGATCTTCTGCTTGCTTGTCCCCGGATAGAGCCGGTCGAGAAAGGCGTCGGTGAGCGTGCGCACCAGCTCGTCGAGCTCCCCGGACCCGGTCACGGCGGTGAGGTCGTCTGGTGCGGCGATGGCTGCAGGGAACGCGAGCTGCACGCCACGCGAGACGCGCGGCGTGTATACCACCGTCTTGACTTCTGTGCGCAACCGACGGGCGGTGCGCATGGCCTCGTCCTTGCTGAGCATCTCGCCGAGGTAGCGCCAATGGCGCTGGAGTGCTTCGGCGGCGGCGAGACGTCGCTGGCTGGCGGTATCGCCGGACATCAGACGCTCAATCTGGGCGGGATCTTCGCTGTCGATCCACAGCGCCATCGAGCTGATGTCACCCTTCAGGTCGATGGCCACGCACGGTATGTCCCGCAGCAGGGCCTCCTCGAGCAGCGCCTTGGCGAGCACGGTTTTCCCAGAACCGGTGGCCCCGCAGACAAAGACGTGCGTGAGCAGGCGCTCGGGGTCGAGGCAATATGCGGGTCCCAGGGCGTCCTTGATGGCGCCGACCATCGACCACGTGCGGCCGATGCGCAGCCCAGCGCCGCGTATACTGCTGGCCTCACCGGTGGTGAGTCTGGCCCTCCCGGCCTCAGCGTCGGTGAGTTCGAACAGCACGGTCTCCTCGCCGCTCTCGACATGTCTGCCGTACCACTTGCGGAGGTCGCTGCCACAGAGCATCCCCGACGCGAAGTCGACGTAGAGCGCGTAGCGTTCGCCCTCGTCGTCGAGCACCAACAGGGACACCTCCGAGGCCTGGCTGCCCAACGCGTCAAGAGCAGCGCGTGGGAGCTCCAAGCCGGAGCGACGGAAACGACTCGCGGGGATCGACCATATTGCCCCATGCATATTCTCTACCTCGCTTCCGAAGCAGCGTCGAAAACGCCCTGCTCACGTGCTGCCTGAAGGGCCTTAGAGGTGACCCATGCCAGCATTCTGTCAGAGTACATGGTCCGCACGGTCCAGGCAGCGTGCGTGTCACCGTACTGCTCCCGTCTGAAGTCCCGGACCGCCGTCATTACGGCGTCGCGGCTGGGTTCACCCTCTTCCGGGTCCGATCCGAGTACCGTGGCCAGCGCTGTCACGCAAAGCAGCTCCTGTGCCGCCTCGACGGCCCTGCCAAGCCAGTTCATCTTCGACCCTCCTGATGGTCGATCGTCAGTCCACGCTCCTGCAGCACTGAGTGTAGAGACTGCCCCCATCGGCCCTGGAACCACGCGCAGATCCGCCTTTCCGAATCGGGGTGGCGTGCCATGAAGACCAAGTGGGGATACAGGTAGCGCGCGCAGGGCTCGTGAGGGTGCCGGGCCGAAGGCAGTGACACGAGGCCACTGCGCGCATCCCAATGAAGGCGCGGATCTTCGCGGCGCAGGAAGCCCACCTGGCGGACCAGCTCGACGCGTATCCTGAAGCGCCGGGCGATCTCGTTGGCGAGGTCGGACTCGGTAATGGCGCCGCCGGCCTCGCGGACCAGTTGATACACCAGGTCCTCGTCGTCAATCCGCCACTGGAGCAGCTGGAGGCTGACGAAGTCGCTCCAGTCGTCACCCCACTCGCGCAGCCCCCACACCGCTCTGCCCCACGCGACGAAAAGGTGGCTGTTCGCGGAGAGCGTGGCTGAGATGCTTGACGACAGTGGTGGCTCGCCATTGCCTTGGAGCCCGGCAACGATATCATCGAGGTACATCGCATGCCCGGACTCCCGCAGCAGGGCAACGATGCGCTCGCGCAGATGACCAGTCGTCCTCTTGCGTTCGCCAGTGATGACCTGAGGGCGCCGACCGGGCTCCAGTGCCACGTGGGGCAGCACTCCGGGTGGGGGCGGCGCGTAGAACACGACGCGGTCACCGGGCTCTGCGCAGGCGGCCGACAGCCAGGCGAACAGCTCATTGCTGAAGAAGTGGCTGCCGCCGTCAACCAGCCGGCCTTGCACTTCATACCCACCTTCGACCGTGACGGCGGCGACCGGAGACACGCCGCCGGCTCGATCGCCCTGAGCCGCCATCATGAGCCGGGCGCCTCGCGGCAGTTTCAGGCATGATCGGTCGATCATGTCGGCGGTGAGCGTGACCTGACTTCGCCTGGGCATCGCCGGAGGCGGTTCAGTTGTCTGCGCGACCACTGAGTCGTCCGCGTCCCCTGCCTCCTCCGCCTGACCGGCGGCCGGCCGGTCGGCCCCGGGCCCCGGAAGACGCTCCCGAAAGGCCTCGCTGACTGATTGTCTCTCATCGGGAGTGAGCGCCTGCAGCTCCAGGCCCAGTATGCGCTCGATGGCAGTCTCAAGGCTGGCGATGTCCCGGGCGGCCCCGGAGGCCACGAGTCTGCGCACCCGGTCTTCCGTAGCCAGCCGCTCAGGTGTCACCCACCAGTCACCGGATCGGAGCCTCCAGAAGCCGGCCCGGCGGCTCAAGAGTTCATCGATTGCAGCTATCACGACTCGACAGATGGGCGCCGGGCAGTCCTGCGCCATGGGGATGGCGCGGGCCGCCACCTCCGCTGCAGGAACCGGAGCCGTGCTCTCACCCAGCCAGTCCAGCACGGTGTTCAGCCGCCGGGCAGCCGCCTTGGACAGCAGCGCCCGACTGGGATGCCAGTAGCCCTCGCACAACTCAAGATCGAGCGCTGCCAGATGCTGAGCGAGCGTCGCCTCATCCATGGCATCGGGCGCACCGTCAGGCCAGAGGTGGTTCAGCAGGCTCTGCCCTTGGAGGCCGGTAACCTCGCTCAACAGAGCCTCAACCAGACCTTCGGCTCGCGTCGGCTCCACGAGTGTGACCATGTCTCCAGGCAGGAAGACCGCGCCTGCCTGCCGTAGTGCGCTCCTCAGCCCCGCCGCTGCCTCCGCACGTATCCGGGCGGCCGTCGCGGCGATCTCCTCCCCACACGCACACGCCAGGACGGGTCATTCCCAATCCAAGTCCACGCTGTGCATTGCCTGCCGGTGTCCATGTGCCACTGCTGAGGCTGGCCGGGCAGCCGGTCCCGCGGCGAGTTCACGAGCAGGTCCTGTTCAAGGTGCGAAGTGAAGCGACGCTCCTGGGGTGCAGCGTTCAGGACCCCTCACGGCCTCGGGACGCGAGGTGTCGTTGAGCGCGGTCGTCAGCATCCGCGAGTCGCGGTAGCCCATGATGCGGCGGCCCTGTCACCTGCGCCGCCGCGCTGTCTACCGACAATCTCCGGACGCACCCGGGCCGTTGAGCGGCCAGGTGGAGGCATATGTGCAGGCCTTCAGGCGGGTCGGCCGATTGCCGATGATTCCGGCGAGACACCCGGTCATCACGGGCCACGCGCCGCCGGGAAGCGGCGGGGAGGCGGGGAGTAAGTGGAGCCAACGAGAGTCCTGGTAGCCGAGGACGACGGCGCGTCGCGCACCATCATCGCGCGGGTGCTCGAGCGCAACGGCTACCGCGTGGTGACGGCTGCGGATGGCCGGCGCGCGCTGGCGCTGGCGGGCCCGGACGTCGAGGTGGCGCTCATCGACTGGATGATGCCCGGCGCCGACGGCGTGGCGGTGTGCCGGCGCATCAAGGAGGCGACCGCGGGCAGCGGCTACGTCATCATGGTGACCGCGCGCGCCGGGAAGGCCGACATCGTCCACGCGCTCGAGAGCGGCGCCGATGACTACCTGACCAAGCCGATCGACCATGACGAGCTGCTGGCGCGGGTGCGCGCGGGGGAGCGCATCGCCGGCCGCGAGCGTGAGCTGGCCAGCGCGTGGCGCGAGGCCCGCGACGAGGCCGAGCGCGACGCGCTCACCGGGTTGTTCAGCCGCCGCCACTTCGACCGCGCGCTGCCGGCGGCCGTTGCTGAGGCGAGCCCGTCTCGTCCGTTGAGCCTGCTGCTGGCCGACCTGGACCACTTCAAGCGCATCAACGACCTGCACGGACACCGTGTCGGCGACCAGGTGCTGCGCGAAGCCGCCGGGGTAGTGGAGGCCGTCACACGCCGGGGCGTCGATGTCCCGGCGCGCTACGGCGGCGAGGAGCTGGCCGTGATCGCGCCGCACACCACCGCGTCGGCCGCGTGCGAGATCGCGGAGCGGGTGCGCGCGCGCGTGGCCGCCCTCCGCATTCCCGCGCGCGACGGGCTGGTGTCGGTGACCGTGAGCATCGGCGTCGCGCAGCTTCGCGGCCCGGCCGGCAGCGCGCACGCCGCCGCCGCGCAGCTCATCGAGGAGGCCGACATGCGCCTGTATCAGGCCAAGCACGCGGGGCGCAACCGCGTCGCCGCCTGAGCCCGCCGCCACAGCGCGCATCATGCCGCCATGAGACGCACAGGACCGCACATCTCACGTGCGCGCCGCCGCCAGCCCGGCGTGGCGCCCCCCGATCCGGCGCTGGAGTTGAGCGAGCGCCGCTGCCGCGAGCTGGCCGACACGCTGCCCCAGCCGGTCTTCGAGACCGACGAGCGCGGCGTGCTGGTCTTCGCCAATCGGGCGGCCTTCGAGACCTTCGGCTACGGCGAGGACGAGCTGGCGCGCGGGCCGTCGGTGCTGGAGATGCTCGCGCCCTGCGAGCGTGAACGGGCGGCCGCGAAGGTGCGGGCGCGCATGGCCGGCGAGCGCACCGGGCCCGCCGAGTACCAGATGCAGCGCCGCGACGGGACCGTTTTCCCCGCTATCGTCTACGCCAATCTGATCGAGCGCGACGGGCGCGTCATCGGCATGCGTGGCATCGTCGCCGATATCAGCGCGCGCCGCGCCGCCGACGAGCGCCTGCGCCTGACCAACGCGCGCCTGGAGCTGCTCAACTCGACCAGCCAGGCGCTGAACGCCGGCGCGCCGCTGTCCGACGCCGTGCAGGGCTCATGTGACGGCCTGCGTGAACTGTTCGGCTACGACTACGTCGAGCTGTTCCTGCCCGCGGGCGATGACAGCGATGTCGGCACACACGTGACACCCGTGGGCTTCGGCCTGAGCGGACCGCTGGTGGGGCACAGCCGGCCCAGCCGCACCTTCGCCGACGCTCGCCTGGTCGAGTTCCGTGGGCGCGACGAGATCCTGCCGCTGATCGTGGATCTTGCGCCTCCGGACGAGCGCGAGATGCCCGACCTGGCGCCGCGTATCTACGAGATCCTCGGAGTCAAGTACATCTGCCAGATCCCGCTGCTGTGCATGGGCGAGGTCGTGGGGCACCTGGCGGTGGGCAAGCGCGAGGACGCGCCCCTGCCCGACCGTGAGAGGCGCTTCCTCGAGCAGTTCTCGGAGCAGCTCGCGGTCATCATCGCCAAGGCCCGTGCCGAAGACCGCCTGCGCCGCAGCGAGCAGCGCTACCGCGCGCTGTTCAACAGCGGCAACGACGCCGTGCTGTTGCACGAGCTGCCCGGCTCGGATACCCCTGGGCGCATCATGGCGGTCAACGACCTGAGTTGCGAGATGTCCGGCTATTCGCGCGACGAGCTGCTGGGCATGACCATCTGGGACGTGCAGCCCCCCGCGCTGGAGGTGGATCTGTCGGAGATCGAGCGCCACCTGCGCGAGGATGGGCGTGCGCTCTTCGAGACCGCCTGCCGCACGCGCGACCGCCGCCTGATCCCGGTGGAGGTGAACACGCACCTCTTCGAGCTGGACGGACGGCCGGTGGCACTGTCCGTCGCCCGCG
>JALGVA010000198.1:0-7985 GCA_029820295.1 Candidatus Zipacnadia bacterium
ATGTGGGTGGCGTAGATGCCCCCGGCCTGCGCGATGGGCCGTGCCACCTGGGCGATCTCGTCGGTGGTGACGAAGTCGGGGAAGTAGCCGGTGGACATGCCGAAGGCGCCCTCGTCCATGGCCTGCGCCGCGAGGGCCTGCATGCGCTCGATCTCCTCGGCCGAGGCCGCGCGATTGCCCACGTCCGCCTCCGCACGCAGCGTGCCCATGCCCACCAGCAGCCCGTAGTTCTGGCGGATGGGCGTGGCGGCCACCGCGTCGAGGTGCTCACCGATGGGCCACGGGGAGCCGCCGCAGTTGCCGGCGATGAGCGTAGTCACGCCCTGGCGCACCTGGTTCTCGACCGACGGGATGCTCAGGATGCCCCCGTCCATCTCATTGTTCGCGTGGTTGTGCACGTCCACGAAGCCGGGCGCAACTATCAGCCCGCCCGCGTCGATGCTGTCGTGCGCCTCCGTGGCCGACAGGTCGCCGACGGCGTGGATGCGGTCGCCGACGATGCCCACGTCCGCCGCAAACCCCGGCGCTCCGGTACCGTCAACGACGGTGCCGCCTCGGATCAACAGGTCGAAGGTCATCGCGCGTCAGTCCTTCCGGGGCGGCACGACCCGCCCCGGCCCCTGGGGCGTGCTGATGGGCGCGTAGCCCTCCGGGAACAGCGGCGCCCAGTCGGTGCCCTCCTGGTAGAGCAGCCCGTGGTCGGGGTTCGGGTCGATGCACGGACGCTCGTCGGGCGGGTAGACGCGCCAGCCCTCCCCGTCGAGCACCTCCTCGTAGCCGTCCCCGCGCAGCCACTCCACCAGCGCCGCGCGCATCTCGCCCGTGGTCTTCACGTAGGCCTGGTTGCCCGCCAGCGAGCGCTCCTCGGCCTCGCCCGGCCAGCGCCGGAACAGCCACTCCTGGTCGTCCGCCGCCGACCACATGTACTTGAAGTCATCGGTCACCAGCCCGTAGAGCCCGCTCTCGCGCTGGGAGTACTGGCAGAGCACCCCCGGCCGGCCCGGATCGGCGCCCGCCGCCAGGTCGGCGAGGTCGAGGCCCTCGTGCTGGTCGATGGTCTCCAGCCCGCAGGCGCGCAGCAGCGTCGGTGCGACATCGACGTTGCTGCACACGCGCTCGCAGCGCTCGCCCGCCGCGAAGCGCTCGGGCCAGCGCACGATCAGCGGCACGCGCGCGGCCGCGTCGAGGATCGAGCGCTTGCCGAAGCTGCCGAAGTCGCCCAGCAGCTCGCCGTGGTCTGAGATCCACAGGATGATCGTGTTGTCGATCTCGCCGGTGGCGCGCAGGTACTCGAGGATGCGCCCGGCGTTGTAGTCCACGAACGAGACGCAGGCGGCGTAGGCCGCGCGCATGGTGCGCACGAAGTTGTCGTCCCAGCCCTGGTCGCGGTACTTGTAGCGGTTCTGCCGGCGGTTCCAGAAGGTCTGCAGCGCCTCGAAGTCGGCGGGCAGGTGCGGCAGCGGCATGTCCGTGGGCTTGTAGAGCCGGTGCCAGGGCGCGGGCGACTCGAAGGGCGGGTGGGGCTTGATGAAGCTGCTCCACAACAGGAAGGGCCGGTCGCGGTCGCGGCGCTGGAGGAACTCGATCGAGCGGTCGGCGACCCACGTGGTGTTGTGCAGGCGCGCGGGAAGCTGCGAGGGCTGTGGGATGTAGTAGTACTCGCTGCGCACGCCCATGCACTCGAAGACGTGGTCGAAGCCCGCCTCATGCACGTAGCGGCAGTAGTCGTCATCCGCGCGGAAGCCGCCCTCCTCGGAGTAGTCGCGCGACTCGAAGCCCCACAGCTTGCGGCTGTCGGGGGCGAAGTGCATCTTGCCCACGCCGTGGGTCTGCCAGCCTGCGTCCTGGAATATCTCCATGAACGAGGTGCGCTCCTGGGGCATGGGGCAGTTGGTGGTGCAGCCGGTCTGGTGCGCCCACTGCGACAGGATCATCGAGCAGCGCGAGGCGATGCACACCGGCGAGGCGCAGTAGGCGCCGGTGAAGCTGGTGCCCTCGGCGGCGAGCGCGTCGAGCGTGGGCGTCTGCATGTGCGGATTGCCCAGCGCGCGGATGGTGTCGGCGCGCTGTTGGTCGGTGAACAGGATCAGCACGTTCGGTCGGTCGGGCATGACGGGCGCTCCTCTCGCGACGGTGCGACGTCTCCTGGCTCGCGCGGGGAGGCTTCGCGTACGCTGCGGAATACCCTTCCTCGACCGCCCCGGACGCTCGGTACAGGAACGCGCCCGACGCGCCGAGGGGGTCACCCTGTCCCTCGGCACATCGGGCGCAAGACGCTCTCGCTTCGTTGCCTTCAGCCGCGCAACTCACGCACCTTGGTCTCCACGCGCTCGGGCAGCTTGCCATCGGCGTTGCCCCCGGCGATCACGTTGACCACCGCCGAGCCCACGACCGCCCCGTCGGCCATCGCCAGCACGTCGGCGACCTGCTCGCCGGTGCTCAGCCCGAAGCCCACCGCCGCCGGCACCTGCGCCATACCCCTGACGCGCTCGACCAGCGCGCGCAGGCCCTGGTAGATGTCGGCGCGCGCGCCGGTGGTGCCCGGGCGCGAGATGATGTACACGAAGCCGGTGGTCACGTCGATGGCCTGGCGCAACTGCCGGTCGGTGTTGCCCGGCGCGACCAGAAAGACGGTGCCCAGGTGATGCTGCGCCGCCGCTTCGAGCCACGCCCCGGCCTCGTCGGGCGGCAGGTCGGAGACCAGCACGCCGTCGATGCCGGCGGCCCTCGCGTCGCGCGCATAGCGCTGCAGGCCGTAGACGAGGATCGGGTTGTAGCAGGTCATGGTGACCAGCGGGATCTCGGAGCGGTCGCGGATGCCCCGGGCGGCATCGAGCACTCCACCGACGGTCGCGCCCGCCGAGAGCGCGCGCTGGCAGGCGGCCTGGATGGTGGGGCCGTCGGCGGTGGGCGCGATGTAGGGGATGCCCAGCTCGACCAGGTCGGCGCCGCCGCGCTCGGCCGCGAGCACGATCTCCACGGTGTCGTCGAGGGTCGGGTCGCCGGCGGTGACGTAGATGATCAGCGCGCCGCCGTGCTGCTTCGATCGCCCGAAGGCCTCGTGTATGCGCTTCATCGCGGGTGGGCTCACTCGGAAGTGAGCCGCGCCACCTCCTCGCAGTCCTTGTCGCCGCGGCCCGAGATGTTCACGATCACGATGTCGCCCGCGTTCAGCTCGTCGGCCATGTTCAGCACCTGCGCCACCGCGTGCGCGCTCTCCAGCGCCGGGATGATGCCCTCGAGCTGCGCGAGCGTGCGGAAGGCCGCCAGCGCCTCCTCGTCGGTCACGCAGACATAGCGGGCGCGGCCGGTGTCGTGCATCCACGCATGCTCGGGTCCCACGCCCGGGTAGTCGAGCCCGGGGGCCACCGAGTGCACCGGCAGCACCTGGCCCTCCTCGTCCTGGATGATCAGCGTCGCGGTGCCGTCGAGCACGCCGAAACTGCCCGCGCAGATGCTGGCCGAGTGCAGGCCGGTGTCGATGCCGTGACCGGCCGCCTCCACGCCGATCAGCTCGACGCCCTCATCGCCGATGAACGGGTAGAACAGCCCCATCGCGTTCGAGCCGCCCCCGACGCAGGCCACGAGTTTGTCGGGCAGTCGGCCTTCGCGCTCGAGCACCTGCGCGCGCGCCTCGTCGCCGATGACCCGCTGGAACTCGCGCACCATGGTCGGGTAGGGGTGCGGGCCGGCGACCGAGCCGAAGATGTAGAGGCTCTCCTCGTAGGTGCCCATCCAGTAGCGCATGGCCTCGTCGCAGGCGTCCTTGAGGGTGCCCTGCAGGCCCTCGACCGGGACGACCTCGGCGCCCAGCAGCTTCATGCGGTAGACGTTGAGGCTCTGCCGGCGCACGTCCTCGACGCCCATGAAGACCCGGCACGGCAGCCCGAGCAGCGCGGCCACGGTCGCGGTGGCGACACCGTGCTGGCCCGCGCCGGTCTCGGCGATGATGCGCCGCTTGCCCATGCGCCGCGCCAGCAGCCCCTGGCCGACGGTGTTGTTGATCTTGTGCGCGCCGGTGTGGTTGAGGTCCTCGCGTTTGAGGTAGACCTTCGCGCCCACGCGCTCGCTCAGCCGCCCGGCCGGGTAGAGCGGGCTGGGCCGGCCGGCGTAGTCACGCAGGATCGCGTGGTACTCCTCGTGGAACGCGGGATCGTCCATCGCGGCGTTGAACGCGGCCTCCAGCTCCTCGAGCGCGTTGAGGAGCGTGGCCGCGACGTAGCGTCCGCCGTAGCGCCCGAAGTACCCGGGCCTGGTCCTCTCGTCGGTTGCCATCACGATCTCCTTCTCGGGTCGGTGTCGTCATCGTTGTCGTCATGTAGGGCGGGGGCTCGTACCGCGCCGGTCGTGGTCGTTCGTCGTTCCGTGGCGCGGGCACTCCTGCCCGCGCGTCATTGCCCAGATCGATCCGTGAACGGCGTCGGGCAAGGATGCCCATCTATGCGGAAGGCGGGGTGTGTCGGCAACGGCGATCGCGCGCTGCCTCCACACCCGTCAACTCTTCCAGCGCCTCGCCAGGATCGTCGGCGCGCATCAGCGTCGTGCCAACCAGCACCGCATCTGCGCCCGCCGCCGCCAGGCGCTCGACATCCGCCCGCGTGTGCACGCCGCTCTCGGCGACCAGCACGCGATCGGCAGGCACCATCGCCGCGAGCCGTTCGGTGGTCGCGAGGTCCACCGCGAAGCTGCGCAGGTCGCGGTTGTTGACGCCGATCACCCGCGCGTCCGCCGCCAGCGCCGCCTCCACCTCCGTCTCGTCATGCGCCTCGACCAGCGCGGCCATCCCCAGCTCCCGCGCGAGCGCCAGCAGCTCCGCCAGCCGCCCCCCGTCGAGCACCGCCACGATCAGCAGCACCGCGTCCGCGCCCGCCGCCCGCGCCTCGATCACCTGGCGCTCGTCGATCACGAAGTCCTTGCGCAGC
This sequence comes from Candidatus Zipacnadia bacterium, assembly GCA_029820295.1. GTDB lineage: Bacteria > Armatimonadota > Zipacnadia > Zipacnadales > UBA5352 > JALGVA01. Next base: position 4,923 of record JALGVA010000198.1, read on the forward strand.
ACCGGGATCTCGACCGCCGCCCGCGCCGCACGCAGGTGGTCGAGATGACCGCCGAAGTAGCGCCCGTCGGTGAGCACGGACAGCGCCGCCGCCCGGGCGATCTCGTAGCCGCTGGCGATGGCCGCCGGGTCGAAGTCCTGCTCGCAGATGGCTCCCTCGGACGGGCTGGCGCGCTTGATCTCGGCGATCACGCGCACGTCATCGCCGCACAGCGCCGCGGCGAAGTCGCGCGCGAGCGGGGCGTCGAGCGCGGCGGCCCGCAGCTCGGCCAGCGGCGCGCGAGCGCGCTCCAGCTCCGCGCGCTTGTGGGCGATGATCTCGCGCAGGATGTCGGGCAGGCTCATGATTCGCGCGCCTCCGCCAGAGCGCGGCTCAGGTCGATCAGGGCGTCGAGCTTCGCGCGCGCCGCGCCTGAGTCGATGGCCTCGCGCGCCAGCTCGATGCCCTCGCCAATGGTGTCGGCTTTGCCGCCGACGTAGATCGCCGCGCCGGCGTTGAACAGCACGATGTCGCGGGGCGGGCCCTCCTCGCCGGAGATCGCCGTAAGCAGCATCTCGGCCGAGTGCGCCGGGTCACCGCCCTCGATGTCCTCGGGCTCGGCGCGGTTAAGGCCGAACTGCTCGGGGCGCACCTCGCGCGTCTTCACCTCGCCATCGCGCAGCTCGGACACGCGCGTGGGGCCGACGGTGGACAGCTCGTCCATGCCCTCGAGCCCGTGCACGACCAGCGCGTGCGTGGAGCCCAGGTCGCGCAGGGTGTTGGCCATCACGTCGGTCAGCGCCGCCGCGAACACGCCCAGGAGCTGCCGTTTCGCGCCCGCCGGGTTGGTCAACGGGCCCAGGATGTTAAAGACCGTGCGCAGTCCCAGCTCGCGGCGCGGGCCGATCGCATGCTTCATGGCCGGGTGCAGGCTGGGCGCGAACAGGAAGCCGATGCCCAGCTCGTCCAGGCAGCGGCTGACCTCCTCCGGCTTGAGGTCGATGCGCACCCCCAGCTCGGTGAGCACATCGGCGCTGCCGCACTGGCTGGAGACCGAGCGGTTACCGTGCTTGGCCACCGGCACGCTCGCGGCGGCGGTGACGATGGCGGCGGCGGTTGAGATGTTGAAGGTGTCCAGCGCGTCGCCGCCGGTCCCGCAGGTGTCCACGACGTCGGCGTGCGTGGTGCTGATGCGCACGCAGCCCTCACGCATGGCCTCGGCGAAGCCCGCGACCTGTTCTACGGTCTCGCCGCGCATGCGCAGCGCCACCAGGAAGGCGCCGATCTGGGCGGGGGTGCACTCGCCGCTCATGATGGCGGCCATCGCCGCCTGCGCCTCCTCGCGGCCCACCGCGTGTCCGTCCACGACCCTGCTCAGCGTCTCGTTGATCATCGCCATCACCTCACGCGGGATTGCTACGCGCCCACGCCGGCGCGGACCGGGCCCTGCGCGACGAGGCGCAGGAAGTTGCGCAGCAGGTCCTTGCCGGGAGCGGTCATGACCGACTCGGGATGGAACTGCACGCCCTCGATGGTGTACTCGCGGTGCCGCACCGCCATGATCTCGTCCTGGTCGCTCAGCGCCGAGACCTCGAGGCAGTCGGGGACGCTGGGCGGGTCGATGACCAGCGAGTGGTAGCGCACCGCCTCGAACGGGCTGGGCACGCCCTCAAAGAGGGTGCGGCCATCGTGGTTGATCGGGCAGGTCTTGCCGTGCATCAACCGCGGGGCGCGGACGATGTCGCCGCCGAAGACCTGGCCGATCGCCTGGTGGCCCAGGCACACGCCGAGGATCGGCAGCTTCCCGGCGAAGCGCTCGATGGCCTCGCAGGAGATGCCGGCCTTGGTGGGCGTGCACGGCCCGGGCGAGATGACGATGCCCTCGGGCGCCATCGGCTCGATCTCGTCGGTGGTGATGGCGTCATTGCGCACCACCTCGACGGTCTCACCCAGCTCCGACAGGTACTGGTAGAGGTTGTAGGTGAACGAGTCGTAGTTATCGATCAACAGGATCATCGGTTCGCCTCCTTGTGTCGGTCGGCCGCGGCACGACTGGCCTCCCCCTGCCCGAGCAAGCTCGGGCTTCCCCCCTCCGTTCCGGAGGGGGCAAGGACTCTGCGCATTGGGTCTGCCTGTTGTCCCCAGTACGCGGCCAGCCCGGCTGCCGTCGTTCTCCTCTCCGGGACGGAGAGGGGAAGAGAGCGCGCAGCGCTCTCAGGGGGGAGGCCAGATCACCGCAGCCCCGCCTCGGCCATGCGCGCGGCATCGAGCAGCGCGCCCGCCTTCATCAGCGTCTCCTGGTACTCCGCGTCCGGGTCGGAGTCCGCGACAATGCCGCCGCCGGCCTGGAAGTGCACCGTCTTGCCCTTCACGACCATGGTGCGCAGGGTGATGCAGGTGTCCATCGCGCCCGAGAAGCTGAAGTAGCCCACGATGCCCGCGTAGGGGCCGCGGTGCACCGGCTCCAGCTCCTCGATGATCTCCATGGCGCGGATCTTGGGCGCGCCCGAGACCGTGCCCGCGGGGAAGGCAGCCCGCAGCACATCGTACTGGTCCCTGTCGGCGCGCAGCCGGCCGATGACGTTGGAGACGATGTGCATCACGTGCGAGTAGCGCTCGACCTTCATCAGCTCATCGACCTCGACCGTCCCCGGCTCGCAGACGCGGCCGATGTCGTTACGGTGCAGGTCCACCAGCATGATGTGCTCGGCGCGCTCCTTCTCGTCGGCGAGCAGCTCCGCTTCGAGCGCCGCGTCCTCGGCGTCGGTGGCTCCGCGCTTACGTGTGCCCGCGATGGGCCGCGTGACCACCTCGCCGTCCTCACAGCGCACCAGCAGCTCGGGCGAGGCGCCGATGATCTTGCAGTCGCCGAAGCTCAGGTAGTACATGTACGGGGAGGGGTTGACCGTGCGCAGGCCGCGGTAGAGGTCGAAGGGATCGACGTCGATCTCCGCCGACATGCGATGGGAGAGCACCACCTGAATGACGTCCCCGGCGGTAATGTACTCCTTGGCGCGCAGCACCGCCTCGCGATGGGCCTCGCGGGTCATGGTCGAGCGCATGGCCGAGGCGTCGGAGGGGATG
>JALGVA010000198.1:8012-8388 GCA_029820295.1 Candidatus Zipacnadia bacterium
CATGGTCGAGCGCATGGCCGAGGCGTCGGAGGGGATGTGCGCCACCGCGCCCGCGCCCGCCGGCCTGGGCTCCAGGGGCTGCCGGAGCGCGTCCACCAGCCGGTCGATGCGCTCAATGGCCTCCCAGTAGGCCGCCTGCGGATCGCCGGTGACGTGGGCGTTAGCCACCACGCGCATCTTGCGGGTGACGTGGTCGAAGATCACCAGCGTGTCGGTGAGCATGAACTGGGCGTCGGGCAGGTCCAGGTCATCGGGCCTGTCATCGGGGATGTCCTCGAAGAAGCGCACGGCGTCGTAGCCCAGGTAGCCCACCGCGCCGCCGTAGAAGCGGTCGCAGCCCTCGACGGGCACGAACCGGTAGCGCCCGAGCATACCG
>JALGVA010000329.1 GCA_029820295.1 Candidatus Zipacnadia bacterium
CTCGTTCCGCCGCGGCCCGTCCACGGCTTGACTTGGGCCGAAGGTGGTCCTACAATCCGGCCATACGGGGGCAAGCGCCGTTACCCGCCCCGACGCAGTTATGCCGGCGCGCATCCGCCGCGCCGAAGGAGGCTTGATCCCATGCGCAGCACGCGCCTGCCGCGCGTCACCCTGATCCTCGTCATCGCCATGGCCTCGCTGGTGCTGGCGGCCGTGTCGGCGTCCGCCCAGTGGGGGAGACAGAGGACCTCCGGCACCGCGCTGTCATTCGCCTACTCCGGCGATGAGAACGGGTTCCGGCTGGAGCACTCACAGGACCAGGTCGTGTACGGCATCGGCTACTTCGACGACGATGATGATCGTGGCGAGACCTACTGCGCCGAGATTGGCCTGAAGGCCACCGACGTGATCGAGGGCTATGGCGGCATTCCGTTCGTCCTCGGCGGAGGCTTCTACCGCCTCATCCCCGATGACGCTGAGCTCGACGAGGTGGACGACTTCGCGATCTGGGCGGGGGCCGGCGACTTCGACCACGTCCGCAAGGGGCTCTTCTACCAGTACCGCTACATCTTCAGCGGGCCGCTCAGCGGCAGCCAGGGCGTGCTGGGCTGGGCGTTCTAGCAACGGCCGGGCGGGCCAAGCGGCAACGGCTGACGGCAGCGGCGCTGCGCGCCGCGTCCAGGCGAGGCGCTTGGACTCCCACTCTGGATGGAAGGCAGGGCAGGCGGCGGCACGCAGCTAACGGCGACGGCCGACGACAGACAGGCAGGAATGCCGCCCCCCTCACGACGGGATCAGTACGCCCCGACGGTGACCTCGTAGACCACGACGGCGTGCGGCTCCAGGGCCTCGGAGCGCTCGAGCCTGGTCGTCTCGAGCTCGGCAACACTCCGACGCGTGCCGTCGGGCATCAGCCGCCGCACGCGATAGACCTCCGCCGGCGCGATCTCGTAGCGCGACAGGTCCGCCAGCCAGGAGACCTCCAGCGGCTCCTCGCTAACGTTGGTGAAGAGGAAGGCCAGTGAGCCGTCCGAGGCGAGCCACGACGAGTGCAGCAGCGCGTCGATGGTACTGTCGCGGCCCTTGGGGTCCTTGATGGGCACCGCGGGAACCTCGCTCAGGACCGCCACCGGGCGCTGCAGATAGCCGAACTCGAACCACTTGCGCCCCTCCCGCCGCAGATCGAGGCAGGTCTGGAAATACTCGCGCTTGTCCTCGTTGCCGGGCGAGGTGATGAGATTGACCGGGTTGCCGGTCGGCCAGAAGCGCGCGAAGGCCAGCCCCGAGACGAACGTGTTGCCGGTGGGGCCGTAGAAGTCGATGGGCTCGGGCAGGTTGCCGTCCTTGTCGGCGCTCTGGGTGAAGCCCAGCGTGCGGCCGTAAGTGACGGTGTAGTCGCCGTAGACCGCCGGCCACAGGTTCACCCAGCCGGGCCAGTAGTTGTAGTGCTGCAGGCGGTGGTCGGTAACGACAGCGCGGCCTCCGGGTAGTGCCGCCACATGGCCTCGCGGATGGCCTGGCAGATGTCGCGCAGGCCGTCGGTCGCGTAGTGCCCGCCGCCCACGGGATGGCCGTGATTCGGGGCGTAGCACGGACGGCCGCAGTGCCCGCCGAGCTGGTCGAGGTAGATGCCCGAGACGTTGCCGTCGCGCACCAGCCGCTCGCAGGCCTGCACCAGCATGTCCTTCCACGTCTCGGTGGCCGCGCACATGATGCGCTTCTTCCCCTCGTCGGTCCACAGCAGCGGGGTGCCATCGACGCCGATCACGAAGGCGCTCTCCAGGCCCGCGGGGCAGGATGGGTCCTCGAGGTCGGTCTGCAGCGAATTGACGTAGGGAGTGTAGTGAATGCCGCGCTCACGCACCCGGCCGATCATCTCGGCGAAGCCCTCGACCATGGGCCAGCCGAGCGTCGCACACCAGTTGTGCTCGCCGGGCTCGCGCTGATACCACGAGTAGAGCTGCACGCCCACGGTGCCGCCGACGGCGTCCTGGAATGCGGAGACGAAGTCGCCCTCGAACTCGGCGGGGGTGCGCCGGGCGTCGCCGCGCACCCACACGTCCGCCTGCTTCACCCACTCGGCGGCATCCTCGCGCGTCTCGATCGGCCCGCGCTGGCACCACTTCTGCTGCAGCGCCCACTCGCGATAGATGCGCGCGGCGTCCCACCAGTCGCCCTGATAGGCGCCGAGAGCGACGGGGTAAGTCGAGCTGTAGTCCTGGCCGGGGGTCAGGCAATTCTCGGGCATGTGCGCGAGCTTCAGCTCGATCTGCCCGCGGGTGGTGTTGTCGTAGACCACGCGCTTGTGATAGCCCTCGCCGTCGTAGAAGGCCCAGTAGAGCCCGTTGCCGGCGTCATCGTAGAGAGTGCCGAACTGCATCTCCATGCTGCCCGTCAGGCCCGCGGGCTCCATGGTGCCGACCAGGTACCCGCGCGGGGCGTCGAAGGGGTTGCGCCAGGAGCGCCCGTGCGCGCGGGGGAAGACGAGTGTGGCCTCCTCGGCCGGCTGCGGACCGGCCACGAAGGTCATGCGCGGGAACTGCACGGCGCGGAGCTGGCAGTCGCTCTCGTTGGTCACCTCGATGCGGCCGTACACGAGGGGGAAGCCGCGGCGGCACTCGCTCGCGGGCGCCGGCTCGAAGCGGCACGAGACCTTCACGCTTCCACTTGGCACCCCGGTGGCGTCCCAGACAATGGTCATCTTCCCGTCGGCTATGTGTA
>JALGVA010000003.1 GCA_029820295.1 Candidatus Zipacnadia bacterium
CTCGCGGACCTCCTGCTCCTCCGGCACGCCGAGCCCTTCGAGGGCCATCAGCGCCTCCCCCCAACGTCTGCGCGCGGTCAATGGGTCTCCCCTGTCAGCAGCCGATGTCCCCATGTTCATGAGCGTCCGGCCCTGGCCGAGACGGTCTCGGAGTTGCGTGCGGATCCGAAGAGCCTGCTGGCGGTAGGCCTCCGCTTCGTCGTGGCGGGCTGCACGCTGAAGGGCATTCGCCAAGTCATCGGCCACGCAGGCCAGATCGTGTAGGGCGCCGAGTTCCTCCAGAGCGTTGAGCGCCTGCGTCAGCCAGCTGATTGCGGCGTCGAGCTTGCCTGACGCCGCGTTGGCCATGGCCACGATATGGGCGGCCTGCGCCTGCACGGATGGCGCACCACACCCGCTCGCTAGAGCCATGGCCTTCCCTGCAGACCTCACCGCACGGCCCCACCGGCCCCGTCGGGCCCAAGCGGCCGCGATATTGGCCAGCGCCTGCGCCTGTCCGCTCACGTTGCCGAGCCGTCTGCTCGCGACAAGTTCCTTCCTGTGGCAGGACAGTGACTCGTCGTGCCGGCCTAGCAGCCCAGCGAGCCGTCCGAGCAGGGCCAGCACGCGGGCTTCCCCGAAGACGTCGCGGGATGCCCGCGCTAGTCGCAGCGCCTCCTCCTGAGACGCCATGGCAAGATCATGGCGTCCGTTCATCTCGTGGAGCTCGCCCCGGAAGCTCGCGATCTGCCAAGGGGTCTCGCCGGGGCCCACACCGGACCATGCCCGCACTTGGCCACCGTCCTGAATGGCGGCAAGTGTGTCGGCGACGAGGTCACGGTCCCATTCTAGGGAGGCATCGTCCACAAGTTGGTGAGCGGGGCACCCCCATTCCGGTCTGCCGGCCGCTACGAGGAAGTACAGGCACTCCGTATGCCACGGACCGCCGCGGTGTGGTCCGCAGCAGGATGCCCCTCGGTTGGCCAGTAGCTCCAACTCACCCTCTGCGCCCAACCGGGCCAGCGCCAGCTCACGTACTGTCTGATGCGCGGCCCAAGCCGCCGGCGCGCCGGTATCGGCGTATCGGGCTGCATTGATCAGCGAGAGGCCTGTCAGGTCCTCGAACGCCTCCGGCGTGATGTCCTGTCCCGCGACTGCGCTCAGGAGCGGCCGGTCGAACCACCGGCACACGCAGGCTGCGCGCAGGAGGTGCCACTGCTCGCGCGGGAGCCCCTCGGCGAGGCGCTGGAAGAGTTTCTCTCGGTCCTCGCCGGCCCCGGACAGATCGTCGGCAGTGAGGGACCGCCCCTCGTCGCGCTGGATGCGTAGGGCGATGTCCGCGCTGACGCCCATCCAGAGCGCGTGTCCTCCCGTGACGTCGACGATCGCCTGGTGGCTCTCGTCGTTAACACCGCGCAGTCGGAGGTACTCCCTTAGGTAACGGCCGTCGTCGTCCCCGGGTATGAGGTCCACAGGAACTGACTCAGCGCCCCGCCCCGCTGACGCTTCCTCCAAGGGCTCGGGCAACTGACCGTCGCTCGACCGCAGTCCAACGACCATTGAGCACCCAACGGCGCCGCCGCACAGCTGGCCGACCGCCGCCAACAGCCGATCCCCCTCCTGGGTCCCTGCATCGACCCAATCGAGCCCGTCGAGCAGCAGTACCGGCCAGCGCCAATCCGGGTGCCGAGCATCGCTGCGGAGAAGGTCGCTGATGTCATCGGCGAACGCCGACGCCAGCGCTTCCTCTCCCTCGTACGGGTGCTGCCAGTGCAGCGCGTCCGCGATGTTGAGCCTGTGGTACTTGCGGTGCTTGAAGCAGTCGAGATCCCCTGCGGCGCGGATGGCACCGAGAATGTCGCCGAGACCGCCCGCGTGCTCAAGCACGTTCAGGAGAACCGGGAACTCGCCCGGCTTGTCCGCCGGAGCGAAGCCCTGCAATTGGCGCAGCCGTGCGAGGATCAACTCGAATCGCGGGAACTGCAGGCCATACGGTTCGAGTTCGCGCTTGACGTGATGCACGAGGCCTTCGGGATAGGTCACCCCCATGCTCGCCTGCGAGAAGTCAACGAGGGCATGCGGAAGGTGGGCCTCGGGGTACTCGGGGCGGCCCTGCATGCAGAGGTCCTGGCGGACCTTGTCGAGGAGAGTGCTCTTCCCCATCCCCCCGGCACCGTAGAGCACTACCACGGGAACCGGCCGCTCAACTGGCGTCTGCAGGAGTTCACGGATGCGCGCAAGTTCGGCTTCGCGATCCACGAAGCAGGCGAGGCGATCAGTCTCGCACGCGAAGGTCACGCGCTTGCGGGCCATTGGTGTTCCCCCTCACGGACTGCAACGGCGGGCCGGTCAGGCGACCGGCCCGCCCGCACGGCAACTGCCTATGCCTCGACGGTCTCGGTCGCCCCCGCATGCTCCAGCGCCGCCGCGATGAAGCCGCGGAAGAGCGGGTGTGCGCGGTTGGGGCGCGACTTGAACTCCGGGTGGAACTGGCTGGCGATGAAGAACGGATGGTCGGGCAGCTCGATCATCTCCACCAGGTCCCCCTCGGGGGAGGTGCCCGAGAACACCAGGCCATGCTCGGCCAGCGTCTCGCGGTACTTGTTGTTGACCTCCAGTCGGTGGCGGTGGCGCTCGGAGATCTCCTCGGCCTCATAGAGCCGCGCGGCCAGGGAGCCGGGCTTGAGCACGCACGGATACGCGCCCAGCCGCATGGTTCCGCCCAACTCGGTGATATACTCCTGCTCCTTCATGTAGATGATGACCGGGTGCTCGCAGTCCTTCTTGAACTCGCGCGAGTTCGCGCCCACCAGCCCGCAGACGTTGCGCGCGAACTCGATCACCGCCGTCTGCAGCCCGAGGCACAGGCCGAGGTAGGGGATGCCGTTCTCGCGCGCGTAGCCGATGGCGGCGATCTTGCCCTCGATGCCGCGGTCGCCGAAACCGCCCGGCACCAGCACGCCGTGCGCGTCGGCGAGGTGCGCCACCGGGCCGTCGCGCTCCATGTTCTCCGAGTCCACGTACTCGATGTTGACGCGCGCGCGGTTGGCGATGCCGCCGTGCATGAGCGCCTCGGTCACCGACAGGTAGGCGTCGTGCAGGTCCATGTACTTGCCGACCATCGCGATGGTGATCTCGTGGTCGGGGAAGGCGTAGCGGTCGCAGATGTCGTGCCACTCGGCGAGGTCGGGCGAGCGGCGCGGCATGCTCAGAGCCTTGCACACCAGGTCCGCGCTGCCCTGCTCCTCCATGGCCAGCGGGATGTGGTACAGCGACTCCTTCACGTCCACGGCCTCGATGACTGCGTCGTCGGGCACGTTGCAGAAGAGAGACAGCTTGTGGCGGGCGCTCTGGGTCAGCGGCTGGGGCGTGCGCACGATGAGGATGTCAGGCTGGATGCCGATGGAGCGCAGCTCGCGCACCGAGTGCTGGCTGGGCTTGGTCTTCAGCTCGCCGACGTGCTCCAGGTAGGGCACGAGCGTGACGTGGACGTAGCAGGTGTTCTCGGGACCCTCCTCGATGCGCATCTGGCGGATGGCCTCGTAGAACGGCTGACCCTCGATGTCGCCGACGGTGCCGCCGATCTCACAGATGCAGATGTCGGCCTCGTAGGCGTGCGCGCACTTGCGGATGCGGGCCTTGATCTCGTCGGTGATGTGCGGGATCACCTGGACGGTCTGGCCGAGGTAGTAGTCGCCATCGCGCTCCTTCTCGATGACCGAGCCGTAGACCTGACCGGTGGTGACATTGGAGACCTGGCTGAGGGGCTCGTCGACGAAGCGCTCGTAGTGGCCCAGGTCCAGGTCGGTCTCTGCCCCGTCATCGGTGACGAAGACCTCGCCGTGCTGGAAGGGGTTCATCAGCCCGGCGTCAACGTTGATGTAGGGGTCTATCTTGAGGATGGCGATGCGGAAGCCACGGGCCTTGAGCAGGCGCGCGAGTGACGCGGAGGAGATGCCCTTGCCGATCCCGGAGACCACGCCACCGGTGACGAAGCAGTACTTGGTCGCCATGGTTCGCTCCCAGCCACAACCTGAATCAGGAGCGGGCCAGCAGCGGTGGCCCGCCCCGTCGTGATGCTGCGCGGCGCCGAGCGGCTACTGGTCGTACTCGGGCCGCGTGTGGCCGCCCCTGTCTTGCTCGGGCGGGCCCTCGACCGTCCCCTCGGAGTGCGCACGGGGGACCTCACCTTCCTCGTCGGTCACGGCAGGGATGTCCTGGGGCATCTCGGGAGAGGCCTCGGACTCAGGCGCGCACTCGGCCGGGGTGTCGTCTCCCTCATCGGCTTCGGCCGGGCCCTCCGCCGGCGCCTGCGCGTGGGCGCACGGCTCTGTGGCCTCCTTCTCGACCTCGGGCGTGTCCTCGGCTTCGACCTCGACCTCGACGGCCGCGGTCTCGATGTCCTGCTCGCCGACCACCGGCGCCTCGTCGCCGACTTCGACCTCGCCCGGCTCCTCGGCGGCGCGCCGGCGGAGTTCCTCGATCTCGCGCTCGAGGCGCGCGATGTCCTCGCCGATGCGGTCTATGCGGCTGCAGTCGGCGAGCAGGTCGCGGTTCTGCACCTTGCCCTTGCGATGCAGCGCATAGACCTTGTTGCCCATGTCGGTCAGCACCTGCCGGCGCTCGCGGGCGAGTTCACGGATCTGGCTGCGCCGCGTCTGCAGCGCGTTCACGTCCTCCCACCACCGGCTGACCAGGTTGCCGGTGCGCCGCGCCCAGCGACTGAGCCGGCGAGTCGTGGACTCCACCTTCTCGTTCAGATCTGACATCGTCGGACCTCCTCCAAGCCCATCTGTCGATGATGCCCGTCGTTGCCTGAGATGATCGCTGACTCACAGTGTGAACTGCCGGGGCCGGTCGTCGAGGCGGTGCAGGCCCGCATCCAGCGCCGCCTGCACGGCCGCACGGTACTCGTCGGCGGTGATGCTCCGGCACAGCTCCGAATGCTCGTGCGCCTGGTAGCACGGCCGGTACTGCGCCATCACGTTGACATACGTGTCGCGGCTGAGCGAGGCCAGGAAGCGCATGATCTCGGACGTGCCGGCCAGGCCGTCCGGCAACACGAGGTGCCGCACCAGCAGCCCGCGACGCGCCAGGCCGTCGGGGCCGATGTAGAGGTCGCCGACCTGGGCGTGCATCTCGGTCAGCGCCGCGCGCATGACTTCCGGATAGTCGGGCGCGCCTGACAGCCGCGCCGCCACCTCGCCGTCGGCGTACTTCGCGTCGGGCATGTAGATGTCGAAGACGCCGTCGAGCAGGCGCAGCGTCTGCAGCGCGTCATAGCCGCCCGTGTTGTAGACCAGCGGCACACGCAGGCCCGCCTCGGCCGCGATCACGAGCGCCGCCAGGATCTGCGGCACGTAGTGCGTGGGCGTCACGAAGTTGATGTTGTGGCAGCCGCGGGCCTGCAATCGCACCATGGTATTCGCAAGCTCGTCGGCGCCGACCTCCACGCCCTGACGCAGATGGCTGATCTCGTAGTTCTGGCAGAAGATGCAGCCGAGATTGCAGCCGGCGAGGAAGATCGTGCCCGAGCCGCCGGTTCCCACGAGTGGGCGCTCTTCGCCGAAGTGCGGGCCGGCCGAGCACACCATGGCGCGTTCCCCGCCGCCGCAGAAGCAGGCCGCGCCCGAGAGCCGCGCCGCCCGGCACTCGCGCGGGCAGACCACGCACGGCTCGAGCAGCTCGCGGGCCCGCTCGGCGCGACGCGCCAGCTCGCCGCTTTCGTGCAGCGCCAGATATGACGGCCACGAGGGCGCCATGCGGATCAGCTCCCCAGGCCGTCCAGCAGTGCGTCGAACTCTCCACCCACGCCGCGGAAGTTCATGTCGAAGTGCACCGGCGTGACCGAGATCAGGCCCGCCTGGACGGCGCTGATGTCGGTTCCTTCGGCGGCGTCGGACTCCAGCGGTTCGCCCGAGAACCAGTAGTAGCTGCGCCCACGCGGGTCCTCACGGCGCTCGAGCGAGTTCAGATAGCGGCGCCGCCCCAGGCGCGTGAGCACCGCCGGCCCGAGGTCCTCGGTGCAGAGGTTGGGCACGTTCACATTCAGGAAGGTGTCGGGCGGCAGGCCGACATCAGTCATGCGTCGGGCGAGGGCGGCGGCGAAATCCGCGGCCGGCCCGAAGATGCAGCTCTCGTAGGCGGTCACGGAGATCGCGAGCGCCTTGAAGCCCTGCAGCGCGCCCTCCATGGCGGCGGACGCGGTGCCCGAGTAGAGCACCTCCTCACCGAGGTTTGCGCCCATGTTGATGCCGGCGACCACAAGGTCCGGCGGCGGGCGATCATCGGCGGTGGCGAGGATGGTGCAGTCGGCGGGGGTGCCGTTGGTGGCGAAGGCCTCGGCAGCGGGCGCGTCGATCTGCACCGGCGTCATGCGCAGCGGCTTGTGCAGCGTGATGCCGTGGCCGGTGGCGCTCTGCTGGCGCTCGGGCGCAATGACCGTCACCTCGCCCAGGGGCGCAAGCGCGCGCACCAGCTCGCGCAGGCCGGGGGCGTAGATGCCGTCATCGTTGGTGATCAGGATGCGCACGAAGCGGGTCCGTTCCCGTCCATGTTGAGTGCGGTGGTTCTCAGAACTCGACGATTGCCAGGCGCGCGACGTCCGCGAGCGCCTCGATCTCGGCGCGCACTTCGGGCGCGATCGGCTCGGCCACAGTGACGGCCATCAGCCCGGCGCCGTCGAGCACCTCGTGCGCGACCTGGATGCCCAGGATGTTGATGCCCGCCTCGCCGAGGATGCGGCCGATGGTGCCGACGAAGCCCGGCCGGTCGGGGCGGGCGTTCCAAATCAGCAGCACGGTGCGCTCGGGCACGAAGTCGAAGCCAAAGCCAGCGACGTCCACGATGCGCGCCTGGCCGCGGTCGAGCAGAGCGCCGGCGACGCTGGTCTCCCCCGCCTCGTCCGCAACGGCCGCCTGCAGGAACTGCGAGTAGCCGCGCGCGGCGGCGGCGGCGCCTCGGCTGGTCTGCAGACCGCGCTCGGCGGCGATCAGCGGTGCGTTCACGTAGTTAACCGGCTCGCCCGCGATGCGCGCGAGCAGCCCGGCGAGGAAGTGGCCGCTGACGATGCGCAGGTGCTCATCGGCGGCGTCGCCGTGGGCGTAGAGCGCGGCGCGCAGCGGCGGCCCGGTCAGCAGTGCCGCCTGCAGCGCACCGAGGCTCTCGGCCAGCGGCAGGAAGGGCCCGATGCGGCTCAGCTCATCCGGCGACAGCGGCGGCACGTTCACCGGCCAGCGCGGTCGCCCGCCCTCGAGCACCTCGAGCACCTGCTCGACCGCCTCGCGGGCTACGTCCGCCTGCGCCTCCTCGGTGGAGGCCGCGACGTGGGGCGTGGCGACGACGTTCGGCAGCCCCACCAGCTCGGGGTTGGGCTCGGGCTCGGCCTGGAAGACGTCCAGCGCCGCGCCCGCTATGCGCCCCTCGCGCAGCGCCGCCAGCAGGGCGGCCTCATCCACCAGCCCGCCGCGCGCGCAGTTCACCAGCAGCGCCGACGGCTTCATCAACGCCAGCGCGTCGGCGCCGATCAGGCCGCGCGAGTTCTCGGTCAGCGCTGCGTGGAGGCTCACCACGTCCGCCGCGCGCAGCAACTCCTGCAGTGCGACCGGCTCCACGCCCAGCTCGCGGATGCGCTCGTCGGGAACGAACGGATCGTGAGCGACCACGGTCATCTCGAAGGCGCGGGCGCGCTTGGCGACCTCCCGGCCGATCTTGCCGAAACCGACCAGCCCGAGCGTCTTGCGGTAGAGCTGGCGGCCGGTCGCCTGCTGCTTCGTCCAGCGTCCGTCCTTGAGCGCGGCATCTGCGGCCGGGATGCGTCGCGCCAGAGCCAACAGCATCGCCATCGCGTGTTCGGCGGCGGCGATGGTGTTGCCGGTCGGCGTGTTGACCACCGCGATGCCCCGGCGCGTGGCGGCGTCGAGGTCGATGTTGTCCACGCCCACGCCCGCGCGCGCGATGACGCGCAGGCGCCGCCCGGCCTCGATCACGCCCTCGTCGAGGGTGGTCGCGCTGCGGACGATGGCCGCGTCGGCGTCGGCGATGGCCTCGATCAGCCCGTCGCGGTCGAGCGCACACGCGTCGATCATCTGGGCGCGCCCCGCCAGCAGCGCCAGGCCCTGCTCGGCGATCGCATCGCAGATCAGGACTCTGTGCATCTCAACTCCCATCCGCGCCGACTCGACGTGCTGCATCGCGCGCGGCGTCGATCATCGCGTTCGCGTCGCACCCGTGCCCGAGGTTCGCCAGGCCGTCGGCGACGCCCTGCAGCGTGCGCTCTATCTGCGCCATGTCCACCATGCCCATGTGGCCGATGCGGAAGATGTGACCCTTGAGGTCGCCCTGGCCGCCGGAGATGAGCACGTTGTGGCGCTCGCGCACGAGCCGCACCAGCTCGACGCTGTCCACGCCCTCGGGCACGTGCACCGCAGTCACCGTGTCGGACCGGCAGCCCTCGCGCGCGAAGAGCCGCAGCCCTGCCGCAAGCATCGCCGCGCGCGTCGCCTCGGCCATGGCGCGGTGGCGGGCGATGACCGCGTCGATGCCCTCGGCCTCGATCAGGTCGAGTGAGGCCGCGAGCGCGGCGATCAGCGTGGTGGCGGGCGTCCAGGGCGTCTGGCCCTTGTGCAGCGGCTCTCGGGCGCGGCGCAGATCGAGGTAGTAGCAGGGCATGGTCGCGGTCTCGGCGAGCCCCCACACCTCCTCCCGCACGCCCACGAAGGCGAGGCCCGGGGGGAGCATCAGACACTTCTGCGATCCGGCAGCGATCACGTCCAGCTCCCACTCGTCGGCGCGCACCGGCACGCCGCCCAGGCAGCTCACGCAGTCGGTGATGAGCAGCGCGCCGCCATCGTGCGCGGCGGCGGCGACCTCGGCGATGGGCTGGGTGACGCCGGTGGACGTCTCGTTGTGCACGCAGAGCACGGCCTGGAAGTTGGCGGGGGCGAGGACGGACGCCAGGTCCTCGGGATCGACGGCGCGACCGGGCTCGACCGGGAGCGTGGTCACCTCGGCGCCGAAGGTGCGGGCGATCTCCCCCATGCGCTCACCGAACTTGCCCCCCTCGACCGAGAGGACTCGGTCACCCGGGCACAGGAAGCTGGTGATGGACGCCTCGACGGCGCCGGTGCCCGAGGAGGTGAGGATGAGCACGTCGCCGCTCGCACCCATGAGCCGGCGCAGGCCGTCGGTGCAGCGCTCCAGCAGGTCGGCCATGTGCTCGCCGCGGTGGTAGAAGGAGGCCCCGCCCAGCGCCTCGCGCACGGCCGGGGGCAGGTTGGTCGGGCCGGGAATCATCAGCAGAGGATCGCTGCCGGTCATCGGTTCACTCGCCTTCGGGCCGCCGGTCGTCGCGGGCAGGCCGCGCAGGCCGGCGGCGTCATCCGCAGATGAGGGTCACGTTGATGCGCCGGTGCCGAGGGCCGTCCAGCTCGATGAGCAGGATGCGCTGCCAGGTGCCGAGGACGAGGTTGCCGCCCTCGACCGGGACCTGGATCGAATTGCCCAGGAGCGTGGCGGCCAGGTGCGCGCCGGCGTTCTGGTCGATGCGGTTGTGGTGCCAATCGCCATCGGCGACCAGGCCGTCCATGAGCGTGAGGATGTCGTGCGCGAGGCCGTCCTCGTGCTCGTTGATGCGAACGGCGCAAGTGCAGTGGGGCACCGACACCGTGCACATGCCCGAGGCGACGTCGTTGTTGGCGACGATTTCGGCGACCTCGCCGGTGATGTCGAGCACCTGGCGCCTGGAACTGGTTGGGAGCGCGAAAGTCTTGGTCACGGATGCTCAGTCTCCTTGGGTCCGCTGCCCGGCCCACGTCCCCGCCCCGTCCGTCATCGGACACGCATGGATGATTGCTGCCGTCAGTATCGAGGCCTGATGTCCGCGAGCTGCAACTGCAGTCGGGGCAGGCCGGTGTAGTCGTCCAGCTTCGGCGTGAAGCACAGGTCGACGCGCCCGAAGCGCGGCAGGTCGTCGAGGCGCTCACCCAGGCCGAAGCCGATGCACTCGAGCCGGCGGGTGCCATCGTCCACGATCAGCTTCAGGTGCCGGGCCGAAGCGCCCACAGTGCGCGCGTCACTCATGGCGACATCGCTCGCCACGAACACCGGCTCGGGGTTGCCCTCGCCGCACGGCTCCAGCCGCGTAAGCTGCACGGCCAGGTCCTGATCGATCTCGCGCAGATCGACCTCGGCATCGACCTGAATGGTCGGGCGCAGGTCATCGGCGCCGATCAGCTCGCGGCCGATCGCGTTGAGCCGGTCGCGCAGTTCGGCGACGCGGTCGATGCTCAGCTCGCAGCCCGCCGCCAGCGAGTGCCCGCCGTAGCGATCGAGCAGATCACCGCAGCATCCGAGCGCATGGGCGACGTTGAAGGCCGGGATACTGCGCGCCGAGCCGCGGGCGCAGTTGCCCTCCTCGGCCAGCAGCAGCGTCGGCAGGCCGGTCGCCTCAAGAACCTTCGAGGCCACGATGCCCACCACGCCGCGATGCCAGCCCTGGCGGGCCAGCACCACCACGCGGTCGCGGTCGAGATCGACCTCACGCTCGATCATCTCCAGCGCCTCGCGGAAGGTGGACTCCTGCTCGCGCTGGCGCTGGCGGTTGAGGCTGTCGAGGTGCAACACGCGGCGCCGGGCGTCATGCTCATCGTCGGTGAGCAGCAGCTCCAGCGCGTCGGTCGGGTCGGCCATGCGTCCGACGGCGTTGAGGCGCGGCGCGATGCGGAAGGCCACGTCGCGCGCGCCGATCCCCTCGCCCAGCTCGCACAGCTCCAGCAGCACCTGCAGCCCCACCTTGCGCGTGTCAGGCAGCACCTGCAGGCCGACGGCGGTGAGCACGCGGTTTTCGCCCACGAGCGGCGAGACGTCGGCGATGGTGCCGATCGCCACCAGGTCAAGGAACGCGCGCTGCAACGAGCGCTGGGGCATATCCAGCCGCTCGCACAATGCCGAGGCGAGCTTGAAGGCCAGGCCGACGGCCGCGAGTTCGCGCTCGGGGTACTCCGAGTCCTGCCGCTTGGGGTCCACCACGAGCGCGGCAGGCAGCTTATCGCCCGGCTCGTGGTGATCGACCACGATCACGTCCTGGTCCTGCGCGCAGGCGCAGTCGATGACATCGTGGTCGCGCACCCCACAGTCGAGCGCGATGATCAGCCCGGCGTCGCCCGCCGACGCCCGCACCGCGCGCTCGCTCAGCCCGTAGGAGTCCTCGAAGCGGTGCGGCAGGTAGTAGCGCACCTCGGCGCCGAGGACGCTGAGGAACCGCACGAGCAGCGCGGTTGAAGTGACTCCATCGGCGTCGTAGTCTCCGTGTATCAGGATCGGCTCTTTCGCTTCGAGCGCGCCCACCACGCGGTCCACGGCCGCCGCCATGTCGGGGAGCAGCAGCGGATCGTGCAAGTCGTCCAGGGACGGGTTGAGGAAGTGCCTGGCGGCCGCGGGTGTCCTCAGACCACGCCCGGCAAGCACCGCCGCGAGCACGGGGTGGACCGACAGCTCCCGCACAAGTCGGGCTTCGGCGGCACGATCGCGGGGTCGGATGATCCAGTCAGTGCTGTGGGCTGTGGGCATTCTCGCACTCGTTACGGCCTCTGGGGGCGTGGTTGAGCGCAGTATACGGCAAGACCGGGGGGCTGTCAACTTGGCCCCGGGGGACGGGTCACGGGCCCTGCAAGCGCCCATCGAGGGGCATGCGGGCCTTTTTCCGCCGGTCGGTTGACAGCCATGCAGCGCTGGCCTAATATGATGGCGGCGTCGAGGCGGGGTGCCCGCACAACCACTCGCGCAGGGGGGCGACGACGCCGTTCGCAGGCCATTCCCGGCCCCGGCCTGACGGCCTCGGGCAGTAACCAGAACGAGGAGGCGCGCGATGAGTTCGGGCGACATGCTTTTCGATGAGAGCCACATGTGGGTGCGGCTCGAGGACGACGACACGGCGATCATGGGCCTGTCCGACTACGCCCAGGACATGATGGGTGAGATAATCTTCGTGGAGCTGCCGGAAGAGGGCGCGGCCATCATCCGCGGCGACGCGTGCGGCACCGTTGAGTCGGTCAAGTCGGTGGAGGACCTGCTGGCCCCCGCCAGCGGCGAGGTCGTCCGTATCAATGAGGAAGTGCTCGACGCCCCGGAGATGATCAACTCCGACCCGTACGGCGAGGGTTGGCTGATCGAGGTCAAGCTCGAGGACAAGTCCGAGCTGGGCGGGCTGATGAGTGAGGATGACTACGAGAGCTTCCTTGACGGGCTGGAGGGTGACCTGGACGAGGACGAGGACGAGGAGTACTGAGTCCCGCGCGCACTGAAGAGAGCACATCATGACCGGCCGGCCGCCCCCTGGGCCGGCCGGCTTCGTTCCGGGTGATCGTGTGACCGCCTGGCGACTGCTGCGAAGCGGATGCGCGGACGGCGCGACCAACATGGCGGTCGATGAGGCCATCGCGGCCGCGGTCGCGCGCGGCGACCGGCCGCCCACCCTGCGCCTCTACGGCTGGCGGCCGCCGGCGGTCTCGCTGGGCTGCTTCCAGCCACTCGATGAGGGCATCGACCTCGCGGCGATCAATGCCCGCGGCTGGGCCCTCGTGCGTCGGCCCACGGGCGGGCGGGCGATCCTGCACGCCGACGAGCTGACCTACAGCGTGTGCGTGCGCCAGGACGACATCCGCGGCGGTCACAGCACCATGGAGTCCTACCGCGAGATCTCGCGAGGAATCATCGCCGGCCTGGAGCGGCTGGGCGGACAGGTCGCCCTGGGCGACGGCGTGGGTGCGCGCTCATCCGCGCCCGCGGAAGGGGCGGCCCGACCGATCTGCTTCGCGAAGACGGCGCGCTGCGACCTGCAGGCGCAGGGCCGCAAGGTAGTGGGCTCGGCGCAGATGCGGCGCGACGGCGGCATCCTCCAGCACGGCTCGATCCCGATTACCATCGATCTGGCCGAGCAGACCGCGGTGATGCCCGGCGGCGACCGGCGCGTGGCGTTGCGCGTGCTGGCGGGCGCGGCGATGAGCGTCAGTGAGCTGCTGGGGCGCCCCGTGAGCTACGAGGAGTTGGCCGATGCGGTGGTGCGGGGCTTTGCCGAGGCCCTGGGCGTGGACCTGCGCGAGGAGGCGCTGTCCGCAGAGGAGCGCGCGGTCGCAGCTCGTCTGCGCGCGGAGAAGTACGCGACCCGCGAGTGGACTCAACGGCCGGGGATGCACAATCGGGAATCGACAATGGCAGACGGCTGAACTACCCACGCAGGCCGAGCCACTCTTCGCGGACACAAGCCGCTCTCCGGTTGCCCGTTGCCGGCTCCCGGTTCCCGCCTCCCCGCCCTCTACCCCAGCCCGATCTCCGTGACCGTGCGCAGGCCGGGCTCGGCGGCGAGCATCGGCGCAAGCAGGTTGATGACCATCCCCGCAGTTGCGCGATCACCGTGGATGCCGCCCTCGATGATCGCGCGCACCGGCGGCTCACCCTCGATGCGCACTTCGTCGCGATCCGCTTCGCCCAGCGCCATGACCAGCTCCAGCGTCACCCGCCCCATGCGCAGCGTCTGGGCCTGGCCGCGCACGCGGCCGGCCGCCACATCAACGTGCTCGCTCGAGATCGCTTCGGAGGCGACGACCGGGTCGATGGTCTCCTCGAACTCGTCCCAGGGCCAGCCCAGGGAGTCTGCGAGCAGCGCGGCTGACTCCGCCAGGCCGACGTGACCGATCTGTCCCTCGGCGGCGAGGGCGCGGAAGTCCTCGGGGTCCATGCCGGCGCCGACCTTGGCCTGAAGCTGTTGCCGTCGCCGGCCGGCGTCGAGGCGCCGGCTGGCGTGCACGGACCGCACACTCTGGCATACCCGCGTCAGCACGAAGGGCAGAAGGTCAAGCACGAAGCCGGGGTTCACTCCTGCGCCGAGCAGCACCGCGTCGTTCTCAACTGCGACACCATCGAGGCGATCCGCGGTCGTGGCCGCGCGCAGCCAGGGGAAGACCAGCTCCTCGCAGGTGGAGATGCAGCACAGGCCGCGTTCAAGGACGGCCGCGAACTGATCCTCGACCGCCTCGACATGGGAGCCGGTGCACACCACGGCCGCCTCGGCGTCTGCCTCTACGGCGACATCGAGCGCCGCGGTGAGGTCATCCGCGACCTCGACCTCGGGGATCTCGTCGCCCTCGATCAGCTCGCGCAGCGAGCGTCCGGCGATCCCCGGGGAGATGTCGGCGGCGGCCACAGGAACGCACCGGCGGCCGGCCACTCCCGCACGGATGATCTCGAGGCCGATCGGCCCCAGCCCGACGTGCACTGTCCTGATGACGTCACCCATCGCTGATCCCTCGCCTGCTGTCACGACGCTGACCGGTCGCGGCGGCGCGACGCGCCGCACGGCGCAGTTTACACGAAGCGCGCACGGGCGGCAAGCCCCGCCGCAGGCCGCTCGCGATCTCCTCAAGCAGAGAGCGCGAACGGCTGATATATGTACTGACCGCCGCCGTGTGCTGGCGGCGGTCGCACGGACCACGCGCCCGGCGACGCAGGCGCGAACGTCGATCCCGGAGGGCTCGGGCATGGCGGGGACGGTGCTGCTGGCAGCGCGTGACCGCGACGACATCGACCGGCTGCACGATGGCCTGCAGGAACTGGACATGGCGGTGGCGCCGGCATCAACCGGCGCCGAGGCGCTTGAGCGCGCTGAGCAGCTCAGGCCCGACGTCGTGGTGCTGGTGCTCGACTTCCCGGACATCCACGGTCTCGACGTGTGCCGCCGACTGCGCCGCAGCAGCGACGTGCCGCTGATCGTCATGGCCGAGGGCGCGAGTGACCTCGACCGTGTGCTGGCCCTCGAACTGGGCGCGGATGTCGTCATCGCGGGCCCGTGCGACTGCGGCGAACTACGCGAACGTATCCGGGCCGCCCTCCGGCGTACCGCCGAAGCGGAGAGGGAACGCGGCAGTGACCGCGACGTGCTCGAGTTCCGCGACCTGGTGATTGACCGACGGACGCACACGGTCACCATCGAGGGGGCGTGCGAGCAGCTCACGCCGATGGAGATGGACCTGCTGTGGGCGCTGGCCAGTCGCCCGGGCGAGGTGATCCGGTCGGCCACGCTGCTGCGCGAGGTCTGGGGCTATCCGGAGGGTGTGCGCACGCGGACGCTCGACGTGCACATCGGCCGCGTGCGCCGCAAGCTCGGTGAGGACGGGCAGAGTCCGAGGCATATCGTCACCGTGCGCGGGGTGGGTTACCGCTTCGAACCGTGACCTGACGCGGGGCGCCGCGCAACAGCCGCGCCCCCCTGTCACCTCGAATCGAGAGGCCGAAGCGGTGTGCGCTCCGGCCCCGATGCTGTCAAGTTCGCGGCCATGCGGCGTGCTCAGCTCTCGCCCGCGGGGGCGGAGGCCAGGGCGCCGTGGGGCGGCTCGGCCTCAGCGGCGTGGTAGTCGCCATCGGGGCATGCAACGGTTGACCACTGGTAGTAGGGGTCGCCGATGCTCGTAGCGGGCATGGGCGGAGGGAAGTCGGCCATGTGGGCGTGCACTGCCGCCCGCACCTCGGCCCGGGCCTGGACCGCCGCCTCGCGCGTGAGGCCGGGGACCATGACGCTCGCCATCACGGCCAGCAGCGCCGCGGCCATGGCGATGGTGCGCACGATCCTGCTTCGCCGCTCTCCCCGCTGCATCGCTCTCGCCTCGCACCCCGCTACATCGGTGTCCTTCACCATGCATATCGGCGCGAGGTCGGGGAACTTGAGGGGCTGCCGCTGAGTTCGCTGCAGGAGGCCGAGGCGCGTCCCGGTTTCTTGACTCGCCCCCTGCGATGACCTACAATCGGCGCGCACCGGCCGCGCGTGAGGGAGTAAAATGGAGGAGTATTGGTGACGAACTCAGCGAAAGGTGTAATCTTTATTGGCGACGGCATGGGCGGGCGTCCCGTGCCGGAGCTTGGTGGCATGACGACCCTCGAAGCGCAGGAGACCCCGGCGCTGGATCTCGTCGCGCGTGAGGGCGCGTGCGGGCTGATGGACCCGATCGCCCCGGGCATCCCGGCGGGCAGCGACACCGCGCACATGGCGATCCTGGGCTACGATCCGCACACGTACTACCGCGGCCGCGGTCCCTTCGAGGCCAAGGGCGTGGGCATCGACGTGCAAGTGGGCGACGTGGCCTTCCGCTGCAATTTCTCGACGGTCGAGGAGCGCAGGGTCGTTGACCGGCGCGCCGGGCGCATCAAGGAGGGCACCGACCAGCTCGCGGCGGCTATCTCCGAGGACGTCCCGACGGTCGAGGACGTCGAGATCATCTTCAAGCCCTCGGTCGAGCATCGCGCGGCGCTGGTGCTGCGTGGCCCGGGCCTGTCGCATGAGATCAGCGAGGTCGATCCACACGACCCGGGCGTGGACTACCTGAAGTCGCATCCGCTCCCGGGAGCCGAGGATCCGGAGGCCGCTGAGAAGACGGCGCGCGTGCTCAATGAGTTTGTCGAGCGCACGCACGAGGTGCTCGAGGGCCATCCCGTCAACCGGCAGCGGCGCGCAGCCGGCGAGTTGCCCGCGAACATCGTGCTGCCGCGGGGGGCGGGCACGGCCGTCCAGTTGCAGCCGCTGAGCGAGCGCTACGGCCTGCATGCGGCCATGATCGTCGAGGTGGACCTGGTCCGCGGGCTCGGGCAGTACCTGGACATGGACGTCATCAAGGTCGATGGAGCTACCGGCGGCCAGGACACCGACGAGATGGCCATCGCCGCGGCGGTGGCGGCGGCGCTGGACGACCACGACTTCGTGCTGGCGAACATCAAGGCCCCGGACCTGGGCGGCCACGACGGCAACTGCCGCATGAAGATGGAGGCCATCGCCAAGGTGGACCGCGCGGTCGGGCACATCCTCGACGAGGTGGACTTCGCGACCACCACCATCATGATCACCGCCGACCACAGCACGCCCTGCAGCGTCAAGGACCACAGTGGCGATGCGGTGCCGGTCGCGTTCTACGGGCGAGGGGTGCGGCCCGATGACGTGGAGCGCTACGGCGAGCGCGCGTGCGGCAAGGGCATCATGGGGCACCTGCGCGGCATGGAGGTCATGCACGTGCTCACCAACATGATGGGCCGGGCGGAGAAGTTCGGGGCATGAGAGCGGTGCTCGCGGCGGCGATGCTCGGGCTGCTGACGCTCACGGCGGCCGGTGAGGTCGTCCGCGGGCCGTCGCCCGAAGTGGCGGTCGCGAACGCCCCGCCGGGTCCCGAGAGCTTTCGTATTCGCATCACGAACACCGCCGGGGGCGAGGTCGCGGTCAGCCGTGACCTGGGCGCATCGTGGCTGAATCTCGGCACAGTGACGGCGCCCGCGACGGCGGTGAATCCTGCGGGCTACACGGCCAGCCGGTGGGCGGCCGACGCGAGTGTGTGCGCCTCGGCGGTCAACGCGGTGCACATCAAGGTCGCCGACCATCCGGAGACCGGGCGCGGCGTGATCTTCTCGGTAATCCCCGCCGGCCACACAGTCGGCGCCGCTGAGGGCCATCCGAGCACGGCCATCGCGACCGACATCCCCGGCGGTGCGGGCATCTTCGGGGGGGGCTTAACGCCACAGGTCAACTCGCCGGTCTTCGTCGTGCGCGAGGGCGTGCCCGTGCGGCTCGGGCCGGACTACGTTCCGGTCGAGGGCGATGTGATTGTCATCGTCGTGCACGAACCGCCCGTGGCCGTAACCGCACTTGAGTTCGACAACGCCTTCGGTGGCCTGATCCGTGCGAGCTTCGGCGATGGCAGCGAGCGGGTGATCGGCCAGGTGCTGCGCCCGGTCGTCGGGATCGGGCGCTTCCCGGGCACCATCGACGCCGCGCCGGGGCGGCTGCGCGCCAACCATCCGGGGGTTATCGACATCTCGACCTCGCCGGTGGGCCTGGTGGGAGGCTTCCAGATCGTGCCGCGTGGGCACGCCGGCAGTCCGGAACTGAGCTACGTGCTCACCTCAACCCAGTGGATGGTGGTCGGGCCGGTGAGCGCGCTTGAGCCATCATGGGAGGGGGTGGCGCCGCTCTTCGCGGGCTACCTGGCGCCCAGCTACCGCGCCGACGATCTGGAGCACGACGACTGGATGGAGCGCCTGCTCTCGCGCTGCCAGGTGCAGGTTCGGTTCGGCGATGGCGACTGGGAGCTGATGCCGCGCATCGCCATCGACCCCGACGCGCCCGCGGACGCCAACACGCATGATCGCGGGCGCAGCGGTCTGTGGCGCATCGCAAGCAGCCTGCTTCCCTACGCGCCGCTGTCGAGCACCGCGAACACGGCGCTGAGCGGAGTCACGGCCATTCGCATCCTGCTGCCGCGCGCGCAGTTCTGGCCGGGCGAGTGACTATGCCTGCCGACTACGTGCATGGCTACTCACAGCGCGAGGCGCAGAGGCTGCACGACCAGGCGGCCTCGGTGCGCGACCTGCTGCACCACGACACGGCCTTTGCGCCGGGCGAGCTGGTGCTCGAGCCCGGCTGCGGCGTCGGCGCGCAGACGGTGACGCTGGCGGCGGACAGCCCGGAGGCCAGCTTCATCGGCGTCGATATCGCTTGCGAGTCCGCGCGTGAGGCACGGAGACTGGTGGGCACGCGCGGGCTGACCAACGTCGAGTTCGCCAGCGCCGACATCTACCGGCTGCCTTTCCGGGAGGCGCAGTTCGACCACGTTTTCCTGTGCTACGTGCTCGAACACGTGCCGGACCCGGACGGTGCGCTGGCGTCGCTGCGACGGGTGGTGCGTGAGGGCGGCACGATCACGGTCATTGAGGGCGACCACGGATCGTGCTACTTCCACCCGGACACGCCGGCGGCGCGCGCGGCCTGGAAGTGTCTGATCGACGTGCAGGCCGCGATCGGGGGCGATTCGCTGATCGGCCGGCGGCTCTACCCGCTGCTGGCGTGCGCAGGCTTTCGCGAGGTCGCGGTCTCGCCGCGTATGATCTACGCGGACGCGAGCAGGCCGGCGCTGCGCCACAGCTTCGTGGCGACGACGATCACGCCGATGGTCGAGGGCGCGCGCGAGCAGGCGCTGGCCATGGGCATGATCGACGAAGCGACCTGGGAGCAGGGGATCCGCGAGCTGCACGCGATCCCCGAGGGCGGCGAAGGCACATTCTGCTACACGTTCTTCAAGGCGGTTGCGCGCCGATGAGTGCGGGACGCACCGAGAGGATGCTGCGGGCGAGGTTCGGGCTGCTGGTCAGCCTGCCGCGCAACGACGTCGAGATGGCGCGCGCGGCACTGGAGGCGGGCGCCGACGGCCTGAAGGTGCACATAGGCCTGGAGCACTTCGCGTCGGGCCTGAGCACAGGCAGCCTGGACGAGGAGGCCGACGCCATCGCGGCCATCTGCGCTCTCGGCGCGCCGGTGGGCATCGTGCCGGGGCTGGGCGAGCGGCAGGCGACGCGGGCGGAGATGCTGCGTCTGGCGGAGATCGGCATCGACTTCTTCGACCTCTACGCGGCCGACATGCCGGCGTGGATGCTGGCGATGGACGACTGCCCGATGTCGGTGATGGTGGCCTTCAGCGCGACCTGCCGGCCGTGGGCGTTGGTGGAGAGCCTGGGCGCGCGCAGCCGCCCGGACCTGATCGAGGCGTCGATCATGCCGCACGAGGTTTACGGGTGTGGGTTGACGGCGGCGGACATCTCGGAGTACGCTGAGATCGCGTACCGCGCCGTGCAGCCGGTGATCGTGCCGACGCAGAAGGCCATCCAGCCCGCCGAGGTAGGGCCGCTGATGGACGCGGGCGCGGCCGGCGTGCTGATCGGCGCCATCGTCACCGGCAGCGAGGCGGCCACTATCGCGGCGGCGACGGAGCGCTTCCGCAGTGCGATCGACGGTCGCGCCTGAGCCAGGCAGGAGGGACAGGGCGTGTCGCTGAGACATCGCGCACACCGGGTCATCTACGTGCCACTCGACGACCGGCCGTGCAACGCCAGGTTCCCGCGGCTGCTCGCGCGCATGGTGGACTTCGAGCTGGTCATGCCACCACGCGAGCTGCTGGGTGACGCCCAGAACGCGGCGCAGCCGGCGCGCATAGCCGAGTGGCTCGCGGAGCCGCACGGGCGCATCGACTGCGCGATCCTGTCGATCGACATGCTCGCTTACGGCGGGCTGGTGCTCTCCCGCACGATGGCCGTCCCGGGAGACACCGCACTCAACCGCCTCGATGTGCTGGCCCGCCTGCGTGAGGTCTACGCCGAGAGCGCGATCTATGCCTTCAACGTGATCATGCGCCTGTCGATCACGGCGAACTCGCCGCAGACGGGGCAGTACTGGGAGGCGATGCGTCAGTACTCCGAGCTGGTCTGGCGCGTGAACCGCCGGGGCGAGGACGAGCTGGCGCCGCGCGTGGCCGAGCTTGAGCAGCAGATCCCGCCGGAGATCATCAGCGACTACCGGACCGCGCGCGAGCGCAACCACTGGGTGAACCTGCGCGTTATCGACGAGACCGCCGCGCACAACATCGACTTCCTGGCGCTCACCCAGGAGGACGCCGCGCAGTTCGGGCCGCACATCGACGAGCAGGAGCGGCTGCGCGACCGGATCGCGTCGCGGAACGTCGAGGACCGCGTCATGATCTACCCCGGCGCGGACGAGGCGGGCATGACGCTGCTGGCGCGCTTCATCCACCGGCACATGCTCAGGACCCCGACGGTGCGCGTGCTCTACTCGTCGGAGGAGGGCGCGGAGCGGACCGCGACCTTCGAGGACCGGCCGGTGCGCGAGACCGTAGAGGCGCATGTGTCGGCGGTGGGCGCCGAGTTGGCCGACGACGGCGACGCGGCCGACATCGTGCTGGCGGTGAGCACCCCCGCGGAGGGGCGGCGCGATGACTACGTCCGTGGTGCGGCGCGCGACCGCCGTCGCCGGGAGGTGCGCGGGCTGCTGGAGGCGGCGGCCGATGCCACCGACCGGCGCCTGGTGCTCGCCGACGTGGCCTTCCCCAACGGCGCGGACGAGGCGCTGATGCGCGAGCTGCGGCACAGCCAGATCCCACTGCACTCGCTGCTGTCGTTCGCGGCCTGGAATACCGCCGGCAACTCCATCGGCTCGGCGCTGGCGCATGGGACGTTGCGGCTGCTGGCGCTGCAGGACAAGGGCGCCTTCGACCTCGCACAACTGCTGGCCGACATCCCGCCCATGCGCTACCTCGAGCTGCTCAACTCGCTCATCGACAGTGAGCGCGCGCATGTCGAGTTCCTCTTCGGCCGCTTCACCGACGACTGGCTCTACCAGTCGCGCGTGCGCCCCCAGGTGACCGAGCGGGTGGTGCGACTGCTCGAGGCCTCGACCTTCGACCTCGCCACCAGCTACCGGCAGACCGAGCGCATGGTGGCCCAGGAGCTGGGCGCGGCCGCGAGCGACCTGTGGACCGACCACTTCCTGGCGCAGGAGATGGTGCAGATCGGCGTTGACCAGAGCCGCTCGAGCCTGGTGCTCGACGCGCTCGAGGAGACGAGAGTGCGGCTGCCCTGGCGGCGCATGTTCGAAGTGGACCTGGACTTCACGTTCGGCATGGAGCTGGTGCCCGGCGGCGAGTGAGTCGCACGGGCCGCGGTGCATCGGGAACGGCGCGCCCGCGCGGCGCGCCGAGTTCGTGTCACGAGGAAGCGGGGCGAAGCGACCATGGACGACATCCGTCTGGCGTTGATCGGCACGGGGCAGAACATGATCGGGCATCTGCGCTCGCTGGTGCATATCGACGGCGTGCGCATCGCGGGCATGGCGGACGTGGACCCCGAGCGCATGGCGCTGGCGCAGCAGCAGGTCGAGCACGACGTGCCCGCCTACCTGGACTACCGCGACCTGCTCGGCGAGGTGGAGGCCGACGCGGTGTTCATCGCGGTGCCCAACTACCTGCACCGCCAGGTCACCTGCGACTGCCTGGACGCCGGGTTGCACGTAATGTGCGAGAAGCCGATGGCGACCAGCGTGGCCGACTGCGACGCGATGATCGCCGCCGCCGAGCGTAATGAGCGCATCCTCCAGGTCGGGCTCTCGTGCCGGTTCTCACGGGTGGACTCGAAGGCCTGCGAACTGGTGGCGGCGGGCGAGATCGGTGAGCCGGTGATGGTGTGGGCGCGCGAGTTCCGGGCGCCGTTCGCGAAGAAGTTCCAGGACTGGATATTGGACGACACGCGCTCGGGGGGCACGCTGCTGGAGAAAACCTGCCATCACTTCGACCTGTTCAACTGGTTCGCAGGGGCGGGGCCGCAGGGCGCGGCGAACCCGACCCGCGTCTACGCCTCCGGTGGCGCCGACTGGGTCTATGCCGACATCGCGCGCCTGCCGGAGGGCCGGACCGAGGCGGAGGCCCCCACGGTGAACATCCTCGACAACGCCTTCGTGACGGTGGACTACGACACCGGGGCGCGCGCCAACCTGGCGCTGTGCATGTTCGCCGACCACGGGCGCAAGCTCGAGATCGGCATCCAGGGGACGCACGGGACCGTGGTCTACTACCGCCTGGAGTTCCGCGTAGAGCTGTACAACGCGGACCATCGCGGCGAGGCGTCGGTCATCGACATCGAGATACCGGACCAGGAGATGCACTGGAGCCACCATGGCCAGGCCTACCTCGAGCAGCTCTACTTCTTCGACTGCGTGCGCGAGGGGCGCCGGCCGGAGGTGGATGGCTACGTGGGCAAGCGCGCGGTCGAGATCTCGCTGGCGGCGGAGCGATCGGCCAAGACCCACGCGCCGGTGGAATACGAAGCAACGCGCCTGCCAGGATAGGCGCCCGCCCTTGCAGTCTGCCGGTTCCGGGTTGCCGGTTACCGATTCTCGACTACTTCAGCCCCACCAGCTCGCGCATCTGCGCGACGACCTCCTCGGCGCGCTCGGGGCTCTTAATCGACATGCTCTCGTACAGGCGCACGGTCTCACCGCTCTTCAGGCGGAAGACCGGCAGCAGGTAAGG
This sequence comes from Candidatus Zipacnadia bacterium, assembly GCA_029820295.1. Classification (GTDB taxonomy): domain Bacteria; phylum Armatimonadota; class Zipacnadia; order Zipacnadales; family UBA5352; genus JALGVA01. The sequence goes on from JALGVA010000003.1 coordinate 22,881, forward strand.
GACGTTGTCGGCGGTTGAGACATCGCGCGTGATCTGCTCCAGCTCTATCGCGCGGATCTCCCCGAAGCCGAACTCCCGCTCCGTCACCTGGCCACGCTCGCTGGCGACCAGCCGGACCACGCGGCGGTCGCCGTCAAAGCTGATCTCCCAGCGCCCGCGGCGCGGTGAGCGCATGAACAACAGCAGGCCGATCCCGGCGAGCCCGCACAGTCCGCCGAAGCCGAGCGTCCACCAGTTGGGCCCGCGCAGCAGGCCGAGGACCGCCAGCACCACGCCGACCAGCAGCAGGACGACGATGCTGCAGCCCATGGCGCAGCGCGCACCGCGGTCCGCGGCCTCCCAGGTGACGACGTTCTCGCCCGCCTCGCTCATGGCGTGCCCTCACCACTCGATGCGGATGGTCAGATCGTCCTCGCCCGCCGTCAGCGCCAGCCCGTCGGCGAACTCGATGAGAAGTTGCCCGTCCGCCACGCGCGTGTCGATGGCTATCTCCGCGCCACCCAGGTAGGCGGAGACGCCCGGGCTGTCCCCCGCCCCCTCAGGCAGCCCGAGCCGCAGCGTGTCCAAGGCAAGGCTGCCCCACGCGAGGCGCAGCTCGTTGCTCTGGGAGCGCTCGCCGCGGTGCTGGCCGAAGGTGCCCCAGCCCTCGGCGGTGATGAAGAACCCGCGGAACTGCTCGGGGGTCACGCGCGGGTCGAAGCCCAGCAGCGCGCGGGACGCGTGGTAGACGCGGCCGGCCGCCGCTTCGAGCATGTACCAGGAGGCCATCGGCCGCGCGTAGTGGTCGCCGCACTCGATCTCGTTCCACGGGTTGCGGTACGTACCATCGTGACGCTCGTACGCGGCCTTGATGATGTGCATGGCCTGCTCGACCATTCCCTCGGCGAGCATGTGCCCGGCGACCTGGAACTCGAGGCCGGTCCACACCTCATCGGCGTAGAGCATCGGATGCTCCTGCCGCCCGCCGCGCGGCCAGGTAGTGGTCAGCAGACCCTTGTCCCAGTCGGAGGCGTAGACACGCGGCTGCTGCACGTGGCCGACGAAGTCGTGGCGGAAGTTGTGCCGGTAGATGGCGTTGAGCGCGGTGCGGACGTTGCCCGGATCGAGGAGGTAGCCCAGGTCGAGGCTGTGCGCCCACCACTGGCCGAAAAGCTGGTCGGACAGGCAGCCCTTCCCATACTGGCGCCGGTCCGCGCCCGGGATGGTCTCGTCGAAGCGCTGCTCGTAGTACTCACCATTGAAGAGCGTCGCATCGATCTTCGCGCTCCCGGATTCGAAGCGCCGGCGACACTCTTCGGCGAGTTCGGCCTCGCCGCGATGCAGCGCCATCTCTTCGACGGCAAGCAGCGCCGCCAGATAGAGCAGCGAGCAGTAGGTGTTGTGCCCGTAGAAGTAGAGATCGTAGGTATTCCACTGCGGCCCGTCCAGCACGCCGTCCCCGTCGTCGTCCCACTCTTCGAAGCCGAACTGCACCGCGCGCAGCAGCTCAGGCCACAGCTCGTCAAGGAAGTCTTCGCATCCGCACTGCTGCCACTCGCGGCAGACTTTGAGGATGGTGCCCCAGTGCCCGTCGCAGGCGACGTTGGTGTGCTCGCCGCCGGTGGGCACCCGCCAGCGGGGCAGATACAGCGGAAGGACCGTGCGGAAAATGACGCCTCCCTCGGGGGTCATCTGCACCTTCAGATCGGTGCGCCGCATGGTGCGCTCGAGGTCGGGGAAGAGCCGCGACAGCGTCATCTCGTAGTTCCACACGTGCGTGCAGTTAAGCGGGCAGCATCCGCTGGCGCAGCCCCAGTCGGAGTTGACCGCGCCGCGCACCCCCTCGAAGCCGTGGAAGTTCCCGTCCTCATTCCACATGCAGGTGGGACTGCGCAGCGTCGCCGCCTGCGCGCTGACCCGATCGGTGAACCAGTAGGGGAGCGTGGTGTCGTAGAGCGTGTCGCGATACCGGCGCGTGTCGCCGGCGAGGCGGTCGAGGTTCTCGCGCACGTAGGCAAGCACGTCGAGCGCCGAGCCGAACCAATTGTTGTACATGTTGCCCAGCCAGAAGCGGCTCTTCGTGTCTGTGATGCCGAAGCCGACCTGGCTCCAGTTGACGTAGTGGTTGGGGAAGTGCCAGGCGATCACGAAGGCGACCTGCGCGCTCTGACCCGGCGCCAGAACGAGGTGTGCGGCGACCGCACCGTTGACCGTGCGGCCGTCGGGACTCGGACCCGCCGGGGCGGCGGGCAGCAGACGCCCGCACTGTGACAGCCCGCGCCAGAAGGCGTCGAAGTCGGTCCAGCGCTCCTGGATCGAGCAGCCGTCCGCCAGCGCCGCGATGACCATCGACCCCTGGGCGGGCTCATCGGCGGGCAGGCGCATGTTGGTCATCTCGACCGCGGCCAGCCCCTCCTCGCGCACTGCGCGGTTCACATTGCCGCCGTAGCACGGGCACTGGACGCCCGCGATGCCGCCGGCCGAGTCGTAGCCCACCGCGTTCTGAAGCGAGCCGGCCAGTGCCACGTTCACCTGCGCGCTGCTGGTGTTCTCGATCGTGAAGAAGAACAGCGCCGCGGGCAGACCAGAGTCCTTCGAGTTCAGTGGGATCATCGGCGAGAACGCCTGCAGGGAGACCTTCACGGGGAGCTCGTCATCGACGTATCTCAGCTCGGCGATGGGGTACTCGCCGATGTACTCGATGTCATCGACGCAGGCTCCCGACCGCGCCAGTACACGCGCCTCGTCAGGGATCATGTAGTCGGAGGTGCTCAGCGCGGGCTCGAAGTCGTCGGCGTAGAAGCAGTCGGTCTGCAGCAGCCGCGTGACCGGGCCGCCGCCGCGCCGGCCGCCTTGGGCGCGGATGGCGAAGAAGGTGCCGGGCAGGAACGCGCTGTGGTTGACCTGGTTGAAGATCTGCCACTGGCGCAGCGTGCCGTCGCCGGCGAGCGCGAAGTTGCCGGCGCCGACGCCGCCCATGGGCATGGCGACTGCTCGCAGAGACGGCCCACGGTAGACGATGCGCTCGGTAGGGTCGAGTACGTGGTCGGCCCACTCCTGAAACTGCTCGGGGGTGCAGCGCGGGGCTTCGCGATCGGGCATCCGGATCTCCTCCGCAAGCGACGGGCTGTGCGAGGCTGCCATGACCCATTTCCCTCCAGCCGACGCTCTGTCCTCCCGCCAGGATGATCGTGTAGCGATACGGCCCGAAGCTCTCGTTGACCTCAAATCTTAAGGTCAAAAAAGTTAAGGAGCGCGTTTATCGCTCTAGTTGACATGGAAGACTGATTGTGGTATGGTTGCGTCGTGAGGTTCCCTTGAGGTTGCCGAGAGCACACACTGAGCTAACGGGTCGCGGCACCAATCGCAGCCAGGACTTCACGGGACAGACGGGTACGGAGGCGACGACGATGGCTCAGGACATGCTGCGGCTGCTGCGGGACGAAGAGGGCGTCGCGACGGTGGAGTATGCGCTGCTTCTCAGTCTGGTCGTTGTGGCTGGCATGGCCGCATGGCAGGGCCTCAGTCAGACCATCGGCAACGTGCTGCGTGAGTCCACCGTCACGATCGCCACAGGTGGCAATAACTAGAGCCATCTGAGTCGCGCATAGCAGTTCACGACAACGGCCGCCTGCGCAGGCGGCCGTTGTCCGTTCTCCCCGACGCTCAGTCCGCCCCGAAGATCAGGCCGATCTCACGCGCGGCCGACTCAGACGAGTCGGAGGCATGGACGCAGTTGCGCGGCAGGTTCTCACCCAGGTCGGCGCGGATGGTTCCGGGCTCCGCCTCGCAGGGGTCGGTGGCCCCGGCCAGGTTGCGGGCGCGGTGGATGGCCTCGTCGCGCCGTGCCTCGATGAACAGCGACGGCCCGGAGAGCATGAAGTCGATCAGCCGGGCGAAGTACCACTTGCCCTCGTGCTCGGCGTAGAACCGCCGGACCAGCTCCTCGGGTAGCAGCTCGAAGCGCATGCGCACGAACTCGAACCCGGCGGCCTCGAAGCGTGACAGCACCCGGCCGACGAGCCCGCGGGCGACCGCGTCGGGCTTCACAATGATGAGCGTGCGTTCCATGAGAGCACCTCAGGTGAGTGGCTTCTCGCCGACGAAGGCGGTGCCGCCGACGCAGTCGTAGCCGACGATCACCGGGAACTGCTCGACCTGGAGCCGCCGGATCGCCTCCGGCCCCAGCTCCGGGTAGGCCACCACCTCGGCGGCCACGACGCGGTCGGCCAGCAGCGCGCCCGCACCGCCGACCGCAACGAAGTAGACGCCGCCGAAGCGCCGCAGCGCCTGGCGCACGTGTGCCGAGCGGTTGCCCTTGCCGATGGTGCCGCGCAGGCCGCGGCGGTACAGCTCCGGGGCGAAGTCGTCCATGCGGTAGGAGGTGGTCGGGCCGGCGGCGCCGATGGGCCGGCCGGGCGGGGCGGGCGTCGGGCCGCTGTAGTAGATGACCTGCCCCTCCAGCGGGATGGGCAGCTCCTCCCCCGCCTCGATGAGCGCCATCAGCCGCTGGTGGGCGGCGTCACGTGCGGTGTAGAGCGGTCCGTTGAGGTGGATGACATCGCCCGCGCGCAGCGAACACGCGCTCTTCTCGGTGAGCGGCAGTCCCAGGTCGATCACATCGGTTCCGGTCACAGTCGCATCCCTTACCTGCGTGGCTGATGGTTTCAGCAGATCGGCCGCGGCTCACAGCGCCGCGCTGTCCGCAAGAAGCGCCATGGCGGCCGAGAGCGCGAAGAACAGGAGCAGGTTGACGAGCAGCACGGTCCGGGTCAGCGGCCGCTCCGGCATCTGCGCGTGCAGCCACATCGATAGCACAGGCACCTTGACCGCCAGGAAGACGGCGGCGTACAGCACCGCGGCGACCGCCGCTTCCATGACACTGTAGCCGGCCGCGTCACTGCCCGCCAGGCGCGCGAACCACGGGTTCACACCTCCGGGCAGGAAATGCACCCACACGACGGTGGCGCCGTAGACGGCCAGGTCAAGCAGGGCGCACAGGCCCAGTCCGGTGACGAAACGCACGCCGAGGTGCAGTCGGTAGAACAGCGCCTCCGCTATCGGCAGGAGTGCCACCAGGACCACCGCCACCAAGACTGCCTGGGTCTGGGCCTCGGCAACGGCGGCCGATTCCTGGGCCATCGCTGCGGCGGCAGAGGCCAGCGCGACGGCGCCTGCGGCCATCAGATGCGCTGGCGTGCCCGACATGACACCGGGTCTCTTCGGTGTTGCGGCCACAGTGCAACACCTCCGGGGCGGCGGGGATGCGCGCGTCACAGCTCGACGGTCATGTGCCTGGCGGCATGGCACTGCACGTTCAATGCAAGCGGCAGGCTGGCAATGTGGCATGGGTGGCGCTCCACGTGCACGGCCAGTGCCGTGGTCAGCCCCCCCAGGCCCATCGGGCCCACGCCGGTCTCGTTGACGGCGGCGAGGACGTCGCGCTCAAGCGCGGCCACGTCCGGCTCTGGAGACGGCTCGCCCAGCGGGCGCAGCAAGGCGCGCTTGGCCAGGAGGGCCGACAGCTCGAAGGTCCCGCCCAGCCCCACGCCGAGCACGAGCGGCGGGCAGGGCATTCCGGCCGCCGCCCCCACCTGCGCCGCGATGGCCTCGATCACGCCGTCGCGCCCCTGGGCAGGCGTGAGCATCCACAGCGCGCTCATATTCTCGCTACCGCCGCCCTTGGGCGCGAAGTGCAGCGTCACGCCATCGCCCGGCACCACCCGTACGTGCACAACGGCCGGCGTGTTGTCACCGGTGTTAGTCGAGCGGTCCAGCGGGTTGCGCACCACCGACTTGCGCAGGTAGCCTTCCTCGTAGCCGCGGCGCACCCCCTCGTCCACGGCCGCCTGCAGCTCGCCGCCCACGAGGTGGGCATCCTGCCCCAGATCGACGAAGACCACCGCAACACCCGTGTCCTGGCACAGGGGCAACCCGGTCTCGTCCGCCCGCTCGGCATTGAGCAGGAGCTGGTCAAGAACCTCGCGCGCGATGCCCGACTCCTCGCGATCACGCGCGGCGCGCAGGGCGACGACCACATCCGCCGGCAACTCCACGTTTGAGCGCCGCGCCAGTTCGGCCACGGCTTCGCTAATGCGGCTCACGTCCACGTCTCTCATGCGCGCAAGGTCCCTTTCGTGAGCGTCAGGAGAGGTCTACGACCGCCGTGCCGTTGGCGGCGTCGCGCAGCTTCAGGCACACCTCGGTCATGCGCAGGCAGTCCTCGGTCGGCACATGGCAGGGCTTGTGGCCGCGCGTGGCCGCGACGAAGTCGGCGAACTGGTCGAGCTTCTCGTCCAGCTCGACCGCGCGCGGGCCCTCGTCGGCGGTGATGAGCGTGACCTGCTCGGCGGTGTATATCCACTCGATGACGCCCTCGTTGCCCGCCACGCGCAGGCGATCGTCGCCGTGGGTGGGAGCCGCGGCCGGCCGGCAGTAGTCGAGGCGCGCGCTGGCCGAGCCTGTGTTGTCGAGACCCAGGGCGATGGAGGCGCTGTCCTCAAGGTCGCCGATCTCGGGATGCGCCACGTTGGCGCACCACGCCGCCCCGGCGGTGAACTCGCGCCCGGTGGTCCAGCGGATCAGATCGAGCGCGTGGATGCCGATGAACGGGATGATGCCCGAGAAGGTCTCGCGGCTGCGCTGCCACTGCGGCCGGTCGCCCAGGCGATAGGACTTCTGCATGGTGGCCAGGCATACCTCGCCGATGGCGCCTTCGGCGATCATCCGGCGCATGGTCAGGTAGGGCGGCTCGAAGCGCATGGTCAGCAGCATGGACAGCAGGATGCCGCTGTCGGCGACCGTCTGCCCGACCTGTGCCAGCTCGTCGAGGTCCATCGCCAGCGGTTTCTCGGCCAGCACGTGAATGCCGCGCTCGGCGGCGGCGCAGATCATGGGAGCGCGCTCTGCGTCGGTGCCGGCGATGCCCACGATGTCCATCTCGACGCCATCAAGCATGGCGGTCGCATCTGTGTACGTGGCAGTCTCCGCATCTGCCGAAGGCCAGCCGGACACGCCCGCGAGCTTGCTCTCGTCGTCGTCACAGACGGCGACCAGGCGGGCCTCATCCATCGCCTGCACGCCACTGAGGATGGTACCCTGATGGCCCTTGAGGCCGATGAGACCGACGCGCAGAGACATGACGCGACCTCCAGTGTTGCGTACCGCCATGTGATATGCGCATGTGATTTCCGCACGCGGTGCGCCATTCCTGCGCGCACAGGTCGGAATCGGGAATCGCGGGCCGAACGGGCCGTGACGGCGCGCCAAAGCCGATGCGCGCTTGACGCTGCCACTGTGCTTCGTTATACTCACCGTGGCTGTCCGCCTGCCAGCAGCACAGCAAACCCTGGAGGTGTTGGGCGTGCGCGCTCATAAGCTCGCAGCAGTAGTCGCAGCGACGCTGGTCATGTGTGCCGGCCTTGGCTGGGCCCAAGGCTGGGACGCTCTGGACATCTGGAACGCGGACGACGCGGCCAACGCGGCGCTCACCAGTTGGTTCGGCACCAGCGGTCTGATTGTTGTGCCCACAGCGGAGACGCTGCCGCCGGAGGGCCTGCAGGCTCACCTGAACGTGATCGAGAACGAGAACGATGACTGGGCCACGATCTGGGGCGCCAACGTCAGCCTGTACGAGGGGTTCGAGGGCGGCGTCACCGGCGTGGATGACACCTGGACGGGCGCCGACAGCGAGGTGCTGTTCCAGGCCAAGTGGCGCCTGCCGGTGCAGGATTACTTCGGCCTTCCTGCCGAAGCGCCGATGATCGCGGTCGGCGGCCGCGACCTGGGCGATCAGCTCAATCGCACCTGGTACGTGGTGCTGACCAAGGACGTGCCGTTGGACGCCACACGCCAGCACATGGTTGGCCTGACCGTCGGCTTCGGCGACACCGAGTTGTCCGACAGTCCACTGGACGGCCTCTTCGGCGGCGTGGACGTGCCGCTGTTTGACTACGGCCGCCTGCAGCTTGAGCACGACGGCGAGAACTTCAACGCTGCGCTGCGCTACTGGTGGAGCGAGTGGGCGGTCACCGAGGCCGCGCTGCTCGACGACAACCTGAGCTTCGGCTTCACCGTCAACTCCGGCTTCTAAGCTCACCGCACGCACACAGGCGCCCCGCTCCCATCGGAGCGGGGCGCTGTCGGTTGTGCCGATCCGGCAGCCGAGCGCGTCAGTCGGCCTCGGCCAGCGCCTCGGCGATGATCGCCACCGCGCGCTCGCACTGCTCCGCGGTGATGGTCAGGGGGGGCGCCAGCCGCAGTACATCCGGCCCCAGCGCATTGATGACCAGGCCCCGCTCCATGCAGCCCGAGACCACCGACTTCGCGAACTCCCCGCCGAGCTTCACGCCCAGCAGCAGGCCCTTGCCCCGGATGTGATCGACACGATCGCTCTCTCGCGCCATGTCGCTGAAGCGCCGGATCAGCAGCTCGCCCATGGCCCGGGCGTTGTCGAGCAGGCCCTCATCCTCGATGATGGCCAGCGTCTCCACCGCGGCCGCGCAGGCGAGGTGATTGCCACCGAAGGTCGAGGCATGATCGCCCGGCTCGAAGGCCATGGCGACGTCGTCGGCCGCGAGGCAGGCGCCGATGGGGAAGCCGCCGCCGAGCGACTTGGCCAGCGTCATGATGTCTGGCGCGATGCCGTAGTGCTCGTAACCGAACCATGTCCCCGTCCGACCCAGGCCGGTCTGCACCTCGTCGAGGATCAGGAGGATGCCGTGGTCATCGCACAGCCGGCGCACGCCGGGCAGGTAGTCATCGGGGGGGACGTTGATGCCGCCCTCGCCCTGGATGGGCTCGAGCATGACCGCGCAGACGGTCTCGTCCAAGGCCGCCTCGAGCGCGGCCAGGTCACCGAAGGGCACGTAGCTGAAGCCCGGCGGCAGCGGCGCAAAGGGCCTGTGGTACTTCTCCTGTCCGGTGGCGGTAGCAGTTGTCAGCGTGCGGCCGTGGAAGGACTTCAGGGCGGTGATGATGCTGCGCTGCCCCGGGGCCAGGTGCTGTCCGGCCCACTTGCGCGCGAGCTTGATGGCCGCCTCATTCGCCTCGGCGCCTGAGTTGCACACGAATGTCCGGTCGGCGAAGGACAGCTCCGCCAGGCGCCGGGCAAGCCGCACCTGCGGCTCGATCAGGAACAGGTTCGAGGTGTGCATGATGCGCCGGGCCTGTCCGCATATCGCCTGCACCAGGCGCGGGTGAGCATAACCCACGCCGCTCACCGCGATCCCGGCGAGGAAGTCGAGGTACTCGTTCCCGTCGGCGTCGTAGAGCATGGCGCCTTCGCCGCGCACGAAGGCCACCCGCGGCAGGGCGTAGGTGGGCATGAGGTACTGTGCGGCAAGCTCCGCGATCTCCTGGTTGGTCATCGCACTTCTCCTCCCGGGTGCGTGATCGTTCGCGTTGCGTCAGTCCGGCCGCACCATGGTGCCGATGCCGGACTCCGAGAACAACTCGACCAGCAGTGAATGCGGCCGCGAACCGTCGATCATGTGCGCGCGCTGTACGCCGCCCTCGACGGCCGTGATGCAGCTCTGCAGCTTGGGGATCATGCCCGAACCGACCGCGTCGGACCCCAGCATCTGCCGGGCCTCGGACAGCGACAGCTCGCTGATGAGCGTGGACGCGTCGTCCCGGTCGCGCAGCAGGCCGGGCACATCGCTGAGCGTCACCAGCTTGGTCGCCTTCAGCGCCACCGCCAGCGAGCCGGCGACGAGGTCGGCGTTGATGTTGAGCGGGCCGCCGTTCTCGGCCATCCCGATCGGCGACAGCACCGGGATGTGCCCGGCGGCGATCAGGTCATGGATCAGCCGGGGGCGGATGTCGGTCACCTCGCCGACGTGGCCCAGGTCGGCGCCGCCGGGGCCCTCGATACGGCGGGCGCCCAGCGTGCAGCCGTCGCGGCCGGAGATGGCCACCGCCGAGACGCCGGCCGCCTGCACGTGTGCGGCGAGGTCCTGGCCGATCGAGCCGACCAGCACCATCTCAGCGATCTCCATGGTGGCGTCATCGGTCACGCGCAGGCCCTCGACGAAGCGCGGCTCGAGGCCCAGGCGGCCCATCATCTCCGAGATCTTGGGCCCGCCGCCGTGCACGATCACCGGCCTGAGGCCGACGAAGTGCAGCAGCGCCACGTCGGTGCACACGCTGCGCTTGCGCTGCTCGTCGGTCATCGCGGCGCCGCCGTACTTCACGACCACGGTGGCGCCGCGGAAGCTGCGGATGTAGGGAAGCGCCTCGATCAGCACCTCCGCCCGGAACGCGGTGTCATTGCCGGCGCTCATCGCCTCGGATCCCTCACTTGGCGTTCAGTTCGACATACTCGGGCGTCAGGTCGCAGCTCCAGCACACGGCTTCGGCGTCGCCGGCGGCCAGGTCGATCTCGATGACGATCTCATCGACGGCCATCACGGCGTCGGCCTCGTCCTGGTCGTACTCGACCGGCTCGCCGGCTGCGAAGGCCGTGATGCCGCCGATGGCGATCGAGACGCCGGCGGGGTCGATGTCAGCGCCGGAGGCGCCGATGGCGGCGGCGATGCGACCCCAGTTGAAGTCGCCGCCCCAGATGCAGGTCCGCACGAGGTTGTACCGCGTGACCGCACGGCCGACGGTGTGCGCCTCGTCCCAGCTTCGGGCGCCGCTCACCCGCACCTCGAGGAACCTGCTGGCGCCCTCGCCATCGCGGGCGATCTTCTTCGCCAGGTCTCGCGTCACGAAGTCGAGCGCCTCGCAGAACACCGTGAAGCGGTGCATCTCCTCATCATCGATCAGCTCGTTGCCCGCCTCGCCGTTGGCGAGGGCGATCACGGTATCGTTGGTGCTCATGTCGCCGTCGACTGAGATGCAGTTGAAGGATTTGCTGACGGCGGCGCCCAGCGCCTGCCGCAGCAGCTCGGGCGTGATGGCGACGTCGGTGGCGATGAAGCACAGCATTGTCGCCATGTTCGGGCAGATCATCCCGGCGCCCTTGGCGATGGCGCCGATGCGTCCGCGCTTGCCGCCCGCCTCGAACTGTACCGCGCATTCCTTGGGCACGGTGTCGGTGGTCATGATCGCCTGTGCGGCCTCGGGCGCGCAGTCGCGGTTCAGGCTCCGGCATAGCTCCGGGATCGCGGCCTCGATGCGTTCCATGGGCAACTGCACGCCGATGCGCCCGGTCGAGCAGACCAGCACCTCATCGACGGGCACCTGCGCGGTGATCGCCGTCAGCTCGGCCATGCGGCGGGCGTTGGCCATGCCCTGCTCACCGGTGGCCGCGTTGGCGTTGCCGGAGTTGGCGACGATGGTGCGCGCATGGCCATTCGCCACATGGTTCTCGGTCACGTACGTGGGCGCGGCGCGGAAGGTGTTGGTGGTGATGGTGGCCGCGGCGCAGGCGGGCGTGCGCGAGTGCAGCAGCAGCATGTCCGGCCCCTTCGGCTTGATACCCGCCTCCGCGGTCGATGCCACGAAGCCATCGGCCACGAGCAAGCCGCCCTCAATCTCATGGAAGCTCTTCTCAGCCATCTCGATCCCTCACTCACTCTCGGCCGGGAGCACTCGCTCCGTCGTTGCCGTCTTCCGTTGCCTTCGCCGCCGTTGCCCTTCCCCGGTCGCCGGTTTCCAGTCCCTCACGGCCACACCGCATACGTCGTCAACGCCGTTTCCTCGGGCACCCCGAGCATCAGGTTCATGCACTGTACCGCCGCCCCCGACAGGCCCTTGACGAGGTTGTCGATCGCCGAGACCGCGATCAGCCGCCCGGCGTCCGCGTCGATCGCCAGGCCGATGTCGCAGAAGTTCGAGCCCGTGACCTGCTTGGTCGCGGGCAGCTTCCCGGCGTCGTGGATGCGCACGAAGCGCTCACCCGTGTAGAACTCGCGATAGAGCGCGACCGCCTCGTCCACGCTGACCTCGCGCGTGAGCGTGCCGTAGCAGGTGCTCAGGATCCCGCGGTTCATTGGGATCAGATGCGGCGTGAAGGTCAGCGTAACCGGCGCGCCCAGCAGCGACAGCTCCTGCACCATCTCAGGCGTGTGGCGATGCTGCGCGACCTTGTAGGCCGCGACCGATTCGTTGCACTCGGTGAAATGCGTGGTCAGCGACAGGCTGCGCCCGGCGCCCGAGACGCCCGACTTGCTATCCACGATCAGGCCATCAGGCTCGATGAGTCCCTCCGCACAGGCGGGCGCCAGCGCCAGGATGGCGCCGGTCGGGTAGCAGCCCGGCACCGCCGCCAGGCGCGTCCCGGTGATCTCCTCGCGGTGCAGCTCAGGGAGACCGTAGACGGCCTGCTCGAGCAGCTCCGGGTGCGGGTGCGGTTCGTAGTAGCGCTCGTAGTCGGCCAGGTTCTTGAGCCGGCAGTCGGCCGAGAAGTCGATGACCTGCTTGCCGAGCGCCAGCGCCTCCGCCACCAGGGCGGCGCCGACCGCGTGGGGCAGGGCGAAGAACATGACGTCCACGCCCTCAGCCACGGCGGCGACGTCGATCTTCCCCACCGTCAGATCGATAGCCCCGGCCAGGTGCGGGTAGAAGTCGGCCAGATTCTCGCCGACCGTGGTGTGTCCGCCGACGTAGCCGATCTCCACCTCGGGGTGGGCGAGCAGAATGCGGACCAGCTCGATCCCCCCGTAGCCGGTGGCGCCGAAGACCGCGACCCGTGTCACGCCGATGCACTCCCTCGGAACACCGTGTTGCGCCGTGTGCAGGTACGACGAAAGCCGCCCCGTCGTCGGGCGGCACGGAAAGATGCCTTGCTGGAGCGGGTGCGTCCAGATGTGACCTACCGCCTGGCGCGAGGCCCCGGGAGGGTCGGCCACAACTGGTTGCCGATGGTAGGCATCAGCCGGCTCCGTACGAACCTGTGGTGAGGCGACAGCGTCAGCACTATATCACAAGCCTGCAGGGCGGTCAAGAAAGGCCGCAGGCGGGTGTCGGCACGGGTTGACACCTGCCTGCGCTCACGGATATGATTCCCTCCTACCACTACCTGAGGCCGACCGGAGCACATGGAATCGCAGCCATGAAGCCAGCACGGATCTTCGTCACAGCCATATGCCTCGCGGCCTTGACCGTCTCCGCCGCCCATGCGGGTAAGGTCTATCCCGCGTGGGTGATCCCCGAGACGCTCAACGTACGCTCGGGCCCCGGCACCGACCGTGACCTCATCGGTAGCCTCACCCGCGGGACCAAGGTCTACGTCACCGCCTTCGCCGACAACTGGTGCTGGGCGAAGCTGCCCGACGGCAGTTGGGGCTGGATCGCCGAGTGGCTGCTGCAGTTCTCGGCGGACAGGGGCAGGCAGCTCGCCGAGGAGGCCGGCCAGGCTCCCCGATCGTCGTCCTCGTCCGGCTCCGGCGTCCCGCCCGCATGGGTGAGCGCCGAGGGCAACGTCAACGTGCGCAGCGGGCCCGGCACCCACTACGACAGCCGCGGGCAGATCGGGCGGGGCACCAAGGTCTACATCGTCGGCGAGGAGCGCGGGTGGCTGAAGTGCCGCACCCCGGGCGGCTACGGGTGGATCCGGGCCGACCTGCTCGAGCGTGACGTCGAGCGCGGGCGCCGGCTTGCGGCCGGCATCACCAGCCCGCATACCACCGAATCGACGCAGATGGGGACGGCCAAGGCCTATGTGAACGGAGACGGCGTCCGTCTGCGCTCGGGACCGGCGACCAGCTACCGCATCAAGGCCAGTCTGGTCTCCGGCCAGGTGCTCTATGTCACCGAGCGGCGTGGCGAGTGGCTGCACTGCCAGGTGCATGGCGGCCAGGACGGCTGGATCCACTCCAGCCTGGTCAAGTTCGAGGAGGGCTCGGACACACCGGGGTCGAGCGGCTCGTGCGGCACCGCCAAGGGCTACGTGAACGGCGATGTCGTGCATCTGCGCGCCGGGCCGAGCCTGAACGAGCGTATCAAGGCGCGAGTCGTGCGCGGGCAGGTGCTTTACATTACCGAGCGCCGGGGCGACTGGTGCCACGTCACCGTCCACGGCGGCGAGGAGGGCTGGATTCACGTCAGCCTGGTCAAGCTGGAGGGCACCGACTCGCCGGGTAGCGCGACCGCGACGGCCCCGCCCGCCTCGGCGACAGCGACGTCGGGCACGTCGATGCAGCCGATCCCGGCGTGGATTGGCGAAGACGTGGTCAACGTGCGCTACGGCCCCGGCACCGACCACGACATCAGGTTCAAGCTCAGCGCGGGCGCAGCGGTCGAGGTGCTCGAGCTGAGGGGCCATTGGTGCAAGATCCGCGACAGTGAGGGCAACGTCGGCTGGGTCGCCGGCTGGGTAATGAACTTCAAGGGCCCCGGCGAGGACCCGACCGCGCGCGAGGGCGATGAGGAGGTGCCTGTGCGCACGGCCTGGGTGGCGCGCCCGGAGGTTAACGTGCGCTCGGGGCCCGGGACCAGCTACGATGAGGTGGCCGAGGCGGTGCTGGGGACGGAAGTCATCATCCTCGACCGCGACGGCGACTGGTACAAGGTGGCGCTGGACAACGGCACCACCGGCTACATGGCGAGCTGGCTGCTCGACACGCGGGCCCAGCGACGCGTGCGCCAGGAGGGCAGCGTCCCGAGCGGAGCGCCGCCCACGCCCGCCTCGACGAGCTTCGGGCGCGCGGTCGTGGACACGGCCATGAACTACCTCGGATACTCCTACTGCCGGGGCACCGCCGGCCCGAACACCTTCGACTGCTCGGGCTTCGTGCACTACGTGCTCGGCAGGCACGGTGTGAGCGTGTCGCGCAGCAGCCGCACACAGTTCCGCGAGGGCACCCCGGTCTCCCGCGAGGACTTGCAGATCGGGGATGTCGTCTTCTTCAAGAATACCTACCGCAGCGGCATCTCGCATGTGGGCATCTACATCGGGAACGGCCAGTTCATCCACGCCTCCAACAGCCGCGGCGGCGTCAAGATCAGTGATCTCGACTCCGACTACTACCGCCCGCGCTGGGCCGGCGCCCGGCGCATGCACTGAGGCCGCACCGGGAGGCCTGCGCCGCGATGCAGCGCGCGAGGACGATGCTGCTCCTGAGCGCGATGGCAGCGACACTGCTGGTCATCGCGCCGGCCGGCTGCGGCCGCAAGACGCAGCCACCACCCACCATCCCTGAAGCGGAGATCGAGGCCCCGGTGCCCGAGCCGGCCGCGGAGGAAGCCGCCTCCGAGGAGGCACCGGCCGCGGAGTCCGTCGAGGATGAAGCTGAGCAGCCGGCCGCAGAGCCGGCCGACGCGCTCGCCGACGCCCAGGAGATCCCGAAGCAGCAGGCGCCGCCCCCCTCGTTCTGGGCGCGCATCTTCACCGCCATCAAGGTCGTCGCCATCTTCATCGGCAAGCTCCTGTTCGTGATCAGCATCCCGCTGGCCATCGCCGGGACGCTCTTCGGCCTGCCCGGCAGCGTCCTGGTCCTGGTCGCCGCCACGCTCTACTCGGCGCTGCACGGCTGGGCCAGCCCACCGTGGTGGGTGCTGATCGTCATCGCCGTCATCGCGCTGGCGGCTGAGCTGGCCGAGAACGCCCTCTCCTTCGTCGGCGTGAAGCAGTCGGGCGCCGGCAACACCACCGGGCTGTGGGTGCTCATCGGCGGCTTCATCGGCGCGGTGGTCGGCGGCATCATCGCGCCAGCGCTCGCGGCCATCGGCGCGCTTGCCGGCCCCATCGGCTGGGTGCTCCTGTCGATCATCCCACCCATCGGGCTGGGCATGCTGGGGGGATACCTCGGCGGCTACTACTACGAGCTGCGCCAGGGCAAGTCGCCGGAGGAGGCGCGCAACGCCGGCTGGGGCGCGCTGGCGGGGCGCCTCGCCGGCTCGCTGACCAAGGCCCTGCTGGTCGCGGTCATGGGCACGGTCGTCCTCATCGCGAGCTGGGGCACGCTGTTCTGAGAGGTCCTGCCGCGCCATGTGGCGAAGTCGCGAAGCCGTCGGGCCAGGGCCGCGCGACCGCTCGGGGTGAGCATGGACCTCACGCAAGTTGCCTTCCAGGACGCCGCCACGCGCAGCTACCTCGGCAGTCCCAGCCTGACGCGCATCCCGGCCGACGCGTCCCATTACCCCGGCGCCATCGTCGTCACCCACGACTACTTCGGCCCGGGCTGCCCGCGCAACCACGAGGACGAGGAGCACCTCACCACCGTCCATCGCTCCCTCGACGACGGCCGCACCTGGCGGCCGGTCACCCACATTGCCAACGCCTTCTGGAGCAGTCTCTTCTGGCACCGCGGCGCGCTCTATCTGCTGGGCTGCTCGCAGCAGTACGGCTCGATCGTGATCCGCCGCTCCGACGACGGCGGCGACACCTGGACGCACCCGACGGACGCGGGCTGCGGCCTGCTCGCCCCCGGTGGACCGCGCCGCGAGCCCCCGAACTATCACTGCGCGCCGGTGCCGGTGCTGGAGCACGAGGGCCGGCTCCACCGCGCCTTCGAGGACTGCCACCCCTGCGTGTGGGGATCGGGCTTCCAGTCGCTGGTGATCTCCGCCGACGCAGATGCGGATCTGCTGTGCGCGGACTCGTGGACCATCAGCAACCGCATCCCGTTCGACCCGGCATGGGTGCCCGGCGGGTGGGGTGAGCTGGAGCGGCCCGGCTGGCTGGAGGGCAACCTGGTCGCTGCGCCCGACGGCCGGCTGCTCAACATCCTGCGCTTCAACTCCACGCCGAAGGTGGACCTTGCGGCGGTGGTGACGGTGCATGATGAGGGCCGGCGCATCGAGTTCGACCCGGAGGCCGGCTACATCCACTTCCCCGGCGGCATGACCAAGTTCGTCATCCGCCGCGACCCGGTCACCGGGCTCTACGTGACCCTCAGCAACAACAACACCGATCCGTCGCGCGCCACCCAGCGCAACATCCTGTCGCTGCACGCCTCGGAGGACCTGGCGCACTGGCGGCATGTGCGCACGCTGCTGCGCGACGACCTGGCGCACTCGTGGGTGGACTCGGTGCGGCTGACAGGCTTCCAGTACCCGGACTGGCACTTCGATGGCGAGGACATCATCGCCGCGGTGCGCACCGCCTATCGCGGCGCGCACAACTTCCATGACGCCAACCGCATCACGTTCCATCGCATCGAGCGCTTCCGCGAGCTGCTCTGACCGGCACAGGAGTGACCGTCATGCTTCGCATCGATGAGCCGTTCCATGGCGCTGTGCTCAGCCACCGCCACGGCGTGCAGGATGAGCGCGGCCTGACCATCCCGGTAACCGGCAGGGCGCCGCTGGATCGGCGGGTGACCGTCAACGGCGTCGGGGCCGCGCGCGAGGGCGAGCGGTTCGCGGCGGAGGTGACCATCACCGAACGCGAGCAGGACGTCATCGCGGTCATGGACGGCACGCTGGGACGCGTCGAACACACGGTGCGCGTCGTCTGGGACCGCGAGTCGCGCCCGCGCTGGCGCTTCAGCATTGACGACAACGTCTACTGGCTGCGCGACGTGGCGCGGCAGGGCTACGACTCGCTCTTCGACTGCTTCTACCTGGCGATGCTCAAGGACTTCAATGAGCGCTACGGGGCGAAATTCACAGTCAACATCTACTTCGAGGCCGAGGACGGCTGGCGGTTGACCGAGTTCCCGGACCGCTACCGCGGCGAGTTCGAGGACAGCGCCGACTGGCTGGTGCTCGCCTGCCACGCGTACGCCAATGAGCCCGACCGGCCCTACCAGTCCGCCCGGCCGGAGAAGCTCATCGCCGACATCCGGGCTGTGGACGAGCAGATCGTGCGCATCGCCGGAGAGGCGACGCTGGCGCCGCCGACAGTGATTCACTGGGGGATGGTGGTCCCCGCGGCGCTGCCGGCGCTCTACGAGTATGGAGTGCGGGTGCTCTCAGGCAGCTTCCGGCCCGGGCCAGGCGGGCGGGACGTAAACTACCGGCAGGACGAGGAGCGTTCGGAGTGGATCGCGCGCAACGAGGCTCTCAAGGATTTCGAGAGCGGCATCGTCTTCAGCAACATCGATCTGTGCGGCAACACCATCGCTCTGGAGCGGATCGAGCCGGCGCTGGAGGCACTCGCCGGCGACCCGTGCACCGCGGAGATCATGGACCTGTTCACCCACGAGCAGTACTTCTGGCCGTTCTACCGCAACTACATCCCCGACCATGCCCAGCGCCTCGACACCATGATCCGCTGGGTCACCGAACGCGGCTACGAGCCGGTGTTCTTCCACGAGGGCTTCCTCGGGATCTGAGCCGGCTATGGCCGGCGCGCGCCCGACGCAGGTGCCAGGCGGCGTGGCCGGCGGCGAGACGGGCCGCCATCAGCGCCGGCGCGTCACCGAGGGAGCGCGCCAGGTCGCCGCAGCGTGCGGAGGAGGCCACGGAATGGCCACTCCTGCCGCTGCGTTTTCGCGTGGCAGTGGTAGGCGACACGACCATCGCCACCCAAACGCATGAATCGACAAAAAAAAGAACAACGCAAGAGCATACGCAGAGGATTGCATGGTGGGGCGATTTGTGCTACAATTATGCGCGCAAACGGCATGGAGAGGAGTGCACGTGTCTGGGAGAGAGGGCACCGTGCCGGACAGAAGCCCGAACCTGCCGCGGAACATGAGCGCTTTGCGAGGCGGCACCGTGACTGTGGAGCTGGCCCTCGTCGTGCCGCTGCTCATCTTCCTCCTCTTCGGGATCCTCGAATTCGGCTTCCTCGTCAAGGACCGGGCAGAGCTGGCGGCGGCCGCACGTGAAGCGGCGCGACAGGCCGCGATCGGGTCGGTGCCCGCCCGCATCAACGCTGAGGTGGATGCCAACACCTCGACCATCAACGACGCCGAAGTCACGCGCGTCTTCCGCTTCCGAGGCTGGGACAGTGACTCCGGCACCTGGGGGGCGTGGCAGCCTCTCGTCGCCGATGGCTCCGAGAACAACGCCGAGCAGGGCGATCAGGTGCAAATCAGCCTTACCTACGGGCACCCTCTGCTGGTGCCGGGACTGATGGGCGCGATGCTCAACGCCGACGACAGCGGCCGGGTGACCATGTCGGTCTCGACGATCATGATGCGCGAGTGACGCGCCCGCACCCACGCGCAGTGAGCCACGGCGTCCCGTGCAAGCGGGGCGCCGTTTCGTGTACGCTGCTGCGTGGCAGCGAGGATTGGAGGGGCGGCGAGGAGAAACTGCAGATGCCGCGCGTCAGCATGCCGGCGCCGGTTCCGCCCGGCGCGCGAGGAGCAGTGACCATGAGCCAGGCAATCCGCTACGCCGTGTTCACCAAGCCGTGGAAGACCATGCCGCTTCCGGAGCTGGCGGCGCACATCGCCGACCTGGGCTTCACCGGCGTCGAGTTCCCCATCCGCCCCGAGTTCCAGGTCGAGCCTGAGAACGTCACCGAGGGCCTGCCCGAGGCCGCCAGGATCTTCGCCGATCACGGAGTGACCATCGAGAGCATCGCCGGGCCGACCGATGAGATGACCATCGCGGCCTGCGCCGAGGTCGGCGTGCCGATCATCCGCATCTGCCTGCCCATCGGCCCGGAGGGCTACCTCGCCACCGAGGCGCGCTATCAGCGCGAGTTCGCGGAGCTGGCGCCCGTGCTCGCCGAGTACGGTGTCGCCGTGGGCATCCAGAACCACTGCAACAACCAGGTGGGGAGCTGCCTCGGCGTCATGCGCCTGATCGCCGACTACCCGCCTGAGCAGTTCTGCATGGTCTGGGACGCCGCGCACAATGTGCTGGCGGGCGAGATCCCCGAGCAGGCCATCGACATCTGCTGGTCGCACCTGCGCATGGTCAACCTGAAGAGCCCCTGGTGGATGCGCGCCAACGGCTTCGAGTCCGCGCGCGCTGAGTGGAGGCTCATGTGGACCACCGGCCGGCAGGGGATCGCGCCGTGGCCGCGCGTGGTCGAGCAGCTCAAGGCGCGCGAGTGGTCCGGGCCCGTCTGCCTGACCGCGGAGTACTCCGACCACGACGCCGTGGACCGTGCCGTCGCCGATGACATCGCCTACGCCAGGGAGCTGTTCGAGGGCTGATGCCCAGCACTGAGGGCACCTATCTGGTCAACCACGCGACGCGCCCGCTGCGCTTCGGCGAGGTCAACCTGATCAACCCGCCGCGGCGCGAGCGGCGCGGGCTACCCGCGCGTGAGGGCATCCTGTGCCGAACCGTCTGCACCGGCTTCTGCGGGACCGACTGGGAGCTGATGCAGATGGGCGCACGCGGGGAGCTGACGCCCAAGTTCCCCGCCGGCCAGCAGCGGCTCATCAACGGACACGAGGGCGTCGTCTGGGTACCCGAGCAGCAGCGCTACGCGATCGTGCTCATCCGCGGCGGGGACGCGTGGGACCCGAGCCGCTTCGAGGCCGACGAGAGCTACTTCGAGTACGGCTGCGACGGCGCCGACGGGCTGATGAGCCGCGAGGGCTATTACCATCCTGAGATGCTGCTGACCATCCCGGCCGAGCACCTGCCGCCCGGTGAGCTGCTCGCGCGGCGGCTGGCGGCGCGGCTGGTCTTCTGCGACCCGATGGCCTGCATGCTCTTCCAGCGCGAGCGCATCGAGGACCTGCTGATCGGCCACAACTGGCGGCTCTATGCCGCGCGTGGGCTCGAGCGCGAGGCGGCGATGGACTGGGCGGTCACCGACGGCTTCGCGCGCGTGGTCATCTACGGCCTGGGCGGCGCCGGCATCCTGGGTGCCATCGCCATCCGCGAGAAGTACCCGCAGGCGCGCATCGTCACCGTCGGGCGCTCGGAGCCGGGCGGCGACAGGGACGGCTTCCTCGCGAAGCACTGGCCGGGGATCGAGTACGTGCAGACCCGCGCAAGCGCACAGCAGACGGCGGATGCCATCGCGACGGCGCTGGGCGGGCGGCCGAGGGTGTTCATCGGCGCCTCGGGCAACGCAATCGAGGCCGAGATCGCCTTCGACTGCGGGCTGCTCGACAACAATGGCATCTACGCCAGCTTCAGCCTGGGCCCGCGTGTGAGCTACGACACCATGCCCTTCGGCTTCCGCAACCAGCTCATCTTCGGGGCCATCAACTTCCGGCGCGACCATATGGAGGCGGCCATCGAGCTGCTGTGCCGACTGCCGGTCGACGAGCTGGTGCGCGAGCGACTGCTCGACGACCTGGCCGCCGACCCGATCGCGTTCTACCACGACGTCTACCGGGGCCCCGACCGGCCGCTCAAGACGATGGTGGCGTGGGACCGGGAAATGATGGAGTAGGGCCGGGAACCGGGTAACGGCAACCGGGAACGGCAGACGACATGCGGCAGTTGACGGCGGCGGCGTGACGCAGACGTGCCGGGACATGAGGCGGATTGTCCGGGAGGCGAGGGCGCATGACCGCGGCGATCGTGTTGACGCTCATCCTCAACGGTCAGCAGCCATTCATCGCGAAGCCGATCATGGCCGGGACCGATGCGCAGGGAACGCAGCGCATCGCGGTCCCGGTGCGCAATGTCTTCGAGGCCGCGGGCTTCGTGGTCGAGTACCGCGACGGGGCCGTCGATGTCACCGGCTACGCCGACCGCCTGCCTGAGGGCCGGCGCCTGGTGCGCCGAGGCAGGCTCTTCCTCGACCGGCCCGCAGTGCGCTGCGAGGAGTACACGGCGGACCTGCCCTTCCCGGTCGAGACCATCGACGGCACGCTCTATGCCCCGGCCATCGTCCTGCGCATCATCGCCGGTGGCGACCTCTCCGCCGACCTCGACGCCGGCACATTGCGGTGGGACCTCCACGCGCCCGACGATCCGCCGACCATGTCGATCGGCGATCTGCTCGCGGACCTGCCCCGCTGGCTGCACCGGCGCGTGCGCATCGAGGGCGCCTTCGTTGGGAGCGAGGGTGATCCGGCGCATGCCACCACCAGCATCGGCGCACCCGCGCCGGGTGCATGGGCGGTCGCGGACGGGAGCGGCGCGATCTACTGCACCGACGTGATCGTCGTGAGCAGGACATTCGTGCAGGACCCGGGCCTGGAGTTCGCCCGGCGCGTGGCGGTCGAGGGCGTGGTGCGGCCGGGCTGGGGAGGACTGCCGTACCTGTCGCAGGCCGAGGCCATCCCCCTGTAGAGCGATCGGAGGCGGTTCGATGCGGCTGGACGCGCACGTTCACTTCTGGCGCTACGACGAGGCCGAGTATCCGTGGATCGACGAGTCGATGGCCGCCATCCGCCGCGACTTCCTGCCGCCGGACTGGCAGGAAGTCGCCGGGCCGCTGGGCTTCGACGGGCTGATCGCGGTCCAGGCGCGCCAGACCGTCGAGGAGACCCAGTGGCTGCTCGAGCTGGCCGACGAACACCCGCAGGTCGTGGGCGTCGTCGGCTGGGCGGACCTGCGCAGCCCCGCGCTTGACGAGCAGCTCGATATCCTCGCCGACCACACCAGGCTCGTGGGCCTCCGCCACGTGCTACAGTCCGAGCCCGATCCGAACTACATGCTCGATGATCTGTTCCTGCGCGGCATCGCGCGCGTCGGGCACCACGGCCTGGTCTACGACATCCTCATCGTCGCCCGGCAGCTCCCCGCGGCCATCGAGATGGTCGGGCACTTCCCGCGCCAGCGCTTCGTGCTCAACCACATCGCCAAGCCCGACATCCGCGCGGGCGAGATGGAGCCGTGGGCGACGAACCTGCACCGCCTCGCCGGGCACGAGAACACGTACTGCAAGCTCTCGGGGATGGCGACCGAAAGCGACTGGGAGGGCTGGACGCCCGACGACCTGCACGCCTACCTCGATGTCGTGCTGGACGCCTTCGGCCACGAGCGGCTGATGATCGGCTCGGACTGGCCGGTATGCCTGGTGGCGGGGAGCTACGCGCGGGTCATGGGCGTGGTGATGTCGTGGATGCACACGCTGCCCGAGGACGCCCAGCGCGGGATCCTGGGCGCGAACTGCGCGCGGGCGTACGGGGTGCAGCCCCAGACTGCATAGGTCGGGCTTGCAGGGCCGACGTGGTACGGCAGCCGGCCGGGAGGGCGCGCAGATCCTCCCCTCCCGAACGGCACCAAGTGGGCGCGCTGGGAAGCGCCCTCGTCCGTACGCCCCCCCCCGAGATGCAGCGCATCTCCCCGGGCCCGACCTCACCATGGGGACGCGGCTTCAGACCAGCCGTTCCCGGTTGCCGGTTGCCCGTTCCCGGTTCCCGTCCCTTACTGCTCCCGCAGCACCTCGATCATCGCCATGATGTTCTCGGGCTTCGCGTCGCCGGGGATGGAGTGGGCGGGCGAGCAGATGTAGCCGCCGCCCTCCCCCACCTCACGCAGCAGTCGCCCCACCTCCGCACGGACGTCGTCGGGCGTGCCGTAGGGCAGCAGCTTCTGCGTGCTCACCCCGCCCCAGAACGCCAGCCGGTCGCCATAGAGGCGCTTCATCTCGTACGGGTCCATGACCTCGGGCTGGAAGGGGTTGAAGCAGTCGAGCCCGATCTCGATCAGTTGCCCGAAGACCTCCTGCACGTGGCCGCACGAGTGGATCGAGACGAACTTGCCGGCCGCCCTGGCGGTCCCGTACATCCGCTCCAGCCGCGGCATCAGGAAGCGCTCCCACAGCGCCGGGCCCATCATCAGCCCGCGCTGGGAGCCCCAGTCGTCGCCGAAGTGCACCACATCGATGTCGAACTGCACCGCGCGTTGCACGAGCGCAACGTTGTAGTCGCAGATGCGGTCGAGCAGTTCATCGACGAACTCCGGGGCCTCGACCATGTCCACGAACAGCGCATCCATCCCGCGCAACGTCCACGCGCGCTCGAACAGCGAGAAGCCGATGCTGAACTGGATACACCGGTCGGTGGCGGCGGCCACCGCCTCGCCGAAGCCCTCCCAGCGCAGCGGGTCATCGGGGTCGGGCAGGCGCAGGCCGCTCAGGTCGCGCTCGGGGAGCACGCGGTTGCACACGATGCCGATGTCGCGATCAACCGAGCGGTCCCACCGTACGCCGAACTCGTCCTGCCACGTGTTCTCGTCGATCCAGCCTTCCAACGGCCCGGGCTTCGCGGCCACGCCCGCGAAGCAGTTGTCGATGAGCGCGAAGACACTGTCGCCGTAGGCCTCGACCATGGCCGCACGGGCGCGCTGGGTGAAGCCGATCTGGTAGGGGACGCGGTCGGGCTGCCGGTGGCGCAGCGCGGCGATCACGCGCTCACGGTTGGTCATCAAGCGGGCTGCTCCTCCGTAGCGGCAATGGGAAACGGGAGGGCCGC
Source organism: Candidatus Zipacnadia bacterium (assembly GCA_029820295.1). Taxonomy (GTDB): domain Bacteria; phylum Armatimonadota; class Zipacnadia; order Zipacnadales; family UBA5352; genus JALGVA01. The sequence goes on from JALGVA010000003.1 coordinate 46,985, forward strand.
CAGGGCCCTCCCGTGTGTTTCCTCGTATCTCGGGCGTTGCCTGCGTCAGATCGGGAACTTGATGTTCGCCGAGATGCCGACGCCGTCCACGCCTCTGATGTTGCGGGTCAGGTCGCGCCTCGTGGTGACCGGTATCAGACCGCGCCCGCGGAAGTCGCCGATGTTCAGCTCGATCTCGGCGACGGCCTCGACCTTCTGCACCTGCTGCTGGGGCCCCATCACCTGCGCGGCACCGACGGCCACGCCGGAGCCCACGCGCAGGATCGGCACCACCCTGGTAGAACCCGCGATCTGCGCCTCTTGCTGCCCGAGCAGGCCGTTGATCGCGTTGTCGATGTCGCCCGCGAACTGCTTGACCACCCAGCCGATGCCGAAGATCTTGACCAGGTCGCCCAGCGCGCCGCCCAGATCGAGACCGCGGGCGGGCTGGGGGCCGACGGCCATGCCCAGCACGAAGGCCCACACGACCACGAGGACGGCCACATTGCGCATCTTCGTATCCATTCTCATTTCTGTCGCCTCCTCGTTGGTCTAGAGTTCGACCTCGAGGTCGCCGAGGGCGGTCACGCCGACTTCCTGGACGCGATCCAGCCCCCCGGGCCCCGGCCGATCCGTGGTGATGGGCACGTAGACGTCGATCTCCAGGTAGTTCCTGAAGTGCGTCTCAAGCTGTGCCACGCCCTGCACCTGAGCCACCTTGGACTCCGGGCCATTGATGCGCGCGGCGCCGATCTTGACACCTTCCAGGACACTGATGATCGGCACGATCTTGTCGGAGTACGGCTCGCTCGGGGTCCAGGTGCCCGACTGCGCCGCGCCCTCGCCGGGCGTGGCGCCCGTCGCGCCGGTGCCCGCCGGGGGCATCTCGGGTCCGGCCCCGAGTGCCATCATGATGTTGTCGCGCCACGCCTGAGCCAGGCCCATGGCGGTTGAGTCCAGCGCGGCCGCCTCCTCGGCGTTGGCCGTGACCAGAAGCTGGCCAGCGGCGCGCAGCTCGGCGTCGCCGTAGGCGCCTTCACGGACCGCCAGATCGTAGGGCGAGAAGGGCCCCGCGACCCAGCGCCGGATGCGGTCGGCGACGATCGTCGCGCGTTCGTGCGCGGTGAACCCACCGGACGCAGTGCGCATGCGGATGACTACAGTCCCGTTCACGAGCACTTCGCCGACGGGCCGGCCGCCGATCTGGGCGGCTTGGTCGGTCACGGTCGGAGACCCGTTCTCTGCCCAGGCGGGTGACGGGCCTGCTGTCGCATGCGTGCCCAGCCAGAACGCGCCACCTGCGAGGGTGAGGACGAGGGCGGCATAGCCCACGCCTCTCCCGATTGACTTCCACCTGTCCAAACGACACCACCTCCTCATTCGACCCGCGTCAGGCAGGCCGTGCGAACGTCGTCAACGGGCCGGCAACATCCCGCTCTTCTTCGAAGATTCGGCATCCGCCGCCGAACTCCTGCACCGGCATCTTACCCGACCGGCCCGCGCACGAACCCCCAAAGGGCAACGGGCGCGTGCGGCGAATGACCAGACTCGGGAGTGAAGGGAGGTCACAGCAGATGGGACGTCGGGTAACGATTGCGGTGGCGGCGCTGCTGGCGGTGAGCGCCGCATACGCGCAGCAACCCTCCTCGCGGGACGTGCTCTATCAGACATCGACCATCGGCGCCCTGCTTCAGGGCGTGTACGACGGGCGCATGACCATCGGGGATCTGCGCGCGCACGGTGATCTCGGCCTGGGCACCGTCAACGCCCTCGACGGCGAGCTGATCGTCCTCGACGGCCGGTTCCTCACGGTCGATGCCGAGGGGGCCGTGCATGAACTCGATGACGCCGCGCAGACGCCCTTTGCCGCGGTCACATGGTTCGGGGCCGACGCGGAGCAGCGCATCGAGGACGTGCCCGACCTCGCGGCGCTGCAGAGCCTCATCGACCGCATGCTGCCCACGCCGAATCTGTGCTACGCGATCCGCATCACGGGGGACTTCGGCTACGTAAGGACGCGCAGCGTGCCGCGCCAGGAGCGCCCCTACCCGCCGCTGGCCCAGGTCGTCGCGGAGCAACCGATCTTCGAGTTCGCGGAGTGCACGGGCACGCTCGTGGGCTTCCGCCTGCCGGAGTTCATCAGCGGCGTGAACGTGCCCGGCTACCACCTGCACTTCCTGACCGGGGCGCTCGACGGCGGCGGTCATCTGCTCGAGTGCCGCATCACCCAGGCGCTCATCGAGATCGATCGCACCGAAGGCCTCATGCTCGCCCTGCCCACGACTCGCGACTTCTACGAGTGGCGCCAGGCCGGCGATGACGAGGCGACGCTGGAGGCGGTGGAGCGGTAGCGGGCGAGGCAACCCAATGGCGACCATCACCACCGTGCACTTCGCTGGTGCCGCCGCCGTGCGCACGGCAGGCCGTCACGAGTTGCTCGCCGAAGACTTGGGTACGGAGCAACCGATCTCCTGTGCGGATGCGAGGTAGGCTGGCGATGAAGCTGGGCATGTTCGGCCTCGGGAAGATGGGCGCCAACATGGCGCTGCGGCTGATGAGCGGCGGCCATGAGGTGATCGGCTGGAGTCGGTCCGAGAGCACGGTCGGCGAAGCTCAGGAGCGCGGCGTGCCGGCAACCACCTCGGTCGAGGACACCATCGCGGCGCTGGACACGCCGCGCATCGCCTGGCTGATGGTGCCCGCGGGCGATCCGGTGGATGCGATGATCGAGCAGCTCGCCCCCATGCTCGCCGAGGGCGACATCATCATCGACGGCGGCAACTCGCGCTACTCCGACACCGTGCGCCGGGCCGGCGAACTGGCCGAGCGGGGACTGGAGATGGTCGATGTCGGCACCTCGGGCGGCGTATGGGGCCTGACTGAGGGATATGCGCTGATGGTCGGCGGTGGCGCGGAGACCGTCGAGCACCTGCGCCCACTCTTCGAGTGCCTGGCGCCGGGCCCGGACCGGGGCTGGGGGCACATGGGCCCCAGCGGCTCGGGACATTTCGTGAAGATGGTGCATAACGGCATCGAGTACGGGATGATGCAGGCCTACGCCGAGGGCTTCGCGATCATGAGACGCAAGCAGCAGTTCGACCTCGACCTGCACCAGGTGGCCGAGGTCTGGCGCTTCGGCAGCGTGATCCGCTCGTGGCTGCTCGATCTGATTGCCGACGCGCTCGAGGACGATCAGGAGCTGCACGAGGTCGCGCCGTGGGTGAGCGACTCCGGCGAGGGCCGCTGGACGGTGGCCGAAGCGCTCGCCCTCGACCAGGCCGCGCCGGTCATCACGCTCTCGCTGCTGCAGCGGCTGGCGTCGCGCGACGAGGAGCGCTATGCCGACCGGCTGCTGGCGGTCATGCGCAACCAGTTCGGCGGCCACGCGACGAAGAGCGCTGACGAGGAGGCCGGGGATGGCTGAGCAGGAGATCGAGCGCCACCTGATGGTGGTGATCGGCGGCACTGGCGACCTGATGCGGCGCAAGCTGCTGCCCGCCATGCGCCGATTGACCGAGCGCGGCGCTCTGCACGGCAAGGTCGTCCTGCTCGCCTCGGGGCGGCGCACCACCTTCGACGACGAGAGCTACCGCGAGTGGGCGCGAGAGGCGCTGGAGGCCGCCGGGATGCCCATCGACGTCGAGGGCAGCAACTGGTGTGACCGGTGTTTGCACTACCAGTCGGTGGGCGACCAGCAGCCCGAGGACTTCGAGCGCCTGAAGCGACGCATCGAGGAGCTGGAACGCGAGCACGAGCTGCCCGGCAACCGCATCTTCTACATGGCCACCCCGCCCGGAGCGTTCATCGACACGGTCGAGCGCCTGGGCGAGGCCGGCATGAATGAGGGGCCAGGCTGGACGCGCGTGGTTATCGAGAAGCCCTTCGGCCACGACCTGGACTCGGCCCGTGAACTCAACGCGCGCATCCACCGGCACTTCCGCGAGGAGCAGATCTACCGCATCGACCACTACCTGGGCAAGGAGACGGTGCAGAACCTGCTGACCTTCCGCTTCGCGAACATGCTGTTCGAGTCGGTGTGGAATCGCGATCGCGTGGCCTCGGTCGAGATTCTTGTCGCCGAGGACATTGGTGTGGGACGGCGGGGCGAGTTCTACGATGGGGTGGGCGCCCTGCGCGATGTCGTGCAGAACCACATGACGCAACTGCTGTCGCTGACCGCAATGGAGATTCCGGTCGAGTTCGCCGCCGACGCCATCCGTGATGAGAAGGTCAAGGTGCTGCGCTCGCTCGCGCCTATCGACCCGAGCCAGGTGGTGCTGGGCCAGTATACCGCCGGGAAGGTGGCCGGCGAGCCGGTCGTCAGCTATCTCGATGAGGATGGTGTGGCCGAGGATTCGACCACAGAGACCTACGTCGCGATCCGGACACACATCTCGAACTGGCGCTGGCAGGGCGTGCCCTTCGTGCTGCGCACCGGCAAGCGACTGCCACAGAAGCTCACGCAGATCACCATCCACTTCCGCTGCCCGGCGCTGGCCATCTTCCAGGCGCACGCCCAGGCGACGGTGCACGCCAACACCCTCATCATCACGCTCCAGCCTGACGAAGGCTTCGACCTGCAGTTCGAGGTCAAGCAGCCGCACGCCCCGCTGCGCCTGCAGACGCACAGCCTGCGCTTCCGCTACGAGGAGGCCTTCCCCGACCTGCCGGAGGCCTATGAGACGCTGCTCGTGGATGTCGCGCAGGGCGACCAGACGCTGTTCGTACGCGCCGACGAGGTGGAGCACTCGTGGCGCATTTACACGCCGCTGCTGACGGCGCGGCCGCAGGTCTACCCGTACGAGGCGGGCACCATGGGGCCTGCGGAGGCCGAACGGCTGCTGCCGCCACGCGGCGAGGCGTGTCCGATCTGATGGGATGACCGGAGGAGGGCGATGGGGATGGAGGACAGGAGCGTGCACGAGTTCACCTCGGCGAAGCAGTTGAGCCGCGCCGCGGCAGCGGCCATCGCGGGCGATCTGCGTCGGGGGATGGAGCAGAGGGATGCGACCATCGCGCTGTCAGGCGGAGAGACGCCGCGAGACACCTACCGCCGGCTGGCCGATGGCGACCTGCCATGGGAGCGCATCCAGGTCTACTGGGCCGATGAGCGCTACGTGCCACACGATTCGGGAGACAGCAACTACCGCATGGCGCGCGAGACACTGCTGGACCTGGTGCCCATCCCCGAGTGCAACGTCCACTCGATGCCGACGGATGCGCCGCATCCGGAGGATGCGGCCGGCGCGTACGAGGAAGCGCTGTGGGATCAATTCGGCGAGGGCCTCGGCTTCGACGTGATCGTGCTGGGCATCGGCGGTGACGGACACGTCGCCTCGCTCTTCCCCGGCTCATCGGCGCTGGGCGAGAGGGAACGCCGGGTGGTGCCATCTGAGGCGCCGGACGAGCCCAGGCAGCGCCTGACGCTCACGCTGCCCGTCATCAACGCCGCGCGCGCCGTGCACTTCCTGGTGACCGGCGCGAGCAAGCACCGAGCGCTGCGCTGCGCGCTCGATGGCGGTGATTGCCCGGCGGCGCTGGTGCAGCCGACGGGCGGCACACTCACCTGGTGGGTGGACGCAGCCGCAATGCATGGGTAGGTGCAGGCAGGTATGAGCCATGCGCTGGTGAAGAACCCTACGAGAGGCGTGTCGTTCGTGTGCCGCCGTACTCCGGCGGCACGCACTCTTCCAGGGGCCCGGCTGATGGTGATGGGACGGAGAGCCATGGTGGTGTTCGCGACGGCCGTGCTCGCATTCCTTGTAGCGGGTGCCACGCACGCGGCCGACCTGCGGCCGGAGATGCGCGATCACACGCCGGCTCCCTACGCCGACCCGGCCGACCTGCCCGAGGCGCTGCGCGACACGTACCTGCCTCAGGGCGCACTGGACGGGCTGACCGAGGTATTCGCGTCTGAGGACGGCCCCGTGCGCTCGGTGCAGATCGCCTGGCTGAGCGGCGACCGCTACCTGTGGCGCGTGGAGCTGGCGCAGCCCCTGGCCGACGATCAGACCATGAACGTTTACATCGACGCCGACCGCAATCCCGCAACCGGGCGCAGCGATGCCAGCGGCGCGGACATCATGCTGCAGGCCTCCCTCGGCGGTGATCGCCGCTACGAGTGGATGGCGGACGGTGTCGGCGCGTCGGCGCGCGGCCTGCGCAGCGCGATCGACGGCGCGGTCGTGTGGCTCAGCTACGACCACGCCCTCGCCCCGGCCGAGGGCGGCGCGGCCTGCACCTTCTGGATCGGTGTGCCCGGCGGCGGTACCGACCAGATCGAGGCGCTCGTGCCGGGTACCGGGCCGCGGCCTCTGGCCAAGGGGGCGCTCGATGTGCGGGTGCAGGCCGACGATGCAGAGGGCGACGAGATGTCGGCCTCCGTCGAGATCACCAACCCCGACGACAGCGACCGCTGGATCGACCTGCAGTTCCCGCTCGCGCTGCCCTGCGAGGGCGAATTCCAGTGGTTCGACGGCTTCAACTTCACGCCGCACACCATCGGCGTGGCGCCCATCCAGTACCACGCCACCTCCGCGGTGCTGCCGTTGACCTGCGCCTGGGACGGTGAGACGGGCATCGCCCTCGCGCTCAACCCGCTCGACTGGTACACGGAGCTGCACAGCACCGTCCGGCCCGCGGCCGATGGCGGCCACGAGATCACCATCGGCACGCGCCTGGCGATCGCGCCGGGTGAAACCGAACGCTTCACGGTCCTCGCCTTCCCCTTCGATGGTCGCCTCGGCTGGCGTGGGGCATTCGAGGCCTACTGGGCCATGTTCCCCGAGCTGTATGACCGTCCGCGCGACATCGACCCGCGTTTCCACACGGCCTCGGCGGGCGGCCTCTATCGGTCCTGGACCGACCCGACCGACGACGACTTCGCCTCCGACCTGATCCGGCGCATGCACGGGCACTGGGAGTGGGGCTACGCGCCCGCGCCGAGACCCGGCGAGTGGGCGGTCAGTGAGCTGTCGGTGGGCGAGTGGACGCGCAGCCGTGGCGAGGTGAAGAAGTCACTGAGCGCCGAGAGTCTGCCGGAGGTGCGCGAGCGCGTCCATCAGTGGGTGCGCACCGATGCGGAGCTGACGGACGTCGCCGTCGCCTACTACATGCACCTCAAGAACATCGAGAAAGGCTTGATGGAGCAGTACTGGTCGGACTCATACTTCCAAAACCAGCCCGTCGAGTACCACGGCTACTACCAGCAGGTCCCGTGCTGGTTCGCCTATCCGTGGGCGGACAGCTACGGCGATTACATCCGCGACGCCATTCCCGGCATCGTCGAGAACTTCGAGCCGGCCGGCATCGGCTTCGACTCGGTCTTCGGCTTCATCCCGCACTGGGGACCCAGCGCCGACCGCTCCCCCGGCACGACCTTCGACAACGGCCTGGCCTTCGTCGGCGAGGGCATCGGCTTCGCGAAGCAGATGGACGTGGTCCGCGGGCAGCACACCGGCGGCTACCGCACCGCGATGGTGACGAACCTCAAGCTCCCGACCATCTCCGCCGACGCCGTGCGCACCGACTGCGCGCTGCTCGAACACCATCCGATGAACAACCCGAGCTACCGCGAGCGCTTCCTGCGTCTGCGCATGCTCTCGGGGCGCATCGGCTGGAACTGGTGGCACACCTACAATCCGGACCTGTACTCGTGGATCCCCTGGGAGCGACTGAACCGGCAGCAGACTATCGACGCCTTCCGCCGCCTGCGCGATGACGTGCTCATCCACTCGCTCTACTACGGCGGCTACCCGAACGCGCGCTTCGCGGTCGGCGTCCCCAGGCTCATGCGCGCGCTGCCCATGCTCATCGAGATCGCAGATCTGGGCTGGGAGCCGGTCATCGGCGCCGAGCCGGCGGGCGGAGAGCTGCTCATCAGCCGCTTCGGCACCGGCCTGGGGATGGCGCTGGGCGTGGGCAACCAGACCTACGAGCCCATCGAGGACACCGTGGTGGTCGACCGCGAGCACACCGCGCAGGGGCAGGATGCCGTCTTCATGGAGTGGGATGGCGCTGAGACGGTGACTGACTCCGCCGACGGTCCTCGACTGAGCGTCGCCGTGCCACCGCGCGACGTGCGGGCCTTCCGCGCGGTGATGATCATGCCCGCCGGCACGGTAGAGCGCGCGACCGCGAGCGCCGACCTGCACGACTACGAGCCGTCCAGCATGACCATCGAGCTTGAGTGCGGCGCCGCCGCCCAGCCCTGGGTGACGCTGTGGCTGCCGCAGGGCACTATGCTGACCGGAGCGACGCTGAACGGGGCGCAGCTCGTCTGCGTGCAGACCAATCGCGAGCCGCCCCGAGCCGGGCTCAATCTGCAGGCGGGGTCGAATGTGCTGACCGTCTCCTGGGAACCGAGCGTGGCCCTCCAGGGGGATCGAGCCGCTCTGCTGAACTTCCCGTTCGTGGCCGACGGCGCGCCCAACTGCAACGTCGTGGCCGCGGGCGACACGCGCGACCTGGCCTTTCGCGTGCAGGAGTACTTCCGCGAGTACTACCGCCGGGCGGTGGACGAGCCGCAGACGGTACGGCTGCCTATCGTGACACCCGAGCAGGCACCCGACGGCCGGCGAGTGGTGGTCGCGCTGCTGGACGACCTGCCTGTGGACCTGCAGGTGGACCTCGGGGACTCCGCAGCGGCCTTCGGCTGCAGCGGAGACGTGGTCTATGCCACTGCGACGACCCCTGAGAGCCTGGCGCAGGCCGTCGAAGGCCTTCTGTTCACACTCGACGAACGCTACGAGTACTGGGGGCCGTACTTCCCGACGCAGAATTTCTTCGATGGCGACCCGGCGAACTCGCCCCAGGCACTGCAGGAGGCGGGCATGGCGGGGAAAACGCTCACGGGCGACGACACTGGCTCGCTGGGCGAAGTGATCGAGCTGCCCGACCTGATCGTCTGGCCCTGAGCGGCCGGAGATGCGAACCGTCGCACGACGCGAACGGAGGCTGACGCGATGACACGATACCTCGCACTGCTGGCGCTCATGGGGAGCGCGATGCTCATGACCGACGCACAGGCGCAGGAGCCGACCGACAATCTGTGGACGAACCCCTCGTTCGAGGAGGGTGTGACCGAGGCGGGACGCTACAGCGTGCCCGTGGGCTGGACGCTCTACGCCGGCGAGGGCGAAGAGTCGAGGATGGAGCTGGTCGAGCCGGGCTACGAGAGCGACCACGCCCTGGCGATCGTTGACGGCGACCAGGTGACCGAGATCGGCATCTACCAGGAGGTCGAGGGCCCCGGCGGCATCGCCTACGAGGCGTCGGCGATGGTCAAGGCGCTCGAGGATGGCGGCGGCGGCGGGGCCTACATCCAGCTTCGCTTCTCGCCCTCAGGCGAGTACGAGCAGGTCGGGCTCGGGGCGGCGGACACCGAGGATTGGCGGCGCATCTCGGTCGTAGGCCTCGCTCCCGAGGACACGACCAGCATCCGCGTCTATTACTACACCCACAAGGGCCCGACGCCGCGGTTCGCGATCGACGATGTCCGGCTCATCGGCGGCGTGCCACCACCACCGCCACCACCGCCGGACCCGGTGCCGCCGGTCTACGAGCAGCTCAAGGACCTGCACCTGCAGACCGAGCTGGTGCGGGGCGGGGAGGCGAAGGTGACCATCGTGGCGCCCGAGCGCTACCGGCCGCAATCGGAGGCCATCGCGCGGGCCATCGAGGCCATCACGGGCGTCCGGCCCGACATCGTGCGCGATGACGACGAGGTCGCGGCCGTCCCCGGCGACGAGGGGCACTTCGACCGCAACTTCATCTGCATCGGCAACCGCAATACGAACGCCATGATCGAGGAGCTGTACAACCGCTTCTACACGCTGCTCGACCTCAAGTACCCGGGGCCGGGCGGGCACGTTGTGCGCACCTGCCACAACCCCTTCGGCGACGGCCACAACATCGTCTTCGTGGGCGGCAGCGATGACCTGGGCGTCGAGGCGGCTGCGCAGTGGCTGGTGGGCGCCCTCGGGGACGCGGGTGGCGGGCAGGGCGAGCTGACCATCGGCCGGCTGATGGAGATCGACACCGACCTCGAATTCCCGCACAACCCGGCTGAGATCGAGCACTGGGACGCCTCGCGCGGTTACCGCTCGGTGGGCTACTTCGGCTGGGTGTCGCACTCCAAGCACCTCGCCGCATACTACATGACCGGCGACGAGTTCCATGCGCGCGAGTTCATCCGCCTGGCCTTCCCCGATGCCGAAGCCAGGGCTCAGATCACCGAGATCGACGGCGAGCGCATCGAGAACAAGGACGACCCGCTCGCCGGACCGTACCACTACAACGCCCACATGATGATCCTGTTCTGGGACCTGGTGGAGGAGAGCCCGGTCTTCACCGACGAGGAGCGCCTGGCGGTCACCAACGCGTTCTCGCGCCAGCTCGACTGGCGCAAGGGCGAGGGCATCTACCAGCTCACGAAGCCGCCCAGTTCGGTCGGCTCGCGCCACACGCAGTGGTCCGCGATCTCGCTCTACTGCCTGTCGCGCTATTTCGCCAGGGACTACGGCGACCAGGTCTGGCGCCAGGGGATGACCGGCGCGCGCATGGCCTTCAAGCCGCTGGAGAGCCACGCGTGGGTGCACGGTGAGGCCGACAACCTGTTCTGGTACAACACCGGCCACGCGCCCATCCTCTCGTTCATGATGCTGTCGGGCTGGCGCGGCGCGCAGGAGAGCGGCGTGCTGGCGGAGCTGCTGCGCGGGCAGGAGATCCTGGCCACGGGTAAGGACAACGACTGGGAGCTGAACACCGCGGCCATCACCTTCCTGCACCAGGCCGCATACCTGACCGGCGACGGTCGCTGGCTGGAGTACCGCAACCGCACCGGCATCGACCTGACCGTGCCGCGCGTGGGGCAGTCGTTCTGGCCCGATCCGGAGCTGCAGCCCGCGCTGCCCATGGACATGGTCGGACACTGGAGCATCCACCCGATGCCCCGACCCATGTGGGCCGTCCGTGGTAACGGCTTCCCGCTCGACGAGTCCTTCCAGTTCGGCAGCTTCCGCTCAGCGCCGGACGCGAGCGGTGACTTCGTGCTGATCGACGGCTACAACGGCGCGTCGCGCAACCCCTATCACACCTTCGCTATCCTGGAGATGCGCCTGGGCGGCGCCACGCTGCTCAAGGGCTACCGCAATCAGGTGCTCACGCGCGTGGACGGCATGGTCGAGCCGCAGATCGCCATGGACGGCGCGCTGCGCGACCGTGACGTGGTGGGCGATGTCGCGAGCTGCGTGGGCGAGGTGCCGCGCGCGGCCTACTGCAACTGGCGGCGGACGCTGGCTCAGCGCGTGGGCAGGTATGCGCTGGTGGTTGACGAGCTGACCATGCGCGAGAGCAGCGATAACATCCAGGTGCAGATGCTGTGGGAGGTCCCGAGCGGGCAGTGGAGCAGCGACCTCGGCGGCATTGGGGTGAGCAGCGCGGCCGGGCCGTACACGCCCGTCGGGTGGGTGAGCCGCCGGGCGCTCGACAGCCCGCACGAGAGCGAGCCATCCGGCGAGGAGTTCGTGGCCGAGCACGAGAGCCTGGGAGTGGTGCTGCTGCGCGCCACCGAGCCCGGGCAGTGGCTGGAGATGACCTTCTCGCTCGACGAGCCGCTGGAGGGCGAGATCTACGCCGACTTCCTGCAGTACGTGGACAGGGGCGTGTTCGCCATCTCGCTCGACGGCGAGCCCGTGGTCGAGCGCTGGGACTCATGGGCGCCGACGGCGCAGCCGGCGCGCGTGCCGCTGGGGCGACATCAACTGGCGGCGGGCGAGCATCGCCTCCGCGTCGAGGTGGTGGAGCGCGGTCGGAGCGGCGGGACCTCCTATGTCGCGCTCTCCGGCATCAGCATCAAGCCCGACGAGGCCCCCGAGGCGGAGGAAGTGGGCGTCAACTACGCCATCCTGCCCAGCGACCCCGTCCGCGCCCAGCAGGAGGGGCGCGTGCATACGCTGGAGTGGGTCGGGCCGGGGCAGGAGGGCGAGCGCCTGACCTTCTTCTCGCTGGTGGGCGCCGAGCCGGTCCCGTCGGATAATCACCTGGCGTGCCTGCGCATCGCCGACAATGCCGCCGCGCTGGGTCTGCCTCAGCCGGCGGTAGCCGTCGCCGGCGAATATGAGGGCACCAACGCGGCGCTGGCGATCATCGCCGGCGATCACCTCTACGCCCGGGACGCGACGGCGGTGGTGGCCGACGCACCGCTGCTGGAGGCGGGCGAGCCCGTGAAGGTGATGTGGGACTACGCGGCGGGCACGGTGGCGGTGCACGCCGCCGCCGACACGACCCTGGCGATCCGGGCCGCGGAGGGCGGGGTGACGCTGGACGGACAGCCCACCGCGTGCGAGGTCCTCGACGGCGGCCTGATGGCGCTCACGGTGCCCGCCGGCGAGCACGAGATATCGGGCGCGCAGCCCGCGGAGGAGATGCTCGCCGCGCTGCCGCAGTGGCTGGATGATCAGCGCGCGACCGGCGAGCAGATGCGCGCAGCCGCCGCGGCCCAGGAGCCGCCGGGCACGCTGCCGGATGTCCCGGAGTTGCCGCTGGCGATGAGTGCGCAGGTCGGCGAGGGGGTGCGCGAGGTCATCGCCATCCCCGACGGCGCGGGCGGGCAGCTCGCATGCGCCGCCGGCGGCAAGACCATCAGCTTCATCGCGCCCGACGGCACCATCGTCGCCACCGCGCAGACCGACGGCGACATCCGCGACGTCCAGTGGTGGGATGAGCACGAGCTGCTGATCGCGGGCTGCGCGGACGAGCAGGTCATCGCCTTCAACCGCGCCGGGGAGCGGCAGTGGGTGTTCGTCTCGGAGATGGACCCGGCGGTGTTCCGCGCGGCCAAGGACTACTGGTTCAAGTCGGCACCTTCGCACGCGGGGATCTGGGGCGTCTACACGGGCGTGTTCCTCGACGGGGAGAGCCAGTGCTTCGTGGGCAGCGCGTGCACGCTGGAGATCATTGACGAGAACGGTCAGCTCGTCCACCGCATGCCGCAGTTCTGGGGCGACCCGCACGTGTTCCAGATCATCGACGGGCCCGGCGAGAGCCTGAACCTGCTGGCGGCGCGGCGGATCAACGGCACCCATCGCGTCGGCATCGTGAACAACGAGACCCTCGACCCCGGGCAGCGCGGCTTCAACGCCGTGCCGGCCGGGCACACCTACGTGGGCGGCTGGTCCTCGCTCAACCGTTACCACCTGCTCTACGAGGACCTTGACGGCGACGGCACACGCGAGGTCATCAGCGAGATCAACGGCTCGTGGAACCGCGTAACCGTGTGGGACGCCTCGGGCTCGCCGCTCTATGACGCGAGCTTCGGCCCGGGCGTGAGAGCCCCCACGCGCAACATGCGCGACCTGGTGGTGGCCGATCTCGACGCCGACGGGACCATGGAGGTCGTGACCGCGACCTCCAGCGGACTGGTGGTGGCCCTCGACCACGAGCTGAACAAGGAGTGGGCGCGGTCGATGCCCAGCCCGCCGAACGTCATGGCCGCCGTGCCCGCCGACGATGAGCAGTGGCTGGTGGTCGGCTGCGGCGACGGCACACTCGTCGCCCTGGACGCGCGCGGCGAGGTGGTGCGCGCCGGCACGATCGAGGGCATGCCGGGCGATCTGGGCATGGCAGTGCTGGAGACACCGGATGGCCCGGCGCTGGTGGTGGGCACGCGCGCCGGGGCCGTTGCCGCGTTCCGACCTGAGTAGGCCGGTGGGACGATGGCCGAAGACGACGAGCCCGTGATCCGGCAGGCGGGAGCGCAGGAGATGGCCGACGTGGCCGAGATCTACCTGGCGGCCTTCCCGGACTCCTTGCGCGACCTCGGGCTCGAAGGCATCCGGCCGGCGGCGGTGGACGACATCATGGCCATCTGCCTCGACGCCGAGCCCGGGGGCTTCCTGATCGCCGAGGTCGATGGCCGGCCGGCGGGCTACGCGATCTGCCCATCCGACGCCGGCCGCATCCGGCGCGCCGGACTGCGGCACCTGCCCACCATCGCCTGGCGGTGGCTCACCGGGCAGTACGGCGTGGGCCTGCGCGTGGCGCTGCGGCTGGCGCGCGAGAAGCTCATGTTCTGGCGGCACGCCGACCTGCCGGGCGCCGACTGCCCCGCGCGCATTCTGTCACTCGCGGTGCACCCGCGCGGGCAGGGCCACGGGCTGGGTAAGGCGCTGATGGCGGCGGCGCTGGACTACCTCCGGGCCCGGGGCGCAACCTGCGTGCGCCTGGAGGTGCGGCCGGGTAACCCCGCGGCGCGACACATCTACGAGAAGATGGGCTTCCGCGATATCGGCCAGGTGCACGACACGCGCGGGCCGTGGGACGTGATGATGCTGGAGCTGGGATCGCCCGATGGCTGAGGCCCTCCTGATCTGGATCCGCGACCACGGTGCCATCGGCGTGGCGGTCTTCCTCGCGGTGGAGAACCTCGGCGTGCCGTGGCCGACCACCCTCGCCTACATCGTCGCCATCGAGCTGGTGCGGGTCGGGGAGCTGACCTGGCTGGGGGCGCTGGCGGTGTGCACGGTCGGCCACCTGATCGGCGCCATCGCCGCCTACGGCCTGGGCCGCGGCGGCGACAATATCGTGCTGCGCTACGCCCAGAAGGGGGGCCGGCTCGACCGCACGATGGCCTGGCTCGACCAGTGGTTCGCCCGTCACGGCATCCTGACTATCCTGGTGGCGCGCCTGGTGGGCTATGTGCGCCCGTGGGCGTCGATCGCCGCCGGCCTGGGCGACGTTCGCTTCTGGCCCTTCGTGCTGTGGACCACCGTCGGCACCGTCGCGCATGTCGCGCTGGCGCTGTGGCTGGCGCACGTGGGCTTCTGGTTCTGGGACGCCTACCCCCGTCTGCGCATCGCCCTGGTCGTCGTCGTCGCGCTCATATTCTGGGGCGCCTTCCTGTACGCAGTGATCCTCTCGGCCGTCCAGCGCCGCCGCGGCAAGCAGGAAGCGCCGGAGCCCGAGGCGACCGTGGAGGGAGCGGCCGACACAAGCGAGGGCGGGTGAGATGCAGCGACTGCGGATGGACGGCTGTTGTTGTGACCTGATGCGGCTACACCTGGCCGGTGGGCAGGTTCGCCTCCCGCCAGAACTCGGACCCGCGCGCGATCTGGGTCGCGCGGAAGAGGCTTTCGGGAGTGCCCGCGTCCGACCACTCGCAGTCGAGCACCTCGGCGGTCAGCTCCCCGGCCTCGCGGTAGGCGTTGTTCACGTCGGTGATCTCAAGCTGCCCGCGGTCGGAGGGTACCAGCGTCGGCAGGATCTCCCATAGCCGCCGGTCGTACATGTAGACCCCGACCACCGCCAGGTTCGACCTCGGCTCCGCGGGCTTCTCCTCGATCGACAGCACGCGCCCGGCCTCGTCGATCTCCGCCACCCCGAAGCGCTCCGGATCGTCCACTTCGCGCAGCAGGATCTTCGCCCCCGACGGCTGCTCGGCGAAGGCGCCGACATGCGTTCGGATGCTTCCGCCCAGCACGTTGTCGCCCAGCATCACCACCACGCGGTCATCGCCCACGAACGGACGGGCCAGCCGCAGGGCGTCGGCGATGCCGCCGGCGCCGCGCTGGTAGGTGAAGGCGAGGTAGTCGAGGCCGAACTCGGAGCCGTCGTGCAGCAGCTCGAGGAAGTCGCCGGGCGAATTGCCGCCGGTCACGATCATGATGTCGCGGATGCCCGCCTCGACGAGGTTGTGGAGCGGGTAGTAGACCATGGGGAAGCGCCCGACGGGCAGCAGGTGCTTGTTGGTGACGCGCGTCATGGGCAGCAGACGCGTGCCCAGACCTCCGACCAGGATGACACCCTTCACCGCGGGACCTCCGGTCAGTCGTCGATCATCCCCAGGAACATCTCCTGCACGCGACGGTCGTCGGTCAGCTCCGGATGGAAGGCGCTGGCGAGCAGCTTGCCCTGTCGGCACAGTACGATCTTGCCCTCAACTTCGGCCAGCACCTCGACGCCGCACGCCTCGCAGACCTCGCGCACATAGGGTGCCCGGATGAACACCGCGCGTACCGGGCCGCCGTCGATGCCCTTGACCGGCAGATCGGCCTCGAAGCTGTCCACCTGGCGGCCGAAGGCGTTGCGCTGCACCGTGATGTCCATCAGCCCCAGGCGCCACTGATCGCTGTCAACGATGTGCTTCGCCAGTATGATCATGCCCGCGCAGGTGCCCCAGAGGGGCTTGCCCTGCGCGTGCATCTCGCGCACCGGCACGTCCAGCTCGAAGCGCTCCATCAGCTTGCCGATGGTCGTGCTCTCTCCCCCCGGGATGACCAGGGCGTCGCAGGCGGCGATCTGCTGGCTGGTCTTCACCGGCCGTGCCTCGACGCCCTCTATCTCATTGAGGGTCTCGATGTGCTCCTTGAAGTCGCCCTGCACGGCAAGCACGCCGACGATCTTCGGCATCGTGGGTCTCCGTTCACTGCTCAGCATGGATGTCGCAACGAGGGGCATTGTAGAGCGGTGGTAAGGGGTCGTCAAGCATGACGCCCTTCCTCCGTCCGAGCGACCTCGGCCCCCTTCCGCCCTGCGCGCTGTGCGTGCAAGCGGGACAGAGGGCCAAGGTGTGGCGGGCGCCGACCGGCACGGCGTGAGGCCCCCCGTGCCGCGTGTAGTTGCCGGAAGCTGGCCGCCGGTAGCTGGCAGCTATGAGTACGCCCGTACCTCAAAGATGCGCGCCTGGGCGTCCCCGTTGGTCGCCGTACAGGTGATGCGCAGGGCGGTCGCGGTGAGTGACTCGAAGTGATGGACGCGGCGGCGCAGGTAGTTGTCGGTCCGGCGCTTCACCTCGACCCAGCTCCCGCCCACCTCCAGCTCGACCACGTAGTCGCGCACCGTCTCCGGCTGCGGGCCGCGCACGATCCGGCTGTTGAAGCCGTCGCTGTGCGTAAGCGTGAGCGGGCGCGCGAAGCCGGTGTCGAAGATGATCTGCACCTCGGAGACCTCGCGCGGGCCATCCCAGCGCAGCTCGATGCTCTGCGGCAGGTCATGCCCCGGAGCCGACGCCCACTGGTGCTCGTTGCCGTGGCGATGGCGCGTGACGCCGGACAGGATCTGCGCCGGCTCGCGGCCCTGCTCGTGGCTGGTGGCGGTCACCTCGGCATGGCGGGCGAGGTCGTCCGGGTCCTCGTTCACGATCTCGGGGATGAAGTGGTCGTCGCGCAGGAGCTGTTGCTGGAGCGTCGCGATGTCGTCGGCCGACAGGTCGGCCGGGAGGCACAGGAAGTCCACGCAGCGCGCGGCCGCCGCGCCCGCAGCCTGGCCCATCGCCGCGGCGGTGGCGGCCACGCGCGTCGAGCCCATGGCCATGTGCGTGCAGCTCGCGCAGCGCCCGGCCATCATCAGGTTGGGCACGTTGCGCGAGTAGAGGCTGCGCAGTGGGATCGAGTAGACGTCCTCGGACTTGAGGTGCCATGAGGGCCGTTCGGGCGAGTAGATGCCCTTGGGCGGGTGCGTGTCGATGCTCCAGCCCCCGTGGGCGATGCGGTCCTCGAACAGGCGGCTGGTCATGATGTCGTTCTCGGTGAGCACGTGCGGCCCCATCAGCCGGCGCGATTCGCGCTTGGCGGGCAGCACCCCGAACCAGCGCAGCGCCCAGTTCTCGGCCCCATGATCGCCGTGGTTCTTGATGTGATCCCACACGCCGAACAGGCAGGCGAGCAGCTCCTGGCGGATCTCGTCCTGGTCCTTGATCATGTCCAGCTCGCCACCCCACTCGATCCACCAGTGGCCGTGGCGCAGCTCGCCGTGGCCGCGGAAGGGCAGGTCATCTTCGGACTCGAAGCGCCGGGCCCAACGCGGCGGCGTGAACTCCACCGGCGCGCCGGTGTCCTCGGCGATCCACATCAGCGAGCAACCCATGGTCCTGTCGTCGGGACCCTCGGCATGCTCCTCGCCGAACTCGTCGGGGCCCTCACGGCCGATGCGGAAGTCCGCGCCCGCCTCGAAGCCGAGCTGGCCGTCGCCGGTGCAGTCGATGAAGATGTCGCCCGCGACGTGCAGCTCCTCTTCGGTCCACGGTCGGGCGCAGGTGATGCAGCCGATGGCGTTATCCTCGGTCATGGCGGCGCCGACGGCCGCGGTGTTCAGGAACAGGCGGATGTTGTCCTCGCGCCGCACCCACTCCTCGAGGATCAGGTCCCACATGGAGTTGGAGCGCTGCGGGTTACGCACGGCCTCGGCGAGGCGCATCTCCTCGATGATGCCGCCCTCGCGCGCATGCGGGCGCCCGCCCGAGCAGTCGGCCCCGGTGGCATGCACTCGCACCTCCGATGAGGTGTTACCTCCCAGCATCGGGCGGTCGTGGATGAGGATGACGTCCGCGCCCGCACGCGCCGCCGAGATGGCGGCGCACACGCCCGCCAGTCCCCCGCCCGCGACGACGACTTCAGCCTCGAGACTGCGCCTGGTCATCAGTTAGCCTCCTCGGAGCTGTCACTGCAGGTTGCCGACGTGCAGCATCCTCGCGGACCCAAAGGCCGCGGCGTGCGGGAAGACAGTCGCCTGCCAAGCGGGCGTAGCTTCGCGGTCGCTTCGCCGCTCACCTTCAGGCTGCTCCCGGTAACGCCCGGCGCGCACAGATGCGAATGATCTCCAGGACGTGTTGACGGTCGCCGTTGGGGGGATTACGATGACAGTGAGCACTCGTGAGGGCCCCGCCATCAATGTGTGGAGGTGGCACAGATGAGGTGCGCGGCCGCCTGTCTGGTGGTCCTGGCCGTCATGCCGTGCCACGCGGCCTGGGTGAAGATGACCTCGCTGTCCGACGCGATGCGGTCCGCAAGCCTGAACGTCACGTTCACCACCGGCGACTTCCTCGAAGACGGCAACCACGGGTGGGTCGCGGGCCACTACCGCTCCGAAGACGGCCTGCGAGTGGCGGTCTTTCGCACCGAGAACGGCGGCCGGCGCTGGATCGGCACGTATACCGACGTCGCCGCCACGCCCGCGACCGCTATCGACTTCGTCGATGCCGACCACGGCTGGCTGCTGGCGAGCGACTCCCGCATCTACCGCACCGATGACGCAGGGCGGTCGTGGGAGCGCGAGAGCATCCTCGGCGGTACGTACTGTGTGCTGGACCTGGCCATGCTCGGACGAGATCAGGGGTTTGCATCCGGCAGCGTCTGGGAGGCGGGCACTTCCGCGGTCTTCGAGTACCATGCCGACGAGCGCGAGTGGCAGCAGGTCAGCACCTGGGCCGCGGGGTCGCTCAGCGCGCTGGCGGCGCGCAACGTCAACCGCGTGTGGGCGGCGGGCCTGACCGCCGGGGACGACTACCTCGCGCGGCGCCGCACCGGTGCCGACCGGTGGCAGCCGATGACCATCCCCTCGTATGTGCAGGCGCTGTCGTTCAGCTCTGACTCCCGCGGCTGGGCGGCCTGCACGTCAGGGCGCATCTTTGCCACCGCCGACGGTGGCGAGACGTGGATCGAGCAGGAGACGCCGGTCTTCTACGACCTGCAGGACATCCTCTTCCCTCGCGGGAGCGCCAAGGGGCTCGCCATCGCCGCGGAGACGGGCGCTGTGTTGAGCACCACCGACGGCGGCGAGACGTGGGGCGTCGCGGCCGGACCCGAGCGGGCGTCCGAAATCCTGTGGGACGGCGGGCGCTTCCTGATCGTGGCCCGAGACGGCCTTTACACGTCCCCGACCATCTCCCGAACGCTGGTGCCCGGTCTCCAGCGTCTCGAACCGCGCAGCGGCGGCGTGCGTGAGATTCTGCCCATGCCCGGCCCGTTCGTCGCGCCCTGGCACCGGTGTCGGACCATCGAGGACGTGCGTGGTTCGGCGAACATGGTGGCGGCCAGCTTCCTCGACGACGGGGAGCATGCCTGGGTACTGGCAGAGGGCCGGTTGCTGCTGCGCACGCGCAATGGTGGGGTGAGCTGGGAGCGCCTCACGGTTCCGCGGGATGTGCGCACGCCGCAGAGCGTGACCTTCACCGACAGCCGCAACGGCTGGCTGTGGGGTGGCGACCCGTGTATCTGGCGCACCGGCAACGGTGGCGAGACGTGGGCGGTGGAGAATGTGGACGGCGGGTGGAACGCCAATGACTTCGTGAGCGCCCTGGGGATGTTCGACGCCAGTTCCGGCGTTGCCGCGGTCAGGTTCGCCGGCCGGCCAGGTCGCACCGACCTGCTTCGCCGGTCCCCTGATACTGGAGTATGGACGATTACCGAGCACAGCCTCCCCTATCCGGGCAGCACCAGGCTGGCGGTGCTCGACCCAAGTTGCGTGTGGGCGATGAGCAGTGGCCAGCACGGCCTGCGCACCCAGCGCTTCCCCGAGATGGAGCGCATGAGTCTGGGCACGGAACGCAATTACAGCGTCCGGGCGATCTCCTTTGTCGATCCGGTTCACGGCTGGGTAGCCGCCGGGACGCTGGCCTTCCGCACGGAAGATGGCGGACGCAACTGGACAGGATACGTGGCACCGGGCGGGGACCCGGCCCACTACCCGATCGACATCCGCTTCGACAGTCCCACGCACGGCTACGCCATCACACGCCTGGGATGGGTGATCGAGAGCGAAGACGGCGGCGAAAGCTGGCGGCGGCGCTACGAGGCAGACCGGCCGAACCTGATCTCCGTGCACTGGTTCGGACGGCATAACGACACGTGGTGGGCGCTGGCCGAGGATGCGCTCTATACGAACGCGCCGGAGCCGGGGCCGGCGCCGACGCTGCGACCGCCTGACGGGGCGGGGCGGGCGCTCGCCCGCGCGCTGCTCGTGTGGGCGGAGGTCACGGGCTGGGCGGACAACGGCGTGAACCCTAACCGGGGCATCGCCGGCCGCGAGGCGCTGTTCGGCGTGCGGTGGGATGCGCGCAACGCCGAGCCGCCCGCGGACCTGCGCCTGCTGATCCGTCCCCCCGGCGGGGCCACGCAGGAGCTGCACCTGCGGCCGCTCGACTACTTCAGCGCGCAGGAGCGTCCGGGCGGCTCGGACTGGGGCGTGGCCTACACGCCGCCGGTTGCGGGCGAGTATGCCTACCGCTTCGTAGGCAGCGACACCGCCGGCAACGCCTGCCACGGTGAGCCGAACGCGGGCGCAGTCTGGAACGTCGAGTAGCCGGACGAGGGCGGCACAGGCGCACCCGGGCGCGCCGGCCTGGCTACCAGTAGCCGCCCATGGAGCGGGCGTGGCGGTGGAGGAAGTCGGCCTCGTCGAGCACCTTGCCGGTGCCCAGCGCGACGCACGAGATGGGGTCGTCGGCCACGCGCGTGGGGATGCCGGTCTCCAGTTCGATCAGCCGGTCGAGCCCGTGGAGCAGCGCACCGCCGCCGGTCAGGCAGATGCCGCGCTCGATGATGTCCGACGACAGCTCCGGCGGGGTGCGCTCCAGGATGGCCTTGACCGCCTCGACGATCGATAACACGCACTCGGAGATGGCCGAGCGGATCTCGATCGAACTGACCCCGACGGTCTTGGGCAGGCCACTGACCACGTCGCGCCCGCGCACCTCCATCTCGCGCTCCTCGTCGAACTCGAAGGCCGAGCCGATCTGGATCTTGATGTTCTCCGAGGTGCGCTCCCCGATGTCGAGGTTGTAGACGCGCTTGATGTGCCGGATGATGCCCTCGTCGAGGTTGTTGCCCCCCAGGCGCAACGAGTCGCTGACCACGATGCCGCCCAGGGAGATGACCGCGACGTCGGTGGTGCCTCCGCCGATGTCCACGACCAGGTTGCCGCCGGGCGCGGCGATGGGCAGCCCGGCGCCGATGGCCGCCGCCATCGGCTCCTCAATGGGGATGACGCGACCGGCGCCGGCCGCGTGAGTGGCGTCGAGGGCGGCGCGGCGCTCGACGCTGGTGGCGGCGGAGGGGATGCAGATGACCGCCATGGGCTTGAAGATGCGGCCGCGGAAGCCGGTGGCCTTGCGGATGAGGTAGCGGAGCATCTCACGGGTAACCGAGTAGTCGGCGATTACGCCGTCACGCAGGGGACGCTTGGCGACGATGCTGCCGGGCGTGCGCCCGAGCATCGCCTGCGCCTCCTCGCCCACGGACAACACGCGGCCGTCCGGGCCATCGGTGGCGACCACGGAGGGCTCGCGGATCACAATCCCCCGGCCCTGCGCGTAGACCACGATGGTCGCGGTGCCCAGATCGATTCCAAGCTTCTCGCTCAGACTAAGCATTCGTCGTCGGGTGTCTCCGGATCGGCCTCAGGCGCCGTGGCGATGCGGGCGCCCAGCGAGCTGAGCTTGCCCGTGATGTCCTCATAGCCGCGATCCACGAGCGCCCCGCCGCTGATCTCCGTCTCGCCCTCGGCCGCCAGGCCGGCGAGGATCAGCGCGGCGCCGGCGCGGATGTCGGTGGCGACCACGGGGGCACCGAAGAGTTGGGGCACGCCCTTGAAGATCGCCGCGCCGTCCATGACGCGCACGTCCGCGCCCATGCGTATCAGCTCATCCACGTAGTTGAAGCGCGCGTCGAAGATGGTCTCCTCGATCACCGAGGCGCCGCGCGCGATGGACATGAGCACGCCGGTGTTGGGCTGCAGGTCGGTGGGATAGCCGGGATAGGGGGCGGTCATCACGTCCACGGCGTCGGGCCGGTCGTCCATGCTCAGGGTGACGCTGCGCTCGGCGAGGCGAATATCGCAGCCGGCCTGCTCGAGCACATCGATGACCATGCTCATGTGCTCGGGGTCCACCGGCTCGACCGTGACCTCGCCGCGCGTGAGGGCGGCCGCGATCAGGAAGGTGCCGGCCTCCATGCGGTCGCTGATGGCCGTCCACTCGAGGCCGTGCAGTTGCTCGACGCCGGTGATGCGCAGGGTGGTGGTGCCCACGCCCTGGATCTGTGCGCCGGCGGCGGTGAGGAACTTCTGGCAGTCCACGACCTCGGGCTCCCGCGAGGCGTTCTCGATCACGGTGGTGCCCTCAGCCATGCATGCGGCCATCGTCAGGTTCACGGTGGCGCCGACGCTGCGCAGGCGCGGGTCCATGTAGATGCGCGTGCCGCGCATGCGCTGTGCGGTCGCGTGCATGGCGCCGTGCTTCTCCTCCACCTCGGCGCCCAGCGCCTTGAAGCCCCTGATGTGGAAGTCCACCGGCCGACTGCCAATGACACAGCCGCCGGGCAGGGGCACGTGCGCCTCGCCGAAGCGTGCCAGCAGCGGACCGGCAACGTAGAACGAGCCGCGCATGCGGCGCACCAGGTCGTAGGGCGCGCTGACAGAGTTGATGCTCGAGCCATCGATGACCAGCCCGCCGTCCTCGCGGAACTCGGCCCGCGCGCCGAGCGCGCGCAGCATGCGGATCATGGTGTGGATGTCGCGGATGTGCGGGATGTTGTGCAGCACCACCTCGCCATCCACGAGCAGCGATGCCGCGAGCAGGGGCAGCGATCCGTTCTTTGAGCCGCTGACGCGCACCGTCCCGCGCAGCGGCACGCCCCCGTGTATCGTGATACGTGACATATGTTCGCTTCCTCCAGCCGGCCGGCGGCACTGTGCCGCCACCGCAAGTCGCTTGCTCCGGGACGTGCCGCCGCCCCGCCGCACCGTCCATCTCGGGCCGATTCAGGCGCCGGGAGGGGACACAGTGCACGGCCGGGCGGCGGTCGGGTCGAGACACTGGTGAGGCTTCGCCGACGCGGTCAGACAGACCTTCGCCGGATCACAGTTGGGCCCTCTCAGCCACGCGCAGGCGGTTGAGCGCCCGGGCCAGCGCAAGCTGGGCGCGGGAGATATTCACGCCGGCGCCGGCCGTCGCGGCAAGGCGGTGCCGGGCGCGCTCGAGGGCCCGGCGCGCGCGCTCGATGTCGATCGCGTCGGCCTCCTCGGCCGCGTCGACCAGCACCAGCGCCTCCCGGCCGGTGACGCGCACCACGCCGCGGGTCGCGGCGAAGAGCCGCCTGGCCCCCGCCGGATCGGTCACATCGATCGCGCCGATGGTCAGCTCCGCAACCATGGGCGCATGCCCGGCCATGATGCCGAACAGCCCGTCGGGCGCGGGCGCGCGCACGTAGCGAGCGGTCGTGTCGAGCACCTCACCCATCGGGGTGAGGATCCTCACCCTGAAGCCTTCGGGCATGCCCCGGGTCACCTCAGGCTTTCGGCCTTCGCGACCACGTCATCGATGGTGGCGACCATGCGGAAGGCGTCCTGCGGCAGATCGTCGAAGTCGCCACCGAGGATCTGCTCCATGCTGTCGAGCGTCTGCTCAAGCGAGACGTACTGCCCTTCCATCCCGGTGAACGCCTCGGCGACGAACATGGGCTGCGTCAGGAACTGCTGAATGCGTCGAGCCCTGCCCACGATAACGCGATCCTCGGGCGAAAGTTCCTCGATGCCCAGGATCGCGATGATGTCGCGCAGGTCGCGGTAGCGCTGCAGGATCTCCTGGACGCCGCGCGCGATCTGGTAGTGGCGCTTGCCCACCACGTGCGGTTCGAGCAGGCGCGAGGTGGACGCCAGCGGGTCCACGGCCGGGAAGATCGCCTGCTCGAAGAGCTCGCGCGAGAGCGCCACGCTCACGTCCAGATGGGCGAAGGTGGTTGCCGGCGCCGGGTCGGTGTAGTCGTCGGCGGGCACGTAGACGCACTGCACCGAGGTGATGGAGCCGCGCTCGGTGGTGGTAATGCGCTCCTCGAGTTCGCCCATCTCGGTGCCCAGGGTAGGCTGGTAGCCCACCGCCGAGGGCAGGCGCCCGAGCAGCGCGGAGACTTCGGCGCCCGCCTGGGCGAAGCGGAAGATGTTGTCGATGAACAGCAGCACGTCTGCGCCCTCGTGGTCGCGGAAGTACTCGGCCATGGTCAGGGCGGTGAGCGCGACGCGGAAGCGCGCGCCCGGAGGCTCGTTCATCTGCCCGAAGACCAGCACCGTGGCGTCGAGGATCTCCAGCTCCTGCAGGCGCAGGTACATGTCGTTGCCCTCGCGCGTGCGCTCCCCCACGCCGGCGAAGACCGACACGCCCTCGTGCACGCGCGCCACGTTGTGCAGCAGCTCGTCCATGAGCACGGTCTTGCCCACGCCCGCGCCGCCGAACAGGCCGATCTTCCCGCCCTTCGGCGTCGGGCAGAGCAGGTCGAGGACCTTCACACCGGTCTCGAACAGCTCGGCGGCGACCACCTGGCTGGAGTAGGCGGGCGGCTCGCGATGGATAGGCAGGCTGGCGTCGGCGCCAACCGGGCCCTTCTCGTCCACGGGGCGGCCCAGAACGTCGAAGATGCGGCCGAGCACCGGGCGGCCGACGGGCACCTCGATGGGCCCGCCGGTGTCCTCCACGCTCATGCCGCGCATCAGCCCGTCGGTGCTGTCCATCGCGATGCAGCGCACGGTGTCATCGCCGAGATGCTGCGCGACCTCGGCGATCAGGTCGATCCCGCGCTGCTCATCCCTGATGCGTACCGCCGTCAGCAGTTCAGGAAGCTGGTCGGTGGGGAAGCTGACATCCACCACCGGGCCTCTGACCTGCGCGACCTCACCTGCTGCCATGGTCTCTCCTCTGATGGTCGTCCCTCGCCGATCGCCGGACCGAGTCACAGGCCGCCGACCGCGACCGGTGACCGGCGAGTGCGTGTGCCATTGGTTGGTCCGCCGGCGAGTGCCACGTCTCGTCGCCGGCTCCACGCGCTCAGCGCTACACCTGCAGGGCGTCGGCGCCGCTGACCACGTCCAGCAGCTCGCGCGTGACCTGCGCCTGGCGCGCGCGGTTGATCTGCCGGGTGAGCTGGGTGAGCATCTCCTGCGCGTTGTCGGTGGCCGCCGACATCGCCATCAGCCGGGCGCTGTGCTCCGACGCCGCGCTGCTCAGCAGCGCCTGGAAGAGGCGCGCGATGACGTACTGCGGCAGTATGGCGTCTACCAGCCGGGCGGCGTCCGGCTCGAAGATGACCGGCCGCGGATCGATCATCACCTGCGGCAGCCTCGTCGGCAGCACCCGCTCGACCACCGGCGTGTTACGCATGCGCGAGATGAACTGCGCGTGACAGATGTGCACGGCATCGTAGCTGCCCGCCTGCCACACGCCGAACAGGTGGCGCGCCATCTCCTGGACGTCGGCGCCGCGCTGGCGCTCGTTGATGGCCGGGAACTCCCGGGTCACGCTGAGCCGGGCGCGCCGGGCCATCTCGGCGGTGCGTGTGCCCACTGTCATGGTCTGCACGCGCGCGCGCTGCCTGCCGATGAACTCCCGCGCGGCGCCCACCACGTTAGCGTTGAAGGCGCCGCACAGGCCCTTGTCACCGGCCACCAACAGCAGGCCGATGCGCTCGACCGGACGCTCGATCAGCAGCGGATGGGTGAAGCCCGGCCCCGCGTTCGCCAGCACCAGCGCCAGCGCCGCCTCGACCTCGCTGAAGTACGCCTGCGTGGCGTCGCGCCAGGTCAGGGTGCGCTTGAGCTTGGCCGCCGACACCAGCTTCATTGCGCGCGTGATCTGCTGGATCTCGCCCACGATCTCGCGCTTGCGGCGCAGGTTGCGCAGGTTCTCGGGCACGGGTCTCCTCCGACGCGCTCACTCGTCAGGGCGCTGCAGCCGCCACTCGCGCTTGAAGGCCTCCATGAGCTGGCCGAGCTGCTTCTCGTCCTCATCGCTGATAGCGCGGGTCGTCTCCAGGCGCTGCACCAGCTCCGGCGCCCTGTCACGCACGTAGCTGATCAGCAGCGGCTCGACCTCCTGCACGTCCGCCGCGGGCACGTCGAGCAGGTGCCCGCGTGTGCCCGCGAACAGGATGATGACCATGTCCACCTCATCCATGGGCTCCAGCGGCGGCTGCTTGAGCACCTCAACCATGCGCTGCCCTTGAGCGAGCATGCGACGCGTCTCGTCATCGAGGTCGGCGCCGAACTGCGCGAAGGCCTCGTACTCGCGGTAGTTGGCCAGGTCGAGCTTGAGGCGCGAGCCCACCTGCTTCATCATCTTGCTCTGCGCATCCGAGCCCACGCGCGACACCGACATGCCGATGCTGATGGCCGGGCGCTGGCCCTCGTGGAAGAGCCGCGGCTCGAGGTAGATCTGACCGTCCGTGATGGACACCACGTTGGTCGGGATGTAGGCGGAGAAGTCGCCCTCCTGCGTCTCGACGATGGGCAGGGCGGTCAGCGAGCCGGCGCCCTCCTCATCGGACATCTTGGCGGCGCGCTCGAGCAGGCGCGAGTGCAGGTTGAAGATGTCGCCGGGATAGGCCTCGCGGCCGGGCGGGCGGCGCAGCAGCAGCGACATCTGGCGGTAGGCCTGGGCGTGCTTGGACAGATCGTCGTAGACCACCAGGGCGTGGCCGCCCTGGTCGCGCACCCACTCACCGATCGCGCAGCCCGCGTAGGGCGCGATGTACTGCAGCGCGGCCGGGTCGGACGCGGTGGCGGACACCACACAGGTGTACTCCATGGCGCCCGCCTGCTCCAGCATGGCGACCGTGCGGCGCACCGTCGAGAGTTTCTGGCCGATGGCCACGTAGATGCACTTCACGTCGCCGCCGCGCTGGTTGACGATGGTGTCGAGCGCGATCTGCGTCTTGCCGGTCTGGCGGTCGCCGATGATCAGCTCACGCTGGCCCCGCCCGATGGGGATGGCCGAGTCGATGGCCTTGATGCCGGTGCGCAGCGGCTCGCCGACCGGCTGGCGCTTGATGACGCCCGGCGCAATCACCTCAAGCGGCCGGGTTTCGCCGGTCTCGACCGGGCCCCTGTCATCCAGTGGCTCCCCGAGCGGGTTGACGACCCGGCCAAAGAGCGCGGCTCCGACCTTGGTCTGCGCGATGCGCCCGGTGGTGTGCGCCCGGTCGCCCTCGCTGATCTGCTCGTCCGAGCCCAGCAGTACGCAACCCACCGAGTCCTCCTCGAGGTTGAGCGCGATGCCGAAGACGCCGTCGCCGAAGTCAATCAGCTCCTGCGACATGGCCTCGGAGAGGCCATAGACGCGCGCGATGCCGTCACCGACCTGCAGCACGATGCCCGTGCTGGTCAGCTCCAGCTCGTCGCGGTAGGCGTTCAGCCGATCCCGCAGGACCGACATGACCTCTTCAGGTCGGACCGACACCGGCGGTCACTCCCTTGTCCGGGACATGCGCCATCAGGCGCCCCAGCGCTCCTCGGCCGTCATCTGCGTCCTGACGCGCTCCAGACGGCCACGCAGGCTGGCGTCAAGCCAGCGGTCGCCCACGCGCACCACGATGCCGCCGATGGTCCCGCCGTCCACCTGGCGCTCGAGCACCACGGGGGCGCCCAGCCACCGGCCGAGTGCGTTCGCCAGCCGCTGCGCCTGATCATCCGGCAGCGGCAGGGCAGTCGTCACGTGCGCGCGCACTACGCCGTTGGCCTCGTCAACAAGCTGCTGGTAGACCTCGGCGGCGCTGCACAGCACCTCGATGCGGTCGTTGTCGATCAGCAGCACGATCAGGTCGCGCAGCGGCGCCACCGGTGGCTCGAGCAGCAGACCTGCTACGGCCTCGAGCTTGCGCTCAACCGGCATCGTCGGGTGCGCCAGCAGGCGCGCCGGATCGGGCGAGGCCATCATCATCGGGCTCAGCCGCGCAAGCTGCGCTCCCAGCCGATCGCGCACGCCCTCGCGGTCCGCAGCCTCGAGGGCTGCGGCGACGTAGCGGCGCACGACTGAGCGGCCGATCACCGCGGCCCGCCTCCGCCGCCCGCAAGACGCTCGATGTCGGCGATGAAGGCGTCAACCAGCGCCGCCTGCCGTTCCTCGTCCATGGCCTCGCGCAGGGCGCGCGCCGACACCTCGACGGCCATGCTCGCGGTCTCGGCGCGGAGCTGCCGCCGCGCCTCCTCCGCGGCGCTCGCCACGCGGCGCTCGCCCTCCTCCACGATGCGCCGACTCTCATCGGCGGCCTGCTGGAGGATGCGCGCCCGCTCCTCCTCGGCCCGGCGCTCCGCCGCGGACACGATCTCGTCGGCGCGCTGGTCGAGGCTGCTGAGCTGCTCCTCCATGGCGCGCTTGTCGGCCAGGGCCATCTCCCGGGCGCGCTCGGCATCAGCCATGTTCGCCTGCACCTCGCGCGCGCGGTCGGCGAGGATGTCGCCCACCGGCCCGAAGGCGAAGCGCTTGAGCAGCACCACCAGCAGCACGAACCCGGCGATGTTCACCGCCAGGACGCCCGGCTCCAGCCCGAGTGCGTGGAAGATCTCCTGCATGGTCCCTCAGCTCGTACGCGCCCGACTGCCCCGTCGCTCGGGCCTCATTTGCCGATCTGCTGCAGGTATTCCATCACCGACGGCAGCCTGCCGAACAGCAGCAGGAAGGCCAGCAGCACGTAGATGACCAGTGACTCGATCAGAGCCAGGGAGAGGATCAGGGCACTGCGGATGTTACCCGCGGCCTCCGGCTGGCGCGCGATGCCCTCCATGGCCGCGGCGGCGGCGCGTCCCTGCCCCAGCGCCGCGAAGGCCACCGCGAGCGGCAGGCCGAACCCGACCACCAGCGCCAGTGTGCTGGGATAGTCCATGCTCATCGTCCCTCCAGATCTTGCGGCTGTGCTTGCCCCGCTCGCTCAGGCAGCCTGCTCGGCGGGCTCCGGCGCGTGCTCGGGGGTCTCCTGAGATTGACCGTGTGTCTCGTGCTCCTCGCCGTCCTCCGCGTGTGTCGCCATCTGGATGTAGGCGGCGCTGAGGATGAAGAAGATGAAGGCCTGGATCGGCCCGATGACCAGGTGCAGCGCGACGTTGATGATCTGCACGGGGATGGGGATGTGGGTGAAGGGCAGGATCATCGCGCCCAGCGCCGCCATGCGGAAGATCGCGGTCTCCTCGCCGAACATGTTGCCGAACAGACGCACCGCCAGCGACAGCGGCTTGGCCAGCTCGCCGATCACGTGCACCGGGATGTTGATCGGGAACAGCCACCACGGCTCGCCGACGAAGTGCGCCAGATAGCCCAGGCCCTGCTCCACGAATCCTGAGTACTGCACGAACAGGAAGACCGAGAGCGCGAGCGCGGCAGTGACGTTGATCGACATCGTCGGCGTGATGAAGCCCGGGACCAGCCCGAACAGGTTCATGAACAGAATGTAGATGAAGAGCGTGCCCAGCAGCGGCGCGTACCTCTCGGCCCCGGGCCCGATCTGCTCCACGCAGAAGCCACGCACGTACTCAACGTACATCTCCCAGGCGTTCTGCAGGCCACTGGGAACACGCGCTCGCCGCCGCGTGCCCAGCCAGGCGAGCAGGACGAGGGCGAGCATAACCAGCCAGGTATTGAGCACGTAGAGGTCCACGTACCCGTGCCAACTCTCCGGCAACAGGTCCGCGATCGGTTTGAGCCAGCTTCCGTGTTCCTCGTGCACTCGTGTCAGTCCCAGGTAGGTCCGCCGGGATGTATATCGACGCGGTCGCTCAGGCCAACCAGCAGAGCAACCAGGGCGACCGTGTAGCCCGCGGCGAAGGCGACGGCGCTTCCGTGCCAGACGATGATCACCAGCCAGGCCACCACGATGGCCACACCCAGCTTGGCCACATGGAGCACGGCCCACGGCCAGGTCGCCCCGGTGCGTTCATCGGCGGGCA
The DNA here is from genome assembly GCA_029820295.1 of Candidatus Zipacnadia bacterium. Classification (GTDB taxonomy): domain Bacteria; phylum Armatimonadota; class Zipacnadia; order Zipacnadales; family UBA5352; genus JALGVA01. The sequence goes on from JALGVA010000003.1 coordinate 77,438, forward strand.
CGGCCAGCTTGTTGAGTACAAGAACGAGCGCGCTGAGCATGCCCGCTCCCGTGACCACCCCACCGACGAAGCCCAGCGCGACATCACGACCCCACAGGACGTAGCCGGTCACGGCGGCGATGAGCGAGATCGCGGCGGCGACCGCCACGATGCGCACGGTCCGCCGCGACCACAGCCTAGCTATCATCGCCGCCCATGAGCTGGAGGATCTGTCTCAGGCCTGCAGCCGCTCCGAGCAGGAAACCGACGACCTGCAGCCAGGGCTCGGTGCCGAAGTGCCCGTCGAGCAGCCATCCGACGCCCCAGCCGATGCCGATGGACATGGGGACAGTCCACGCCAGCAGCCAGTACCTCGCGCCGGAGACAAGCGACGGGCGTGACTGTCTCATGATGCGCCTCCGGGAGGCATTGTAGGCATTCGCCACCGGACAGTCAAGCCGCACTGGCTCGCACAGATGTGCGATCAGGCGCGTCCGATGATCTCCAGCGGCTGCTCCCAGGTCAGGCGCTCGAACGCCCCCCTACCGCCCGCGCGGTTGACGGCGCGGCGGCATGCGCTCAGGCGTGGTGGTGAGTCCTCGGGGTTGTGCGCGTCCGAGCCCAGGCCCGCCACCAGGCCGTTGCGGATCAGGTCGCGCGCGGCGCCCTGCACCGGCTTGCCGCGCCGGCCCTGGAGGCTCTCGCAGTTCACCTGCAGCTTCAGCCCGCGCGAGACCAGCGCCTCGGCGTCGAACTCCTGCGTGGGCGCGCCGGCCATGCGCTCGAAGTGCGCGATCACCGGCTGCAGGCCCCTGAGCTGCAGCGCGAACAGCACCTGCTCGGCATAGGTCGCGTAGCTGGCGATGGGCAGCTCAACCAGCACATGGCGGCCCTCGCCCAGCGTCGGCAGCAGTCCCGCGTCGGCCAGTTCGGGCAGGCCCTCCCAGAGCTGCACCTCGGCGCCGTCCACGATCTCGACATCAACGCCGCGTTCGCGCAGCACGCGGTTCAGCCGGGTAACGCCCTCGCGCAGCAAAGCGCACACTTCGGGCAGGCGGTCACCCAGCGCCTCCGGCCGGAAGTGCGGCGTGGAGGCGATGATGCGGATGCCGTCGGCGGCGGCGATCTTCGCCATCTCGACCGCGATCTCGATGTCGGGCTCGGTGCGGTGCACCGGCACCACGTAGCGCAGGATGTGATTGTGCAGATCGATCACAGGCCGTCTCCTCGTCGGCGCATGGCGCCGTCGGTCAAGCACCGTGGAGCGTCTCAGTCCGGCTCAGGCACGATGATGCCGCCGCCCACCAGGCGCTCACCCTGGTAGAAGACCGCCGACTGTCCGGGGGCGGGCGCGCGATGCGGGCGCTCGAAGCGGATGCTCGCCTGCTCGCCGTCGAGGCGCACCAGCGCCGGGGTCTCGGTGCCCCTGTAGCGCGTGACGACTCGTGCCCCGAACTCCGGCCCGGGTGGCGCCCCGACGGTGACGACCTCCTCGGCCGCGCAGCCCTCCACCCACAGCTCCCGCTCGCCGCCGACGACGAGCGCGTTGCGCTCCACGTCGATGCGCAGCACGTAGAGCGGCCCGCCCGGCCCGCCGATGCCCAGCCCCCGCCGCTGGCCCACAGTGTAGTGCGCCAGCCCCCGGTGGCGACCGATCTCCTCGCCGGCGCAATCGAGGATGGGCCCCGGACGTGCCGCGTCCGGGCGGGCGGCGGCGACGATCGGCCCCACCTCGCCATCGGGTGCGAAGCACGCGTCCTGGCTGTCGGGGCGCTCGGCCACCGGCAGCCCAGCCTCGTCGGCCAGCGCGCGCACCTCGTCCTTGGTTAGCTCGCCCAGCGGCAGGCGCAGGCGCGCCAGGATCGACTGCGGCACGCGGTAGAGCATGTACGACTGGTCCTTGCCGCGGTCGAGCGCGCGCAGCAGATGCCACTCTGCCGCCTCGCGCCGGACCCGCGCGTAGTGGCCGGTGACGATGCCCGGACAGCCCGGCTCATCGGCAAGGCCCGCCAGCATCGCGAGCTTGACCAGCGGGTTGCAGAGCACGCAGGGGTTGGGCGTGCGCCCCGCGGCGTAGGCGGCGATGGCCGGCTGCAGCACCCGCGTCTCGAAGGCCGCCGACGCATCCTCCTCGCGGTGCTCGATGCCCAGCAGCGAACACACGGCGCGAGCCGACGCTGCATCGGCGCCGGGTAGCCCCAGGGTGACCCCGATCACGTGGATGCCCGTCCGCGTCGCCAGCATGGCCGCCACGGAGCTGTCCACCCCGCCGGACATGGCGGCGACGGCGCGCGCCGGTTGGTCGGTGCGCTCAGATGAGGACAGAGGCGTGGGCTCCCAGCATGGCGAGGCCGATGTGCATCCACGCCGCGGCGGGCGTGCCGCAGACGGTCATGCCGTCGAGCCCGCGCAGCGCCAGTCCCGCGGCGGGGCGCGGCGGCGTGAGGCCGAGGTCGGCCGCCTGCGTAGTGAAGAAGTTGATGGTGCGCGCCTGCTCGTCCACCTCGACGGTGGCGTTGCAGGCGTTGGCGATGAGCCACACGGGCAGCAGCCCGAGCTTGTGGTAGTAGACCGACGGCACGCGCACGAACAGCTCCGTGCCATCGCGCGTGACCTGCAGCGTGTTAAGGCGGATATCGAAGCGCCCGCGCGCGCCGATGAAGCCCACCGCCAGCTCCTCGGCGTCCCAGGTTACTGCGGCGCCCAGCGCGCGCAGCACCGGCCGACCGTGGACGAGGAACTGGCCCTCCGTCCGCACCGGGGGCGTCCCCACCTCGACCTCCACGCCATCCACCAGCACCCGCATGTCCTCGAAGGCATTCTCGACCACGAAGCGGTGGTCGTCGATGGTCAGCACCATGCCGCGCTCAGTGGGCGGCGGATCGGCGAAGCCGGCAAGCTCGGACATGGTGACCAGCTCGTAGCCCCGCTCAATGAGTGCCGGCACCACGGTGCGCATGGCCGCGACCGTCCCTGCGCGGTTGCCCCCGCCGTCGTGCAGCACGACGACGGCGCCGTCGCGGGCGTTGCTCAGAATGCGGCTGGCGATCACCGATGAGCCCGGCGTCTGCCAGTCGCGCGGGTCGATTGACCACATCGCGACGTGGTAGCCCGCGTCGTTGATCGCCCCCCGCACGCGCGCATTGATCGCCCCGTAGGGCGGGCGCATCCAGCGTACCGGCCGCTGCACGATGGGGTCGAGGGCGGCCCGGCAGCGCGCCAGGTCGGAGGCGATGGCGCCGGTGGACAGGCGGGTGTAGTTGGCGTGCCACCACGAGTGAATCGCGACCTCGTGGCCCTCAAGCTCCATGCGCTCGACAAGCTGCTTGTGCCTGCCGACGAGCGCGCCCAGCACGAAGAAGGTGCAGCGCGCGCCGTGCTGGCTGAAGATGTCCATGATCTGCGGGGTGCTGGTCGCGCTCGGGCCGTCGTCGAAGGTCAGGGCCATCCGCGGCGCAGTCTCGCCGTCGGCGGGCCGGCTGTAGACCACCAGTGGCTCGGCGAGGGCCAGCCTGATGCTCACCGGACGGTCGGTGACAGGGTCGTACTCGACGCGCCGGATGCTGTGCACGCCCGGGATCAAGACGCGGCCGATCCCGTCGACACATGGGGCGGAGGTCGGGCGCACTTCGGCGATCTCGATGAGCCGGGCGACGGAGGCAGGCGGCTGATCGCTCGAGCGCTCGCCGATCGGCGCCGGCGCGGCCGATGCCGCGCGCACCGGGATTCCGGCCAGGCACGATGAGGCGGACGACGCTGCGAAAGCAACGATCGCCAGCAGCTTCACGGCGCGCCTGCACATGCGGCGCGCGTCGGCGGATCCGCCCGGACGGATGCCGGTCACCCCGTACCACTCTCCGGTGTCGGCCTCAACCGCGTCCCCGCAGCTCGCCCGAGCCGAAGGCCTCGGGCATCAGTTCGGCTACCGTCGTCGTGCGCGTGCACTCGTCTCCGGCCATGATGACGTCCGCGCCCGGCGCAAGTTCGACCAACACCTGGCGGCAGATGCCGCACGGGGGGAGCGGCTCTCCGCCGGGACCGGCGATGGCGATGGCCTCGACCTCCCGGCAGCCACCGGCCACCGCGCTGAACAGCGCCACGCGCTCAGCACACACCGTCGCCCCGAACGAGGCGTTCTCGACGTTACAGCCCCCGAAAATGCGACCGTCGGCGCATAGAACGGCCGCGCCGACGGTGAAGTCCGAGTATGGAGCATACGCCTGTTGTCGCGCCCGGCGCGCCGCGGCGACCAGCTCATCTGCGACGTCTGCTGCGATCATGATCAGCCCGTCCGCGGGCCGCGCGCCCGGTTACTCCGCGTAGGTCACGTAGGCGCGGTCGTCCTGGAAGTCCCACTGCGTGGCGATGCCGAACAGCGCCGCAAACGGGCGCACCGGCACGTAGGTGCGGTTGGCCCGGCGCATCGTGGTGCGGTCGAGCGACTGCTCGACGCCGTTCACATAGACGGTGCGGCTGTTCGGGAAGAGTCGCACCGTGATGCCGTTGCGCTCGACCTCGAGGTCATCGTCATCGGGGCCCCAGATGATCGTGCCGCCGATGTGGCGCATCAGGTCGGTGAGCGTGATGTAGACGCGCCCGTTGCTCACGAAGGCGTGCTTCTCGAGATCGGCCTCGCGGTTGTTGAAGTAGACGATCTCGCGGAAGATGCGGGGCCGATAGAGCTTGATGAACGGCGGGGCGCCGCCTCCAAGGTCGCCGGGCGGAAGCTGGCGCATCGCCGCCTCCGCGGCGCTGAGTACGGTCACGGGAAGGCTGCCGGTGGAGGCGATGAGTTGCTCGCCCTCAACGGCATCTACGCGCACCGTGTGCTCGCCCTCACCCAGCGCGCTGGCGTCGATGTCGAAGCGGCCCGCAGATGAGCCGGTGAGCCCGCGCACAACGCCATCGACGTAGAGCATCATGGGCCGGTCGCGCAGAGCGTCGGAGACAGGGGAGATGCTGACCACGCCGCTGATCTCGGGCGTGGCGCTGTCGGAGGGCGGCACGTCGCAGGTGATCTCCAGCGACAGCCCGCCGGCTCCCTGCACGGTCAACGTGCCTGCGGTGGCGACCGTGGCGGCGGCGAGGATGGCTGCAGTGACCACGAACGCACGCCTGGCGTCGAGCACAGTAAACACCCCTCTCGGCGCAGCGGCCGACGCAGGCCCGCTGGCGACCGATAGTGCCGATTCTGCTCGCAGTGACTATATCACAAGCCCCCCCGGCTGTCAAAGCACGGTACGAGTGGAGTCCGGCCGGACCCGCCGGCTCGAGCCGCGAAGTCCGTGCCAATCACGTGTGCTCCCGAACACGGATCGCACCGCGCCACGGGGGCCGCCCCCCAACCGCATCCGGGTGCCCAGGGCACCCAACCGCCTCGCGGGCCGTCGCTGTGGCTCGGCGCTCGTGGACCGCGGCTACGAATACACGAACTGCGCCGTCGCGGTGCAGTCGCGGTCGGCGACCACGCGCACCCAGTGCGCCGAGAAGCCCTCAGGGAAGACGTGCGTGGCGTGCTCGCCCGCGGCAACGGCGATCGTCTCGCACGCGCCGAAGCTCCCGTCGCCGAGCGCGTCCACCTCGATGGTGAACTCGACCGCGCCGGGCGACACCTGCGTCAGGTGCAGGCATTTGTGCTCGAAGCCGGTCATCAGGAACGGATCCGAGGGCTCTCCCGCGGTCACCGACGTCCGACGCCACGGTCCGCCCCAGCCCTGCGGCTTGCCGAAATGCCACAGGTCGTCGCTCTTCCCCAGCCACAGGTTCGCCTGCGGCTGGCCCGCCAGCGGGTTGGCGTCGCTGTTCGGCGTGGTCTGATTGCCCGCCAGCACCAGCAGGCCCATCCACGCGCAGAAATCGGGGATGATGCGCAGGTGCTGACAGATCGGCTTGATGGGCAGGATATCGCCGCCGTAGACCTGCGCGGGCAGCTCGTAGAGCATTCCGTGGCAGTCCATCAGGAAGCGCTCCGTCTCCACCTCGCGGATGCGCGTCCACTCGGTCAGCCAGCCGTGGTCGTAGCACTGGCTGGCCCTGGGCAGCCGCCAGGTGCGCCACTTCCCGTCGATCAGCACCTTGAGCAGCGCCGAGGCGTTGTCCCAGCCGGTGGCGAAGACCGCTTTCCCCAGGTTGCGCCGCCCGGCCGCCTCCATGAAGGGCTCCTCGGCGATGATGCGCCACATCTCCCCATCCCACTCGGCCAGCCGCCCCGCCCGGCGCTTGCCCAGGTACTCCGGCTCGTCGTACGTGTTGTTGCACACTACCACGCGGCCCATCGCGGTGTGCCCGCCCTTGAAGTGCGGCCACGCGCCGTCCGGCAGCGCCAGCTCGCCCGTGAGGTCCCAAAGTAGCCCGCAGGCGAGGGTGTCCATGTCCACCTCGAAGAGCAGGCCCTCCATGGTCAGGAAGTAGGCCATGCGCTTCGGGTCATAGAGGTGGTCCATGGTCGCGGTCAGGCGATGCTCCACCAGCGGCTCGATGGTGCGCACCTCGCCGTCGGGGTCGATGACATGCGGGCCGATCACCACCTGGTCGGTGCCTGCGTGGAGCAGCCGGTTGGCGTAGGTGCCGACCACGCTCTCGGGGCGCCTGCGCATGGTCAGATCGGGCATGACCTCGTAGAGCCCGGTGCCCGAGCCGCTGATGCGGTTGGACGGATAGGTGATCATCCACAGCCGGTCGGCCCAGGGCATGAGGGCGCCGATGCCCGCCTCGCTGCGCCGCGGGACCATGTCCGCGGTCACGTGCAGGTGTGGGAAGACGCCACCGATGTTGACCGGCCGGTCGCTCACTTGGCGCCCTCCTCGAACTGCTCGCGCTCGTAGTCGAAGAGCCGCGGCTGCGGCTCGGGCTTCGGGCCACCGCGCACCACCAGCAGGCCCATGGCGGCCGAGACCGCGACGATGATGATGGCCAGGTCCGCGATCGAGCGCCAGCCGCGCGTGGGCGGGAAGCTGCTGACGATGGTCGCGGTCAGGAAGACGATGGCCAGGTCCCACTTCAGCTCCGCCCAGCGCGGGCGCAGCAGGATGCGCTCCTCGCGCTCGCGCACCGCCAGCATGAAGGTGCGCGGCAGCGTCACCGTCAGGAAGGCGCCGATGCAGATGCCGATCCACTCCACCTGGCCCACGTGGGGCGCGACCGTGGCGCGGATCACCACCAGCGGCGTAAGCACCATCAGCATCCACGCCAACAGGATGAACATCAGGCGCCAGTCCATCTTGAGCATCTGACTCATGCGTCCGTCCCCTTTCGACCGTGCGACAACTGCTCACGTGCGGACGTGCGCACACCTGCCGTGCGCGCACGCCCGGGCCGCTGCCCGCTCTTCCGCCGACCGTCCATGCACTACCGCGATGTGGAGTGCGTTGCGTGCTGCGAGGTCGTAGTTCGCCGGCCATCCCGCGCGTGCGCTCGCCCGCGCGGGCAGGGGACAATGCGCCGCGCCACACACCGAGTCCTTCCCGGCCACGCGCAGATCACGAAGTCGCTACCCGCCCTGCGCGCTAACCCCGTCTTGGGCCTCGGAGGAGGATTGTCCGCCCCCCGCGGCCAACTTCGCCCTGCCGCGGCCCCCCGCCCGGTTCGTACCCCCATCATGTGAGGTGAACCATGAACCCACGCGAACGCATCGAGCGCACCGTCAATCACGAGCTGGCCGACCATGTGCCGCTGAAGATCTCGCCGCGCGATGAGGTGAAACGGGAGCTGCTGGCGCACTTCCAGACGGACGACTGGAACGAGGTGCTCAGGAAGCTCGGGGGCGAGGGCTGGGCGGGCGCCGGCGTGGGCATCCGCTGGGATGAGTGGGACGCGCGCGAGGACCTGGAGGTGCGCCCGGGCGACTGGCCGGGCTCGACGCAGGCCTACGTATGGCTCGACGACGACACCTTCCTCGACCGCTGGGGCGCGATCCAGCGCGTCGGCGCGGGCGGCAAGTACCTGGAGTACATCCGGGCGCCGCTCGAGGACGCCTCGGTCGATGACATCGCCGCTTACCCCTTCCCCGGACCCGACCGGCTCATCGATGACCCCGAGTTGCCGGCGAAGGTGCAGCGCCTCAAAGACCAGGGCTACTGGGTGAGCGCGGGCGTCGAGCAGCCCTACAAGACCTGCTGGCGGCTGCGCGGCATGGAGCAGAACCTGATGGACTACCGCATCGGCAGGGACTTCAAGAACGCGCTCTACGACCGCATCTACGAGACCTGGACGGAGATCATGCGCCGCTGCGCCGCCGCGGGCGTGGACATGTTCAGCATCGGCGGCGACATTGCCATGCAGGACCGGCTGCTCATGAGCGTAGAGTCATGGCGCGAGCTGGACAAGCCTCGCCTGGCGGCCCTGATCGCCGCGGGCAAGGAGATCAACCCGGACCTGCACATCTTCATACACTCCGACGGGAACCTGATGGAGATCATGGACGATCTCATCGAGATCGGCTTCGACATCATCAACCCCATCCAGCCCGAGTGTATGGACCCGTTCGAGGTCAAGCGCCGCTGGGGCGATGTCATTACCATGGACGGCTGCGGCTCCATCCAGCAGGTGCTGCCCTTCGGCACCGTCAGTGACGTGCGCAAGCACGTGACCGACCTCATCGAGGGCTGCGCGTACAACGGCGGCCTGATCTTGGCGCCCTCGAACGTCGTGCAGCACGACACACCGCTGGACAACATCCTGGCGTTCTACGAGACCGCGCTGGAGTACGACCTCAGTCGGCTGGGGTAGCCTTCTCCCATGCGTGAGGGCAACGCGCCGTGCCTGCCGGCGGCAAGGAAGGGAAAGACTGGTCCGTGCCGGAAGACACGATGCGGTCGATCCGTGCGTTGCCCGCCGACGCAGCACGACGTGAGCGACAGGAACGTTCCGGGACCGAGTCGGGTTCACCTGAGCGCAGTGAATGGACAGGAGGATGTCATGGGACGTCAGCAGACTATCGCCCGGGAGGCCGCCGCAGACCAGGACGCTACGGCCGGGACCTTGCGCGCAGGCGTAGCGAAGAGTGACATCACCATCAGCGATCAGAGCGTGCCGGTGCACGACCCGCTCTACGCCAAGGCGCTGGTGCTGGACAACGGCGAGACACAGGTGGCCATCATCGCGATAGACGTGGTCGCCATCGGCATGATCTTCGACGTGGGCGACGAGTTCCTGCCCGAGCTGCGGGCGCGCGTCGAGGGCGAGTTGGGCATCCCCGGCGACAACGTGCTGGTGAACGCCTCGCACACTCACCCGCCGCGGAGGATGCTGTGCGAACACGCCGAGCAGGTCGAGCGCACCCTCGACGCCGTCCGCCGCGCGATGGCGAGCATGGTCGAGGTGCGCATCGGCGTCGGCGTCGGCCACGAGGACCGCTTCGTGATCAACCGCACACTGCGGCTCAAGGACGGGAAGGGCTGGACCATCCGCCAGGCCAATCCCTGCCCGCCCGACGAGGAGGTCGCAGGGCTCGGCCCGGTCGATCCCGAGATCGGTATCCTGCGCGTCGACCGCGCCGACGGCCGGCCGCTGGCGGTGGTCTACAACTACGCCTGCCACCCGCTGATCGGCATGCCCGGCGGCCCGGTCACCGCGAACTTCCCGGGCTTCGCCTCCGAGCTGATCGAGGACTGCCTGGGCGAGGGCGCGATGGCGTTGTTCCTGCAGGGCGCGGGCGGTGACATGACCGAGGTCCTCTACAAGGCCTTCTGGCAGCCGCGCGACTCCCGGCCGATGGGCATGATGCTCGGCCAGAGCACGATCAAGGCGCTGGCGGGCATCGAGACCGGTGACGATACGCGCCTGCAGGTAGTCTCGAAGAGGATCCGTCTGCCCCGCCGCACGGACATCCCCGAGCGCATCGCCGAGCTTGAGGCCGAGCGCGAGAGCCTGCTCAACTCGATGGCGGGCATGGCGCTCAACTTCCGCTCGTTCCTGCCGCTGTACCTGCAGTACTCGCTGAACCCGCAGTGGCCGGCCGACTACTCATACCGCTACATGCAGGCCGAGGCGCGGGGCAGCAACGAGATCACCGCGCTCGACGAGCTCAACCGCAAGAACATCGAGAAGTACCTGCATAACATCCGCGCCATGGAGCGCATCGCGCGCATCCAGGCCAACATCAGCACGCTGCGGGGCCACAAGGCCTTCAACGACGCCTCCGGCGAGGCCACCATCGAAGCCGAGGTGCAGGGCATGCGCATCGGCGAGTGCGTGCTGATTACCTCGCCCGCCGAGGTGCTGACGCAGGTGGGGCTGAACGTCAAGAGCGCCTCGCCGCATCGGTACACCTTCATGGCCGCGTTCTCCAACGGCTACATGCACTACGGCCCGCCGGCGGACGAGTACCCGATGGGCGGCTACGAGGTGACCGAGTGCCTGCTGGCCCCGGAGTGGCAGGCGATCTACGAGCAGACCGCGGCGGAGGTGCTGGCGCAGTTGTAGGGCAGGCGCAGAGCACCGCACCGAGAGGAGCGCACCATGTTCATCGATTGTCACTGCCACGCCTATCGCATCACGCCGCCGTTCGTGTGCCAGTTCTGCACGGCAGAGCAGGTCATCGAGCGCTACGACCGCGAGGGCATCGAGCGCGGCGCCCTGTTGCCCATCGTGAGCCCCGAGGTGTACTTCCCGCAGGCGAACGAGGACATCCTCGAGATGTGCGCCCAGTACCCCGATCGGCTGTTCCCGTTCTGCAACATCGACCCGCGGGTGCTCACCAACTCGCCCGACGCGCCACTGGGCAAGGTGCTGGCCCACTACAAGGACGCGGGCTGCAAGGGCCTGGGCGAGGTCATGTGCAACCTGCCCATGCTCGACCCGTTCGTGCAGAACCTGTTCCGCCACGCCGAGGACGTGGGACTGCCGGTCACCTTCGACGGCTCGGATCAGACCCGCGGCGACTTCGGCCTCCAGGACGACCCGGGGCTGCCGCAGCTCGAGCACACGCTGCAGGGCTTCCCGAAGCTGAAGATCCTCGGCCACGGGCCCACGTTCTGGTCGGAGATCGCGAAGCTGGAGACGCCGGGGGAGCGCGCCATCATCTTCGGCCCGCGCGGCCACCAGATCGGCATCCTCCCCTCCGGCCCGATCCGCGAGGAGGGCGTCGTGCCCAAGCTCATGCGCCGCTACCCGAACCTCTACGGCGATCTGTCCGACGCCACGCCCCACAACGCCCTGTCGCGCGATCCCGACTACGGCCCGAAGTTCGTCACGGAGTTCCAGGACCGGCTGCTCTACGGCACCGACCTGTGCGGCCCCGAGCAGCCGCTGCCCATGATCGACCTGCTGATCAACTGGCGCGACACCGGCAAGATCAGCGAGACCGTCTTCAACAAGGTCGCGCGCGAGAACGCGATCAAGTTGTTCGAGCTGGATGACTGACTCGATGGTGGTCCTCCCGCCGCCGTTACCCCCTCCGGAACGGAGGAGGAAGAGACCGCGCAGCGGTCCCAAGGGGAGGCCGGCAGTCCGCGAGTCGTGCGGGCCTGTTCCCCGGCCGCACTGTCAGGAGGGACGAACCATGACCCGTCCTGCCCTCGTCCTCATCCCGCTGACGTTCCTCGCCCCCGCCTGGGCCCAGGACACCTCCGCCGTCGTCGTCGATGGCGCCGCGAAGGCCACCATCCTGTGCGCGCCCGGCGAGCGCGCCGGCAACCTGCTCGCCGCCAACGAGCTTGCTCGCGTGATTGCCAAGATGACCGGGCGCGGCCTCGATGTGATGACCGAGGGCGAGGAGCGGTACCGTCGCTACGACGTGGCCACCGGCGAGCAGTCGTGGGTTGCGGGTGCGCCGGAGATCGCCCACACCATCCACGTCGGACGCACGCAGGCCGTGGAAGCGGCCTTCGGCGAGGAGATCGCCGCCCTCGACCAGGACGGCTTCATCATTCGGGGCATGAACGGCGACCTCGTCCTCGCCGGCCCGCAGGTGCACTCCACGGAGTTCGCGGTCTATGCCTTCCTCGAGGACCACTGCGGCGTCGGCTGGTACCTGCCCGGTGAGATCGGGGAGGTCATCCCGCGCCGCGAGCGTCTGGTCTTCGATGCCATCGACGATGTGCAGCAGCCCGCCTTCCTGATGCGCAGGTTCTCGGGCACCCACACCGCGAACCGGCGCGGCATCTCGGGCCGGCCGATCTCGGTCGAGTGGGAGAACCGCAATCGCATCCGCGGGCGCTACCAGTTCCACCACAACCTCTACCGGCTGCTCGACCCGGAGGTCTACGGCGCCGAGCATCCCGACTGGTTCCCGCTCATCGACGGGGAGCGCCGGCCGCCGAAGACCAACTCGTCCTCAGGCTGGCAGCCGTGCATGACCAGCGAGGGCGCCATCAACCAGATCATCGCCAACATCCGCGCGCAGTTTGACGCCGACCCGACGCTCAACTCCGTGTCGATCGCCCCCAACGATGGCGGCGGCTACTGCAACTGCCCGGACTGCCTGGCGCTGTCCGAAAACGTGGGCGTCGAGGGCGAGGAGGAGAACCGCTCGCGCCTGTTCTGGCAGTTCGCCAACCGTATCGCCGCCGAGGTGGCGCAGACCCACCCCGACCGCATCATCGGCACGCTGGCGTACTCCTACTCAAAGTCACCCTACGAGGGCATGACGGTCGAGCCGAACATCATGCCGTTCTACGTCAGCCTGCCCGCGGTCTACCGCGACCCCGAGGCCCTCGCCGAGCGCCGGGCCGACATCGAGCAGTGGGGGCGCATCACCCGCCAGATGGGCATCTACGAGTGGTACTTCGGCTCGGGCTTCTCGATCCCGGAGGCCCATACGGACTACCTCGCCGCCGCCCTGCGCCATGCGTATGACAACGGCGCGCGCGCCTGCTACAGCGAGGTCTACCCCAACTGGGGCCTCGACGGCTGGAAGGTCTGGGTCTTCAGCAAGCTGCTGTGGGACCCGCAGCGCGACACCGAGGCGCTGCTCGATCGCTTCGCCACCGGGATGTTCGCCGAGGCCGCCGAGCCGATGCGCCGCTATATCGACCTGTGTGAGGAGATCGGCCGCGAGGGCGCGCGGGTGACCGACCCTGAGACCGGGAAGGCGCGCTGGTGGTTCTTCCGCAGCCCCGAGCAGTTCCTTGAGTGGCCCCCCGAGCGAATCGAGCAGGCGCAGGCGATCCTCGACGAGGCGCTCGCCGCCGCGACGACCGATGATACCAGGCGCCGCGTACGCTGGTTCGCCGACAGCCTCGGCGTCACGCGCATCCTCTCGGGCCGCTACCACGCCGCGCAGCAGGCGCTGCCGAGGGCCCGCGACGTGGCGACCATGGGCGAGGCGCTGGCGGCGCTGGCGAGCGTAACCGGGCCTCACTGGGACCTCGACCTGTACATGCAGTGGCGCGGCATCGAGCCGTGGCAGGTCACCAAGCCGGTCGAGCGGGTGTACGGCGCCTACACCGAGGCCAAGGCGCTGCTGGCCGGGACGCTGTCGGATGAGGCCATGCGGCGGGCGCAGCAGGCGGGCACGCTCACGCCCGAGGGTGTGGCCACGCAGCTTACGAACGTCGCGCGCGAGGCGCTGGGCGGGCGCGAGCTGTCGCAGGGCGAGAAGGCGTTGCTCGACGAGGTCGCCTTCTCGGCCGGCCGTGTCGCCATGGCTCTGCGCACCGGTACGCCACCGACCATCGACGGTGATCTGAGCGACGCTATCTGGCAGGCTGTCGATGGGCAGCCGGTGCCGAGCTACAGCGGCTTCTTCGTGCTGCAGAAGGGCAACCCGGCACAGTACGTCACGACCTTCCGCATGGTACACGACGGGCAGCGGCTCTACGTCGCGGCGCGCTGCGAGCAGGAGAAGGAGCAGTACTATGTCGGCTCCGCCGGCCGCGATGGGCGCGTCTGGAGCGACGACTCAGTGGAGCTGCTGCTCAACTCGCCCGATGCCACCGACCCCGATGACTTCTTCCAGGTGATCGTCAACAGCGAGGAGACGCCGAACATCTACGACGCCCTGCACAAGGACGCCACCTGGAACGGCGACATCATCGCGTCTGCGCAGCGGCAGCCCGGCGAGGGCTGGACGCTGGAGTTCTCGGTGCCGCTGGCCGAGATCGGCGTGGACGCGTCGGAGACCAGCCTGCTGAAGATGAACTTCGTGCGCAACGTCATCGGCGACCGCGAGTACCTGGAGATCTCGAACTGGTTCCCGACCTCCAGCGCCAACTGGGACCTGCAGTCGCGCGGATGGCTGATCCTGCAGTAGCGGCCGTGTCCTGTGCGACCGGCGTCCTCGCCCGTGCGCCATCAGAACCGTCGCTGCATGAGGGATGGCGGCTGCGGACGCAGACTGCCGTGCTCATTTGATTCCGGAAGGTGATCGACGTGATGCTGCGCTGTGCAGTCGCCGGCCTCAACCGTGGCGCGACCTTCGTCAAGCTCCTGCAGGAGAACGAGTACTGCGAGGTGGTCGCGGTCTGCGACCCGCGCCCACAGAAGCTCGAGGAGCACTCAGGCATCGCGGGCTTCGCCGACTTCGATCAGATGCTCGACGCCGTGAAGCCCGACCTGGTCGCGATCATCACGCCCGGCCCGGCGCACGCCCCGCAGTCACTGGCGGCGCTG